>JAEURG010000132.1 GCA_016789345.1 Anaerolineales bacterium | reverse complement strand
GTTGATTGTTATATCAATTATTATTAGTTATATCTTTTCGCCGAGAAAAGAAAATTAATCGTAGGGGCGAGGCATGCCTCGCCCCTACATACAAGGAATATCATGCTTGAAATTGTTTCATGTACACTTGGTCCTGCTGTAACCAATGCCTATCTCATCGCTGACTCTGAAACCAAAGAAGCCGCAGTGATTGACCCTGCTTGGGATGGGCATATCATCCTCAAAGCCGCACAAGATAGAAATTGGAGAATTGGTCATCTTTGGTATACCCATGCCCACTTTGACCATATTGGTGGTGCCGCAGCAATTGCGGATTCATTGAATCCACTGCCACATGTTGCATTACATCCTGATGACCATGTTCTCTGGCGAGCGGGTGGAGGAGGTGCGGCGTTTGGCTTGAACATTGACCCAGGTCCCGAACCGACGATTGATTTAGTACATGGTATGACTCTTAAACTTGGTTCAAATGAATTTGAAGTGAGATTTACCCCTGGGCATACAAGAGGTCATTGTGTGTTGTATGTGAAGAAAGAAAATATCTGCTTTTGTGGAGATTTAATTTTCAACGAAAGTGTCGGACGTACTGATTTCCCCGGCGGAGATTTCCCTACGTTAGAAAAAAGTATCCGCGAGCAGATTTTTGTCATGCCGAATGAAACTCGCTTGTTATCTGGTCATGGACCTGAAACGACAGTTGGGCATGAGAAGCAATTTAATCCGTTTGTGGGTGAGCAATAACTATGAACGATAAAAACAACTTTGGGAATAAGTCTTTTTTACTTAAGATATTTATACTTATTGTTGTTTTAATTTTTCTTCCGTTAATTTTAATTGTAGGAATTATTTATTATGCTTGGGGATTTATTCTTTCAGTGGCGATATGGATTATTTGGGGATTAAAAGGTCGTCATATCTTGTTTGTTTATTCGAATAGCCCAATTTGGTCAAAATATATCGAAGAAGGAATCATTCCATATATTCAAGAGAAAGCAATAATTCTTAACTGGTCTGAAAGAAAAGGTTGGAAGATTTCTTTAGCAGTTTTAGCCTTTAATCATTTTGGTGGAAGTAGAAATTTTAATCCGCTAGCAATCATTTTTAAGCCTTTTCGATTCAATAGAGAATTTAGGTTTTATGAGGCGTTTAAAGAATATAAACATGGGAAGACAGAAAAACTCGAAAAAATCAAGAAAGAATTTTTCGATATGATTAGTTGAAAAATATTTGGGTTAAGAAAATTTTTCTGAAACAGAACCAACTATAAATTAAGAAAGAAGCGGAAATTTATCCTGTAAATTCGCCGTGCCACATTTCAATGCGGCGGAAGGCTTCGATATATCCTGCTTGATAAAAGGCGGGTAGATGTGGGTCATGTGAGTGGATATTTTCTACATGTGTATCTAGGCGTGGATATTGTTGGTGAAGATGTGTGAGCAAGGCGGATGCGACTTTGACGGGGTTGCCTGCTTCGGTATGGAATACGAAACGTGATAGTAAAAATTTTTGACGTTGATACACCATCCAACCACGACTGCCATCATTTAACGTAGCATAAAAACCAGAGATTTCATTTGAGTTTAAAAATGATTCGTATTGATTTGTCCATGGTTGTGTGAGTGGATGATTTTTGAGATAGGTCAGTGCTTGGGTACGGTCGAAACTTTGAATATTTGCTAATTCGGATGTGTTTTTCTTTTCTAATGGTGAGTGACGCAAGACTAGCAATTCACCTACTTCACGAAAACCAAATTTCAAAAACATTTGATGCGCAGGGATATTGTTTTTTATGACTTCGAGCATACAAAAATTAATCGAAAGTTTTTGTGCTTGTTCAAATACGCCATTAAATAATGCTTTTCCAATGCCGAGACGACGGTTATTTGGAATGACGCCAAGCCTTGTTACCCAAGCACGTCCATTACGAACCCCAAGCATAATTACGCCTAACATTTCTCCATTAGGGAGTGTGGCAACAATGGAATGTTCCAAACTAACATCATATGTTTTTACATATTCTTCCAAACGCGCTACATTCATGGGCATAGGCACCATATAATCTATACGGGTTTGGTTGTAAATATCCACCAATTGTTCGAATGTGTACTGGGTTGCGGGGATTAATTTGATGGCGGTAGTTTCATCAACAGGTAGCATTTATTTGTTTATCAAATAAGAATTAACTTGAGAGATAAAATCGCTTATTTTTACAATGGGCTTGCTGATGTATCCATCGCATTGATAACTCTCAACCATTTGCCGCGCTGTTTCTTCGGGCCAAGCAGTAAGCGCCACAATTTTTGTTTTATGTAGCGATTCTTCTTGACGAAGCCAGCCTGCTAAAGTTTGTCCGTCATAATCTGGTAATCCGAGGTCTAATAAGATAAGGTCAGGAATTAATTTGATAGCAGTGGCTAGTCCTGTTTCTGCATCACTGGCATAAGAAACTTCAAAACCAGTTTGTGATAATGCCCGACTCACAAGTTCAACGTTATCGGGTATATCTTCAATCAACAATATTTTAGCCATAGAAACTTATCACATACAAAAATAAATAAAAAATTTCAAACTATGTACTAGATTCAGGCGCAGGCACAAACGCTTCTACACGCGCCCATAGCTCACGAATATTAATCGGTTTTGACATATATACATCGCAACCTGCTGAAAGCGCTTTTTCTGCGTCACCTTTTAACGCATTGGCAGTGATAGCAATAATAGGAATGTAGGCTAGTGCAGGTTTTGTACTAGTGCGAAGCCTGCGGGCAACTTCATAACCGTCAATATCTGGTAAGTTAATATCTAGCAGAATCAAATCAATTTCATTGGCTTCTGCCGTAGAAACACCATTCAAACCGTTTGCGGCTTCAAGTAGTTTGTAACCGCGCGATTCTAATGCTCTTTTCACCAGCATCATGTTATCAGGGTTATCTTCAATGTATAAAATATTATGTCCCATAAGAATACTCCTTATGCTTTGCTCTTATCGTCTATCTTATCTTCAATGACGTTAATAACTTGGTCAACAAACTTGCGCGTGGGTAACGAACCTTTTTGATATACCGCTTCAATTTGACCGTTGAGTCGTTTTCGTTCTTCGGCAGTGATATCTTTTGCACTGACGACCACGACGGGAATCTCTTTGGTGCGTGGGTCTAATTTTAATTCTTCTACCAATCCAAAACCATCAATGCCTGGCATGGTTAAATCACTTACGATTAAATCAGGTAATTTTTGTCTTGCAATCGAAAGCCCTTCCCAGCCATCTTTGGCATGATACATTCGATAATTTTTTCTACCTTCCAACAATCTGCGAATTAAAAGCGCGTCATCCTCATTGTCATCTACTAGCAATACAGTTGTGGTTGTTTCGTCTAAATTTTCGAGTGCGGCTTGCAAGCCTTCACGCGGTGCAGGGCTTTGGTCTTTGCTCAAATGCACATCCACTGCCCATTGCTCGCCTAGCACATGTTTTTCGACAGGGAAGGTGTGACCTGTGCAATTGATGACGACTAATTCATCTTTGCTAATGATACCTTGTTTTGATAGTTTCTCGAATCCACCAAAGGCGACAGCGGTTGCTGGCTCGACAGCCATACCTTCGCTTTTGGCTAATGATTTCATAGCATTGTAGGCTTCTAAATCGGATACGGATTCCATCACGCCACCATATTGTTGGGTGAGATTCCATAAATAGGTATAAGTTTTGCCAGGGTCGCCAGTAGATAAGATAATGATTCTTGTATCTGGCACAATGGGGTCTGCTACATCTTTGCCTGCTTTGAAAGCATTAACCATTGGCGCACAACCTTCGGCTTGGATGATAGCAAGTTTAGGGATTTTGTTTATCAATCCCATTGCATACATTTCTTTGAAACCTTGATACACACCCATCGGACCCATACCACCGCTCACTGCTTGAATGTACCAATCTGGTGCGCGCCAACCAAGCCCTTCTACAATTTCATAAGCAATGGTTTTCATAGATTCGCGGGCTGGCACAGAAGTTGCACCTCTATCAAGTAATAAATTTTTTCGTTGTGCAAATTGTGCGGCGATTTGCTTGGTTTGGTCATAATTTCCGCTCACGCGAATCACTTCTGCACCGAACAAAGCGGCTTCGCGTAATTTTTCTTGTGGCACAAGGCTGGTCATAAACACCCAAAGTTTTATACCTGCTCTAGCACATGCGGCGGCGTAAGCCACTGCAGCATTGCCTGTGGAGGCTATCACTGCTTCGCGGATTCCGTTTTCGTTCATGGCGGCGACTGCGACTGCGGCTTGCCTGTCTTTGAAAGAGGAGGTTGGGGAGTAGCGTTCGTCTTTGATGTAAACAGAATCATGCCCAAGGTCAGTAGCGAAGCGATGTGAAAGCCACAACGGAGTTCCACCAGCAGGATATAAATCTAAGGCTGATGGATTTTCTAAGGGCAGAATATCTTGATAACGCCATAAGTTATTAGGGCGGTTTGGGATGCCTCGCAAGATTTCGCGTTTGAAAGAATCGTAATCGTATTTTGCTTCAAGCCATTGCGACTCGCATGTTTGACAAACAGCCGCTTCAAAAGGGATGTAGGGTTGCTGGTTGCCACAAACGGCGCATTGCAGGGTTGTTGGTTTTGCCATGTTTAATCAATTTTCCTTGTTACAGGTTCGGATACTGCGCTTCGGTTTTCAATGGGCATGAAGATGAAGAATGTAGCACCTTCGCCTTCAACACCATTGCTTTCTGCCCAGATTTTTCCGCCGTGCATTTCAATTAACTTGCGGCTGATTGGCAAGCCTAAGCCTGTGCCACCTGCTTTGCGCGTGGTGGAAGAATCAACTTGGGTGAATTCGCTAAAGATTGCTTCCAGATGTTCAGGCGGAATGCCGATGCCTGTATCTTTGACGCTGATTAACACGTTGTTTTCTTCGCGTACAGCGCGGATGATAATTTTTCCTTTTTCTGTAAACTTGAGAGCATTGTTTACTAGGTTAATCATCACTTGACGAATGCGCGTTCTATCGGCGTTAACTTCTACATC
>JAEURG010000062.1 GCA_016789345.1 Anaerolineales bacterium | reverse complement strand
CAAGAAACTTTTGTGCGGGCATGGACGGCTCTGCCGAATTTCAAAGGTCAATCACAGTTTCGTACTTGGCTATATCGTATCGTTACTAATCTTTGCTACAACCGTTTGCCGAATTTAAGAAAATCACTAAATGATTTGGGTGATGATGTCATGGAAGATATTCCGCAATTTGATAACCCCGCTTCGGAAATTGAATCTAATGAAACTAGAGAATTTTTACATCAAGCCATAGATGATTTGGATAGTCAATACAAAATTTTGATAACGCTTCGCTATCAAAATGAAATGTCTTATGAAGAAATCGCCTCGACTCTTAACCTGCCACTTGGTACAGTTAAAACAGGCATTTTTCGTGCAAAGGAACAACTTCGCAAAACCCTTGCACACTTGGAGGAATCATGGATAACCGCCTAATACGAGATTCACAAATTGAAGATGCACTCAAACATTATCCAATGGCTGATATGCCACACAGCATCACAAATAATGTCATGGCTCGCATTCAAAAAGATGTGCGACCTCAACTTGTTACATGGAATGATTTTGTGTTAAGTTTTGTGATTGCTTTATGTATTGGTGCGTTGTATTTCACGGTATTAAATCTCCCGCCAATTATGTTAGCCAAAATAAAAATTCAAGGCATTTTGTTGTATCAAAGTTTTCTGGTCAATGCACGTTGGCTTGTACCGAATCTGTTTTTTGGTTTTGCGGCTTTACTTTCGGCGTTGACGATTCCAAGTTTGATAAAGATGACCGTAAACCGCAGACGTTAATCTATTCTTTGTAATATATGACTCACAGCCGTTGATGCTGGACCACCAAGTGATTGAATTAATCCTATCTTTGCATTTGAAATTTGATTCGCTTCTGCCTGACCTCGTAATTGTGTGACCGCATCCACAGCCTGATATACACCTGAAGCTCCCCCTGCAAATCCGCGTGCTTTCATACCGCCCATTGTCGCGCATGGAATTTTTCCTTTTAAACTAATTTCATTATCCGCGGCTAACTTCCAGCCCTTGCCTTTGATTGCAAACCCAACTGCTTCAAGTTGAAGTGCGGCATAGATTCCAAATGTATCGTGATATTCAAAGAAATTAATTTTATCGAGAGTCAAACCTGCTTGCTTCATGGCTTTGCCCGCAGAGATTTGTGCTGTATCAAAATACAACATATCTTTACGGTCATGCAATGCCAACGTATCGGACGATGCGGCGGAGCCGATAATTTTCACGAGTGGATGATGTCCAGGTTCAGCAACCAACTCGCGTCTAGTTAAGAGAAGCGCGGCGGCGCCATCTGCATTAGGAGCCATATCAAACATATTCAACGGGTCACTGACCATTTCTGCTTTGGCATACGTTTCAGGCTTAATCGCTTTTCTAAACATCGCATTTTTATTGGCAACACCGTTTGCATGAGCAGTTAACGCAAAACCAGCAAAAGCATCTTTGGGAGTTTCATATTCATGGATATATCTTTTCATTAAGAGTGCGGCTTGCGCGGCGGGAGTCATGCCTTGAATGGATTCAAAATCTGAATCGCTAGTTGTTGATAAAGCGGCATCAACCGTTGAACCAACTTTATCTGTAAATTTTTCAACACCGACAACAAGAGCAACATCTACAAATCCGCTGGCGACTGCGAGATAACCTTGACGCAAAGCCGCGCCACCTGATGCACCTGCGGCTTCGATGGTGACTGCTTCAATGCCAAGCAAACCAGCATAATCTGCAAGCAAGGCGCCAAGATGCGCTTGATTTGAAAGATTCGGCGCGAGCATATTGCCAACGAATAATGATTGCGGTTTCAAGCCACCTGAATCTTTAACTGCATTTTGAATGGCGAGAAAAGCTAAATCTCTTAACCCAATATCCCAATGCTCGCCAACTTCTGTTTGACCTATTCCAGCAATAACGACTTCTGTCATGGATGATTTCCTAAATTTTTTGAGTGATAGTTTTATAGTGAATGGGTAATAGTGAATAGGAAAACCACCAACTACTATTCACTATTTACTATTACCTGTTCTTCTTACTTCATCGCCAACTTACCACGATAACGGACATACGTTGCATAATCAATTTCAGTTCGTCTTGCAATATATTCTTGTGTTTTGACAGCAAGGCCTGCACGTCCGGTAATTTTGTCAGTGACAGTAATATCAAATGCATCAGACCCTGCTCCAGACCCAAAAGAGACGACGAGGATTCTGTCACCAGGTTGGGCTATGTCAAGAGTCGCGGTCAATCCAATCATGGCGGCGCCTGCGTATGTATTTCCAATCACAGGTACTAACAATCCTGGCTCAATTTGTTCCATCGAAAAACCAAGCTGACCCGCAACCCGTTGCGGAAATTTTGTGTTCGGCTGATGAAAGACTGCCCACTTGTAATCTTTTGCAGTTGTGCCCGCGGCTTCCATCAAATGTGTGGCGGCTTCGGTGATGTGTTTGAAGTAAGCAGGCTCACCTGTAAAACGCATACCATGCTCCGGATATTTTTGATATTCACGTCGCCAAAAATCTGGCGTGTCGGTGACATAAGAATATGAAAAATTGATTTGCGCCAGTGACTCTTCAGCAGGTCCTAAAATATATGCGCCACCACCAGCACCCGCCGTATATTCAAGCGCGTCGCCGGGCTTGCCTTGTGCAGTATCCATGCCAATTGCCATCGCGTAATGACCCATGCCCGAGCCGACCAAACCCATTGCGGCGACTAACGCCTCTGTGCCGGCTTTACATGCGAATTCCCAATCTGCGGCTTGCGTGTTTGGGACTGCACCAATCGCTTCAGCGACTAAGGTGGAAGTTGGTTTTACCGCGTAAGGGTGTGACTCACTCCCGACCCATACGGCTCTTAATTCGGTTGGATCAATTTGAGCACGCTTCATCGCATTGCGCGCCGCTTCGATAGACATGGTAATTACATCTTCATCTAAGCCGGGCACGGCTTTCTCTTTAATTGGGAGTCCACTGCTTTTACCTGTCCATACGCGTGCGACTTCTTTGGCAGGCAAACGGAATCTTGGCACATATGCGCCGTAACCAACAATGCCAACGGGCTTGTTGGGTTTAAGGAGTGTAGGGGAGTGAGTATGAGGAGTTGTCATTTAATAACCTTCTTTAGATATATCTTATTTATTTGTAAATGTATTAGAACAAATTGCTTGGTAAGGTTTATCATTCAAATAAAAAATCCATTCCTCAATTGTTAAGTCACGAGGTAAATAATTGCAAGTAGCTTTAATTAAATCATCTATATTCCAAACCCATACACGAGCAGTTTTATCAAAACCTCCCGATGCAATATATTTACCATCAGGACTAAAAGTAACCGATTTTACTAAATTATTATGGTTCATTCTAGTGATCTCAATCCCTTTTAAAGTGTCCCAGACTATTGCACTTTTATCATCCCCAGAAACTATATAATTACCATTTGGACTAAAGGCAACTGAATTCACATTGCCATCGTGAATCATTCGATTTATTTCTTGACCAGTTGTTGTATCTAAGACAATTACAAAACCATTTCCACCTGATGCAACGTATCTTCCGTCAGGGCTAAAAGCCACAGAATATACTATTTTATTATGTATAGCACTTGCTACTTCTTGTCCACTTAGTGCTTCCCATAAGCTAGAAGTTGTTTCATCTCCTGTAGCGACGAATTTACCATCAGGGCTAAAAATTGTAGAATATACTTCGCCTTCAAACTCTCTACATACAACTTCTTCATTGGTTACTATATCCCATATGCATGATTTATTGCCACCACCTGAGACTATATACTTACTTCTTGAGTCAAAATCAATAGAGTGTATATCATTCTCATACGTAATAATTGCTATTTCTTTACCTGATATTGTTTCCCAAATGCGAACTGTCGAATCATTCCCTCCAGAAGCTACATATTGATTGTTTGCGCTAATCGAGACAACATAGATGTCGCCTGAATGTTTCATTTTTGAAACTTCCCGCCCCGTTAAAGTTTCTACCACTTTTATAGTTGAACCACCACCAGCAATTAGATATTTATTATCAAGGCTAAAATCTACTGAATATACAGTTCCATCAAATAAAACCTTATAAATTTCGTTGTTTGTTTCAATATCTACCACACGGACAAAATTATCACTGCTTCCAGATGCTATAAATTTTCCATCCGAACTAAAAGCAACAGAATATACTCTACCATCATGTGATATGTGGGAAGTTTCTGCGCTTGGTATGATTTCCCACACGCGTATTGAGCCAGTATCAGTTCCAGAAACTATATATTTTCCGTTAGGACTAAAAGAAACATCATAAATTAGGCTGTCATGAGTTGTTCGCGCAGTTTCTATACCTGTTGTTGGATCCCAAACACGAGCCGTAAAATCGCTACTACTTGAAATTACATATTTCCCATCATGACTGAAAGCCACTTGTAAAACACTAATGTCATGTGCTACTCGAGCAATCTCATTGCCAGTTAATATTTCGGATATGCGAGCGGTATTGTCACGACTTCCTGAAATTACATAATTACCATCAGGGCTGATAGCAATAGAAGTCACGCTACCATTATGATTAATTCTTGTAATTTCATCATTGTTTATAAAATCCCATATACAAACAGAAAAATCATCACATACTACCGCAAAATAATTTTCGCTTGGATGAAAAGCTGCAGAATGAAAAGGATTGTTATGTTTTTTTCGAAAAATTTCTTCACCAGATTCAAAATCCCAAATTCTAATAGTTTCGTTATCAACTGATGCAAAATATTTTGAGCCATTCTTAATAGTAACAAGGTTTACTGGCCCAGCATTTATTTTCTTATGATGTATCTCGATTCCTGTAGATAGTTCCCAAATACTAATATCTCTATATCCTCCAGCAATCAAATAATTTCCGTCTTCACTTATGTCAATAGAATTAACTGCTCCATCAAGAATAAAGCGATGATTTTCTTTACCTGTAGATATTTCCCATATGCGTACCGTCTGATCACGTCCTCCAGAAAACAAAAAATTCCCATCGTTGCTAAACGCGACTGAAAATACAGTATCTTCATGCTGCATTCTAGCAACTTCTTTGTTGTTTAATACATCAAAGACTAATACAGAGTTTCCGTTATTAAAAGCTATAAGTTTATTATCTGGGCTAAAAACAACAGAATATACTATATTCTGTTGTTTTAAATTTAATATTGTATGTGCATTTGGATTATTCACTAAAATTTGAGAAGCTTGGCTTGATGGTACTATAGATAAAGATTGAATTGCGAGCAAGGCCGCTATGATTTGATTTGAATTATTGGTACTATTTATTGATTGGGCTTCTGTAAGTAATTGCCTTGCTAAAGCAACATCAGATTGTTCTTCAGCAATTGATTGAGCTGTTGCACGGGCATTTTCATTTACAATAGCATTATTCCGTTGCAAAAAAGCAAAAATTGAAAGAGATGTAGCTACTGTTATTCCGATAGACCAAATTATGGTGTCTCTCTTTTTACGTCGGTTTTCTTCTATTCTACTTCTACTGACATATTTTCGTTGGATATCGGTGGGTTGAGGGTCTTTATTGCTGTCCGCACTTGCAAGTTTTTGTTCCGCTTCTTGTAAGTCACGACCTCTTAATAACTTGCTATTATCAGTATGGTTTTGATTTTTCCAATCCAAGGCTCGTAACTGTAATTTCGTATGATATTTTACCCATTCATTATCTGCAATAATTGCATGAACTATTTCTTTAACTGCATTATCAAAATTAGATTGCTTTTCATGGCAATCAATCCAATTTCTTTCCTTAACATCTATAGGGATTAAAGATTCATCTGTATCCCGAATTAATATAGGGATTATTCGTTTTTTGTTTAATATTGCATGACTAATTTCTTTTTCACACCATTTAGAATTTACTGATGCAGGGCTAATCAAAAACAATATAGCATTTGCGCCTTCAATACCATGATAAATCTCTTGCTCAATTTTTTCACCTTTTGGGATGTTGATTGTATCAATCCAAGCGTCTAGTTTAGATTCTGCTATTGCAGAAACTATTTTTTCGGCGATTTCTAAATCTTTACGGGAATAAGATATGAATATACTAGACATACTTGTTTTAAATTCTTATTCAATTCCTGCAATTTTTGCTAATGCTGTAACATAAATATTCATTTGTTCTCGAACTTTATTTAATTCTTGCCGAAGTTCTTTTTCGCGTTCCCAGCCTCGTTCATGGTCAAGAGTAGTTTTATCAGAAGGCTTTTGTTCTTCATAAGATTTCAAAAGAGGGTGCCATTTAACTAAGAAGGGGCGTAAACCTTTATTAAGTACATCAATAGCAATTGCTCCAAAAGATTGAGATCCTTGAGCAATTTCAGGACCTGCTTCTCGTAGTATTTGTCGAGTAATTCCAAAAACATTATACAAAGAGGTTAATGCTTCTCGTAAAATGCCTTCACCTTCTTCTAGTGGTTGTACAGCAATTCTAGTGGATAACTCAACATACAAAGACCATGCGGCTCTTTGCTGGGCTTCATCATTTTCCAATTCAAGAGAACCAAGATTGAAAGGAAGACCAATAGTCAATTTTTTAGCTTTTACTTTCTTTTTAGATGTCATTTTGTACCTCCAAAATTATTGTAGCATTTATCCATATTACACATACCAAAACTCTGATCTCAAACCTGCCTGCCTAAAAATCTCAGCGACTTGCTCCATGCTTCGTCCATGATAATCTATGGACATTCGATCCTGATACCACAATTTCGAAAGTTCCCAAACTTGGTCAAGGGTTAAGATTTCTCCACGAGCTAAATTATTTCGTTCGCACCATTTGTCAATCCATGCTTCCGACTGGAAGAGCAACATCGTCGCTCAAGTGAAGACCAAGTCATCATACCAGCGAGAAAAGGGCAAAGGGAAGTGAACTAGTAATTCACCATTGGAAACTTTGCCGTTTTTTACTTCTAACTTTACTTCTTGATTACTTTCTGTAAACTTGGCTTCAATGGTTGCATCTGTGTGAAGCGCGGCTGGAATTCCAAGCATGTCCCATGCACAATTGGCGAAATATGTTTTTCCATTTGCAGTCACTTTGAAATCTGTCGGAATCCCAGAAAACGGATTTGCCATACGGACGTTCAAAGTTTCCAAGTCCAGAAAGAAGGCGTGGCGATTGTGTAACTCTTTGTAAAGTTCAGTCGCTTCTTTATTTGTAATGCCAAAGTGATTTGCTGTCTCTCCCACACTTGGTGGGTGAGTCATATCCGCAAAGTTTTGATACACAAAGTGGCGAACTTGCCAAATTAAATCTTCTTTCATCTTTCCACTCACTACTTTCCACTTTCTAAATTCTTCAAAATCTCTTCCGCTCTTTCAGACCGAATATTCTTTTCCAAAACCATTTGGCTTGCTACCTTCTCAATCAAATCACCGCTTGCACCTGCTGAAATCGCAATTTGTCTGGCATGCAAAGACATATGTCCGCGTTGGATGCCTTCTGTGGCTAAAGCGCGAAGTGCCGCCATGTTTTGAGCAAGTCCAACTGAAACGATAATCTCAGCCAATTCATTTGCTGATTTGACATCCATCAACTGAATCGCCATTTGTGCGGCTGGATGAACCTTCGTTGCACCGCCGACAATGCCCACAGCCATTGGCATTTCCAACTCACCGACTAAATTTCCTTCATTATCCTTACTCCAAGTAGATAATGAAGTGTATTTGCCTGAACGAGCCGCATAAGCATGTGCACCTGCTTCAATCGCGCGCCAGTCATTGCCTGTGGCAATCACTACTGCATCTACACCGTTCATAACCCCTTTGTTGTGAGTCGTTGCCCGATAAGGGTCAACTGCGGCGAAAGCATAGGCGGCAATGATGCCATCTCTCACTTCTTCACCTGAAAAACTATCAAAAGCTAACTCTTTGACTGGAATCACACACTTTGACTTTACGATTCGTCTATCAGATAGGTTTGACAATATCTTCAAATGGACTTTTCCACCTGTCAACGCTTCAATCTTAGGCGACAGTTGTTCACACGCCGTGTTAATTGCATTTGCACCCATCGCATCACGCACATCATAGATGAGATGAACAACTAAAAATCCTCTGATAATCAAATCATCGAATACTCGAACCTCAATATCTCTTATTCCACCACCACGTTTCTTTATAGATGAAGGGAATGTATTTATATATTCAATTAATTCTTGCTTATTATCTAATATTTTTTGTTTTGCTTCGTATAGATTATCAACTTCAAGCACTTGTAACTGACCAATCATCAATGGTTCAGTTGATTCTGCAATGAATCCGCCTTTAGCACGAGCAAGTTTTGCCATAAATGATGCACCAGCAACTACTGATGGCTCTTCAATCACCATTGGAACAAGCACATCACGACCATTGATTTGAAAATTAAGTCCGATTCCAAGTGGTAAAGCATATAATCCAATCACATTTTCGACCATGTGTAGGGCTGTTTCAAGTGAAAGACCAGTTGTAAGAGCAGAATCAAGCGTGGACAAGTCAAGAAGCGAGGAAGATTCAGCAATTTTTTTGCGTCTTTCATCCAGATTCAAGTTATAAAAGCCAGAGATGCGTGAAGTTGTCATACGATTTTCCATGAATATAAGGTGAACTTGCTTGCAAATTCTATCAAAAAGCAAATTAGTAATAAAAAAGTTATAATTTTTTCCGTTGTGATTATAAAAATTTTATGTTTATGCAATGATTCAGTGATAAAAATAATTTTTTATCGTTATAACACACATCATTGACCAATTTTTTTTGTTATCTTCATCAAATAAAAATATAAAATGATGAATCAAAACATAAATACAAAATGAATCACAAGAATCAGAGACTCATCATCATTGAAATAAAAAAAAATTGCTCCCGCATTTTTTAAGGTTGATATGCCCTGTATATGCCAAAATAGCCTTTAATGCCCATATATGGGGGTTAACAACAGGTTAATAGGCGTTGTTGGCTAATACACTTGTTCTAAAAAAAAAGTTTTTTATGATTGAATGACAAAAA
>JAEURG010000026.1 GCA_016789345.1 Anaerolineales bacterium | reverse complement strand
TTTTGGAGGATTTCATGGAACAAGAAAAACAACCTTCTCGTGTGTGGAACATTGTGCGTTGGATTCCGTTTGGATTGATGATTATTTCTGCCATAGTTATTTTAGGAATGTTATTAGCAGGTGGCATGATTAAAATTTCAGGCTGGTATATGTTGCAGTTAATTCCGCCAGTGTTAGGTCTGATTTCATTGATTGTAGTTGGCATTTATGCTCTTATCAAAAAACGAAAAAGTAAACCTGTCGTTTGGACTTTGATTGCTTCAGTGATAAGTATGCTTGGATTTGTTTTATGGTTTGTACCTATGGCTTATCCTGCCTCACTTGAAAACACAACTCCATCTGTAACTATCCGTTTACCTGCGGATGAAGTGATTCGTGTGGCATGGGGCGGCGACTCAATTACAACCAATTATCACGCCGCCGCACCAGATCAACGCTGGGCGTATGATTTGGTGATTGAGCCAAATTATTTTTCTGGTAGCGAAAATTTAGAAGATTACAGTTGCTATGGTGTGCCAGTTGTTGCTCCAATTAGTGGAGTCGTTGTCTCAGCCCATGATGGTGAGCCAGATGAAATTCCAAGTGTGGTATCAAATAATTTTGAAGCACCAACTGGAAATCACGTCATGATGCGAATTGAAGAAACAGGTACATATCTGGTCATTGCACATCTAAAAAATGGGAGTGTTGCTGTTGAAACTGGTGATGTTGTAGAAGAAGGTCAAGTGATTGGAGAATGTGGTAATTCGGGCAATACCAGCGAGCCACACATTCATATTCATCATCAACGCCAAGACCCGACTGAGTTCCCATTAAATTTTGCAGAAGGTTTGCCATTGTATTTCAGAGACCATGATGGTCAACCAATGCCAGTCGGTGGATTTGAAATGGATGGTGAAACGATTGTTCCATTAGGTGATGTGGTTCAGCATGTTGGGGAGTAAATAAATTTAACCACCGATTACACAGGTTTCACGAAAAAAATTCGTGTTCATTCGTGAAATCTGTGGCAAATCTTTTAAGTGATAAACTTTTGATATGACACCTTCCACTGCCCTCGCCCACCCGAATATTGCCTTTATCAAATACTGGGGAAATCGTGACAATGAATTACGTTTGCCAGTGAATGGTTCTATTTCTATGAATCTGGATGGATTGTTTACCAAAACAACGGTTACATTCAATTCAGCAAAACAAGATTCATTAACTATCAATAACAGCGAAATCAAAGGTAAAGGACTTGAAAGAGTCTCTTACATTCTTGACATTGTCCGCAAGATGGTGAATTTTAATGAAAAAGCCGAAGTGACCAGCGAAAATAATTTCCCTGCCGGTGCAGGGATTGCCTCATCAGCGGCGGCGTTTGCGGCGTTGGCATTATCTGCTAGTAAAGCGGCTGGATTAAATTTAAGCGAAAGTGAATTATCCAAATTAGCACGTAGAGGTTCTGGTTCTGCATCTCGTTCTATCCCAAGCGGATTTGTGGAATGGCAAATGGGAAACAGTGAAGAAGATTCGTTTGCATTTTCCATTGCAGATGTTAAGCATTGGAATTTAGTAGATTGTATTGCAGTGGTCAGTTCTGCGCATAAAAAAACTGGTTCAACAGAAGGACATGCTATTGCAGGGACAAGTCCGTTACAAGATGCCAGAGTTGCAGATACAACTCGCAGATTGGATATTTGCCGAAATGCAATTCTCAAAAAAGATTTTGAAGCGTTTGCAAATATTATTGAACATGATTCAGATATGATGCATTCGGTGATGATGACATCAAATCCGCCGTTGATGTATTGGCAATCTGCGACTGTTGAGATTTTTCATCAAGTACGAGAATGGCGTGCAAGTGGACTTCCAGTCGGTTATACAGTAGATGCTGGTGCGAATGTCCATGTGTTGTGTTTGGGGGGATATGCTAAAGAAGTTGAGAAAAAGTTAAGAGAATTAAATGGCGTGAAAGATGTTTTGGTGGCGGGAGTTGGGGGCGGAGCGAAATTAATTTAAACACGAAGGTTTAAGCAGAGAGTCCGCTTTAGCGGGCTTTGTAAAAATAGCGCGGTGGATTTATCCCCGCGCGAGGTTGAGGGTAAACAAAATGCCTCCGAGCAGAATCAACTATCAGCAAGAAAGAGGCGGGCATTTCATCTAATAAAACTTTAACTTGCTCAAATCCATTTGCAGATATAATCTCAAAATCGTAAGGGCGACCCGTCAAGATTAATTTATAAGTCTGACATTTATAGGAGGGTCGCCCCTACTGTGATAAAGGAATAAAAATGATATCTTTTCTAGTATTCTTCTTTGCACTCGGCTTGATGATTTTCGTGCATGAGTTAGGGCATTTTCTTGCGGCGCGTTGGGCAAAAATTGAAGTGGAAGAATTTGGTTTTGGTTTGCCATCTTATAAATTGGTGACGTTGGGCAAATGGCAAGGAACTGAATTTACGATTCATGCTTTGCCTCTTGGTGGTTTCATTAGACCGAAAGGTGAAAATGACCCGAACGTGCCGGGCGGACTTGCTTCTGCAAGCCCGTGGAAACGTTTGGTGGTTTTGTTTGCTGGACCATTAATGAATTTGCTTACGGCTGTAATTGTGTTTTCGATAGTGATTGCATCATCAGGTGTGCCGGTGCCGGGCAAAATTTTGATTGAAACCGTTGCTCCAAATTCACCTGCACAACAAGCGGGTATGCAAGATGGCGATGTTTTGCTTGCTATTAATGGTCAATCGGTGACTGAAATTCAACCAGCTATTTTGTTAATCCGAGAAAATCTTGATAAACCTGTTGAAATTTTAATTGAACGCAATGGCGAACAAATTACTTTAACTGCAACGCCACTTTCAAGCCGTACTGCACAAGAAGGTGCAATGGGAGTTGCACTCGCAACACCAACTCGCCCAGCAACATTCGTTGAAAGCATAACGGGTGGTGTGACAATTACAGCCATTCAAGCCGCAACGATTGTGTATTTACCAGTGGCATTAATTCAAGGAGTCATTTCATCTGATGAAGCCCGTTTTATTGGCTTCAAAGGAATTTATGATTTGTTCAATTATTCTGTTGAAGAAGATGTCACCAGCCGACAAGAAGTCGCCGAAGCGCAATCAAGCGGCTTACCTTCTGCATCGCGCCCAAGCAATTACACATTAAACTTAATTGGCTTGTTGAGCATTTCATTAGGCGTGTTCAATCTTTTCCCAATCCCTGCACTGGATGGTGGACGAATTTTATTTACACTGCCAGAAATTCTTTTCAAAAAACGCATTCCCACCGAATGGGAAAATGCAGTCAATGGTATTGCTATGCTTTTGCTCATCGGCTTGATGTTATTCGTCAACATCATGGATTTTGTAAACCCAGCGCAACTCGTTCCATAATATGGCAGAAACTACTTTTCAAAACGTACTCGACCATTTGTTAGATTCTAAAAAAGATATTCCGCAGAATCATCTCGGATATTATTCTGATTTAGACCCAAAATCTCTGCGCCTCTTTTTAGATGTGTGGAAAAGCGTCACGCCCAACCGCAAACTGCTTCTACTTGATAATCTTTTATCTCATCTTGATTCAGATACGCTCGTTTCGTATGAAGAAATTGGCAAAGCTTTATTAGATGATTCAGATTCAGAAGTGCGTGCCCGTGCTATTGGATTACTTGCCGAATCAAACGACCCCAAGCTTGTTGACTCACTCGTCAACATTTTTCTTAACGACACCGACCTCGCTCCGCGCGTAGAAGCGGCGAATTTACTCGGCGAATTTGTTTTGCTTGGCGAGTTAGAAGAATTAGATTCTGACATTCAACATGAAGTGGAAGACGCATTAATTTCAGTCATCCGCGGTGAAGATAACCCATCATTAAGACGAAAAGCATTAGAGTCGCTTGGTTATTCATCACGCGAAGAAATGATTAATATTATTGAGTCAGCCTATCAACGCTCAGACCCCGCATGGATAGCCTCCGCATTAAAAGCAATGGGGCGTTCACATGATAATGTTTGGAATGATAGTGTCGTCAGCAAATTACTAGACAGTGACCCACGCATTCGTTTTGCCGCAGCAGAAGCGGCTGGTGAACTTGGGATTCAAGAAGCCGCCCCCATCATGCTCCAAATGCTCGAAGATGAGGAAGAAGATGATGATGTCACCGCCGCGACAATTTGGTCACTTTCACAAATCGGCGGCGAAGATGCGCGCATTTACATTCTTAATCTGCTCGAAAATACCGAAGATGAAGATACTATCGAATTTTTAGAAGATGCCTTAGAAAATTTAGATTTCAACGAAGACTTAAACAAATTTGACATCTTGTCTTTAGACGAAGATGAATTGGATTTAGATGAGATGGACGAGTTTGAAGAAGAGGATGAAGAAAATTAAAACAAAACAGCATTTCATTTGAAATGCTGTTTGTGAGCGCGGAGAGGATCGAATATCATCCCCTCAATGGGGACTCACAACAAAAAAGCCCTTCAATAATGAAGGACTTTGTGAGCGCGGAGAGGATCGAACTCTCAACAAACGGCTTAAAAGGCCGCTGCTCTACCATTGAGCTACGCGCCCGTTAATCAGGCGGGTTGCATTCTATCACGGGCAGGTAGGCTCGTCAACAGAAATAAACGTCCCGCAGGTTTTAAGTAATGAGGTTTGTTTTATAACAAAACCTGCGGGACGGTACTAACATCAGTAATTAAATAAACAGACATAACGTCTTTCAAACTGGAGGTTCATAATGAGCAATGTTAAATTTGTAACTGAACAAGATTTTCAACAAGAAGTTCTCAGCGCAGATTTGCCCGTGTTGGTAGATTTCACTGCGGATTGGTGTCAGCCCTGTAAAATGATTGACCCCATCGTTACCCAACTCGCTGGTCAATGGGATGGTAAGGTCAAAGTTGTTAAACTAGATGCAGACCAAAACCCTAACATTATGATGCAATACGGTGTGATGGGTATTCCCACTTTGATGTTATTCAAAGGTGGCGAAATCAAAGAACGTATGACTGGTTTTCAACCCAAAGATAAACTGGAAGCCAAGGTTACAGCACACGTGTAAAAAAGTCTGTGTATAATAGAGCCGAAATCAATCGGCTCTATTTTTTTTATGAGGATAAACTTTGTCTGAAAAAGAACTCCTTGAGGCGGGCATCTCAGCCATTCAGTCTGGTAATAACAAACAAGCCGCTTCTACTTTCGCAAAACTTGTGCAAGAATATCCAAACTCTGAGCAAGGGTGGTA
>JAEURG010000035.1 GCA_016789345.1 Anaerolineales bacterium | reverse complement strand
TGATGTTCGTTTGATTCTTTTGGGTGGCGGTTCACAAGGTACAAAACTTCGTCAAATTTTTCAGCGCGGAGGCGTAGAAGAATTTGTAACGTATGGTGGACAAATTTCACAAAATGATTTGCCAAATTGGTATCATCAAGCAGATTTATACATCTCGCCTTCGCATGTGGATGGCTCATCCGTTTCGTTAATGGAAGCATTGGCTTGCGGACTTCCTTGCTTGGTTTCAGATATTCCTGCTAACAAAGAATGGGTATTTGAAAATGAAAACGGTTGGCTATTTAAAGATGGTGACTCGAATCATCTTGCGGAAAAAATTTTAATGGCGATGAATCAGCGAGAGAAACTGTTTGAGATGGGGCAAGCAGGTCGCAGGTCAGCAGAGAAGCGTGCGGATTGGAAAAAGAATGCTGAAGCATTAATGAATGTCTATCGAAATCTCGGAGAAAAAAATGCTCAATAAAAAAGATTTGTTAAAGGGTTTCTCAAAAATAAAAATCGAAAGCGATACGATTGTTGTGCATACGTCGTATAAATCTTTGGGCGGTGTTGAAGGCGGTGTGGATACGGTGATTGATGTGATGCAGGAATTGATTGGAAAAGATGGAACGGTTTTGTTCCCTGCTTTTAATTTTCAATCGTGGACGGAGACGCATTATTTTGATGTGATGGAAACGCCGTCGAAGATGGGCATGATTACGGAACAAGCACGTTTGAGGGCAAATGCAAAACGAAGCCCGCATCCGATTTATAGTTTTTCTGCTTTAGGCAAACGCGCGGATGAATTTGCAAATACAGAAGATGTTGAAGCATACGGACCAAACTCTGCATTTGCTTTGATGCATAAAATCAATGCGACCATTATCAGTATTGGTTTAGATTTCAATAATTCTTTTTCGATGCATCATTATATTGAATACAATGTCGGTTGTGATTATCGACGCATCAAAGAATTTGCTGGGATGTATATGGGTTATGATAGAAAACCGCAAATCAAAACGTACACAATGTTTGTACGCAATAATGACCGTGTAAAAACATTTATTACGCCTGGTATGAATGATTTGTTACATGCAGGCGTGATTAAAGAAATTGAAGTCGGTGAGGCGAAAGTGCATTACATGACGGCGAATGAATTTTTTGATAATATGTCTCCGATTGTGCGTGATCATCCTGAGAAGTTGCATTATATTGAAGAAGCGAAGTACTAGGGAGCAGTTATCAGAGAACAGTTATTAGTAAAGACCGATGGTCGAGTAGCCTTGAGCGGTTATTGCGAAAGGCGTATCGAGACCATCAATTAAAAGTAAACTTGAAATTTGTGGTCTCGATACGTCCCTCAAAGAGTATTCGGGACTACTCGACCACCGAGTTATTTTATGAAACCCTACACCTCTCTCAAATCCATTCTCGCGGAATTTTATCCGTTACATAGAACTCTGGTCTCTGATGACCAAGATAAAACGTTGGAAATTATCGGTTCGTATATGCCTGATTCGTCCAATTACACGGTTGAGACGTATGCTCCACTGACTCCTGTGTGGACGTGGAAAGTGCCTGAGAGATTCGTTGTCCATGAGGCGTATTTGGAAATTGAAGGCGGAGAGAGAGTTATTGATTTTAAGACTAATCCGCTTCATATTGTTTCATATTCTTTACCGATTGATGGAACATTTACATTTGAAGAATTGCAATCCCATTTACATTTCAATGAGAAACGTCCGCATACGATTCCGTGGGTGTTCAAATATTATGAACGTGTGTGGGGATTTTGTTTATCCAAAAATGATTTTGACAAACTTCCGCGCGATAAAAAATATCGTGCTGTGATTAAGACGGAATTTGTCACTGACCCGAAGCAAGGATTCAAAGTCGCAACAGCAGTTATCCACCCAGAAGGAGGCGTGAACGAATCCGCTGGTGAAATTGTTATTCAAGCGCATACATGTCATCCAATGCAAGCCAATGATGATGGCGCGGGAGTCGTCAGCGCAATTGAGTTGGCAAGAAGGCTTGCAGAAAACCCATTGCCCGCTGGTTCAATGAGTGTGCGTTTTTGGTTTGGACCTGAAACGATTGGCACGATTGCTTGGTTGGCGCATAACGAAAATATGATTCTAAATTTTCGGGGCAGTATTTTTATGGAAATGACCGGCAACAAAAATAAAATTGCGTGGCATCATTCGCGTCAGCATAATCATGTATTAGATAGAATAGCAAATTCAGTTATAAAAGATATTGAACATGAAGAAAGAAATTTTGCAGATTATCCGCCCAATGATGAACGCGTAATGAATGGACCCGGCGTGAATGTGCCGAGCCTTTCTATCAATCGCTGGCCCTATGATGAATATCACACGACGGATGATAACCTTGATATTATTCATGATGAAATGTTAAGTGGCGCAAGTGATGTTGCTGAAAAAATTGTAAGAATTTTTTGTAGCAATTACATTCCTAAACGAACTTTTCGCGGACCTGTTTTTCTCAGCGGCAATGGTCTGTGGGTTGATTGGCATGTAAACCTTGCATTGAATCGTGCCATCGAAAAAATTATGATGCGTTTTGAAGGTGAACATTCTGTCTTTGATATTGCTGAACAAGTTGGTTTAGATTATTGGACTGTGCGCGATTATGTTGAGAAGTTTAGAAAAAAAAGTTTTGTGATTCCATTGCCGATTCCATCTGAGGCGCAATCTTCATGAAACAAAAAGTTGTCGCTATTATTCAAGGACGCATGTCCTCTTCACGTTTACCCGGGAAGATACTTGCAGATATTGCAGGTCAACCGATGTTAAGCCGTGTGATGATTCGTACATCGCGGGCGAAGACTCTTGACCAAATTATTTTTGCTACGACAACAGACGCCTCTGACGACCCCGTTGCTGAGTACTGCGACCTTGCAGGTTTAGACTACACCCGAGGCAGTTTGTTTGATGTCTTAGATCGTTATTACCAAACCGCCTCACAAGCCAAAGCAGATGTCGTTGTTCGCATCACAGCCGATTGCCCAGTCATTGACCCTGATTTAATTGATGATGTTGTCAATACATTGCTTGAAGATGAATATGATTTTGTTTGTAATCGCCTTCCTCCACCTTGGAATCGTACTTATCCAATTGGTTTAGATGTAGAAGCCTGCACATTCAAAGCATTAAAAAAAGCATGGAAAGATGCCAAAGAACCTCAACATCGTGAACATGCTATGCCTTATTTTTATGAGGAAGTAAAGTTGTCAGCTATCAGCCGTCAGCTTTCAGAAGGAACATCACCGCATGGATTTAAAGTTGCTTTACTAAATCACGTCACTGATTTTGGTGATTATCGCTGGACTGTTGATACTCCTGAAGATTTGGAATTTATGCGTGAAGTGTATAAACTATTTGACGGACGAGATGATTTTTCATGGAAAGAAGTTTTGGATTTGGTTCACGATAACCCTGAATTGATGAAAATCAATGCAGGTGTGCAACATAAAACGCTTAAAGATATAGATACTCGTGCAACGAAAAAGTAAAACCTAATCACTATTCCCAATTCACTTATGCCTTTTATAACTTTCTTCTCTGCACCGAAACCTTTTACGAATCCACATATCGCGATGATTCAACGTAATGCCATCAAATCATGGACGTTGCTTGAAGATGTCGAAGTCATTTTGCTTGGAAATGAATCAGGGATTGCTGAAATTGCTAAAGAATTTAATATTAAACATTTTCCGAATGTAAAAGTCAATGAAAGCGGTACACCATTAATTTCATCTATGTTTGAGATTGCTAGAGAAAACTCAAATAGTGAATTGTTGTGTATTATCAATGCCGATATAATTTTGATGGATGATTTTATTGAATCAACAAAACAAGCCATGAAATTAAAAGATAAATTTGTTTTATTAAGTCAACGTTGGGATTATGATATTACGTCACCGATTGATTTTACCGAAGGATGGGAGTCGAAGTTAAGAAAAAATGTGTTGGAACAGAATCAACTTCACCGTCCGGCGGGAAGCGATTTTTTTCTTTTTCCAAAAAGTTGTTATCAAGATATTCCAAACTTTACAATAGGTCGCGCAGGTTGGGATAATTGGATGATTTATAAAGCACGCAAAGAAAATTGGGCTGTGATTGATTGCACACCGTCGCTGATGATTGTGCATCAAAATCATGATTACAGTCATTTGCCAAATGCGAAACCACATTATGATCACCCTGAAACAAATGTGAATATTCAATTGGCTGGCGGGCAGGCAAATATTCGATATACAATTTTAGATTCGACTCATCAATTGATAGATGGTAAACTCGCTCGCCCAAAGATGACTTCATTGCGCTTCACAAGAAAATTTGAATTGTTTTTACGAACAATTTTTTTCTTCTTGCCTGAACATATAATTGAAAATATTGCACGTCCAAAACGATGGCGAAAGCGAATCGCTAAGTTTTTCAAATCGTAAATCCAAAATCATAAATCGGAAATCACTTCATGCGTAAAGGTCAAAACCCTGCAAAGTTTGTAAAAGATGTTGCCAAGCCACAACGAATCACTGTGGCTTTGTTAAACTATATTCCATTCTTAAGCGGATTTTATGCCGAGACGTTGAATGTATTAAAAGTTAGTTTAGATTCAATGCGAAAAGATGCGGGTTTGCCATTTGATTTAATGATTTTCGATAATGGTTCATGTGCAGAAGTTCGTGAATTTTTGGTGAATGAAAAAGAAGCAGGGCGAATTCAATATTTGATTCTCTCTGAAAAAAACATGGGCAAAGGCGGCGCATGGAATGTAATACTGGCTGGCGCACCTGGAGAAATTATTGCTTATACCGATGCTGATGTTTTATTCTCTCCAAATTGGCTTTCGCGTTCTGTAGAAATTTTAGAGACTTTTCCAAATGTTGGTATGGTGACTGCTAGACCATTTAGAACACCACCTGAATTTTATGAATCAACTTTGAAGTGGGCACGCTACGCGGAAAATACTGTGCTGGATGAAGGTCAATTCATTGCGTGGGAAACATTTTTAGAATTTAACTTGTCACTTGGGCAAACCGAAGAAGAGAATAAAAAAGTTTATGCTGAAACAAAAGATTGGCGAATTCAATATAAAAATGTGACTGCAATTGCTGGGGCAAGTCATTGGCAATTTACTTCATATAAATCTACACTTCAACAATTCCTGCCCTTTGACATGGACAAGCCTATGGGACAAGTCCGCCAGTTGGATAAGCGTATGAATGATGCAGGCTTGTTACGTTTGATGGTCTCGGACCCGTTAGCGATGAATATGTCCAATACGTTGGGGTATTTGAGAGGAGAGTTGAAAGCGGAAGGCAGAAGGCAGAAGACAAGTTTTAAGAAGCGTGTATTGGAAGTTGGATTTATCAAGAAGGTTTTGTTGGCAATTTATAACAAAATCTTTAGCTGGTACTATTCGTAACGCTTATGGATGGACTTACAATATTTTTTCTAATTGGGCTGGGGATTTCATTAATAACTGGCTCTCTCATTCTAATTTACAAGAGAAAAGATAAATTTAGTTTATTTGTAGGTCTGGTCACATTAAAGCCAGTTCTTTCTGCAATTTTGATTTTTAGTGTTGGATTGGTTTGGCTAACACTTGATATATCTTTATTTTTTGGGTACACATTAATTGCGTGTCTCCTTCTAGACTTTCTAGTGGGTATTGCACTGGTATTTAAATTGCATGATGTTATATTAGATTCATGGCTTGCTGTGTTAATTTACGCACTAGATGCTTTTCGATGGCTGAACTGGCAGATTTTTCTTGTGACTTTTACCGACTTTATAGGAATTATTGAACTTGTGCAAATTTCATTGCATGGGTTTATTGCTTTGGTTAATTTAGGTATTTTGTTTTTGAAGTCAAAGCAGATAAATGATATTGAAATCGAAACAACTATCAATTAAGAAAGAATTGTAGTGACCAAACGTATCTTCATCTCCGCCGACCATGGCATGGCAATCATCTACTTCCTGCAAAGCGATGTTATTTCAACATTGCTCGATGCAGGCATTGAAATCATCGTCCTTACCGATGATGAAACCAAAGAAAAAATTGCATCACGTTTTGCTCGTGAAGGTCTCACTTTTGAAGGTTTGCGATTAAAGCAAGCAAATGAATATGCAAAAAAAGTTCAACCAAGAATGCAATGGCTGTTAGGCTATTTGCGCCGTGTGGGTGGCTCGCGTCGCATCAACACCGAAGCCATGGACAGTCACATCTGGGAAGTGTGGGCGGAGAACGGCTGGAAATTCCGTTTGGGCATTTGGATTCCATCCGCATTGATGATTTTGTTGCTACGAAATTTTTCGTGGGCAAGAAAATTGCTTGTGAAACTTCAAAATCGCTTCACAACAAATATTTACACTGATTTATTTGATAAATACAAACCTGATTTAGTTATCGCTTCGACTCCGGGCTGGAGAATGGATCGTTATCTGTTACGCGAATCTGCTAAACGTAAAATTCCAAACATGACTGTAATTGTTGGTTGGGATAATTCATCTTCATACAATATTTCTGGTGCAGATGTGCAATATGCAACTTGTTGGTCTCAATTGCAAAAAGATGAATTGGTCTATGGTTCAGATTGGAATCCTGAAAATGTAAATATCGGCGGTATTCCTTCTTATGATGGATATTTCCGCAAGCAGTGGCTGATGCCACGAGATGAATATTTCAAATTACACAAACTTGACCCAAAGCGTAAATTAATTTCGTATGCGAGTAGTTTTGTCCACTTTGCGCCGAATTTTCCGAACATTGAAGCATTGGCAAAATTAGTTTCATCTGATTCTTTAGCAGAGCCATCTCAATTATTGATTCGTTTGCATCCGAGTCATTTTCAAGATAAGCCGAAAATCTTTGCTGATGAACGCGCTCAGGTGTTTGAATTAGAAAAAAAATATCCACATGTGCATGTGGTTCAACCTGTGGCATTGGGTGGGTCACTGGGTTATTATGGTGGCGAAGACATGGATGAGAAATCGTCCATGATGGCGTATTCAGATGTTTTGGTGACTGTGTATTCAACGATGTTAGTTGAAACCGCAGTCCACGATACGCCGATGATTGCCGCTACAATTGATGTCCCCGGTGGATGGAATAAGCCAAATAAATTTTCGTTATCGTTGAAGGAAATTGGTGATTGGCCCACACACAAAAGATTCCGCGAAGCAAAGGCGGGTAGAGTAGCAACCAACTTGACGGAGTTAAAAGAAGCGTTGAATTTATATCTAAAAGATAAAACGATTGATGCATCCGAACGAAGAAAATTCATCCAAGATGAAATTACTTTTACTGATGCAAGTTCGGGCAAGAGAACGGCAGAATATATTTTGAAAATATTGAATATGTAGTTTAATGGTAAAAATAAAGCACGGAGAAACAATGAAACAGAAATTTCTACTTGTAATTTCAATATTAATTATCGTAACAATTTCAGCATGTGGAAGCGCAGAACCAACTCTCGCACCGCAAGACCAAGCCGCCACTGCGATGGCTGAAGCATGGCTGGTTATCACGCAAACACAAGCGGCGTTGCCTACTGCTACGCCTGTTCCGCCAACCAATACGCCAGAACCAACTTTAACTTTGCCACCACCGCCAACGATTGCTATTTTGCCAACGTTACCACCTGCTACGGTGGCGGTTGTTCCTACGCAAGGTGAATGTAATCAAGCACCATCGCCTGAACCTAAAGGTAAACAAGTACGAATTGAAATTAGAAACGAATCGCAAGGGAGTGTTAATTTATCACTTGGGATGAATTCACCGAATGAGCAAAAAGAATGTGTTACATATTCTTTTGTATTATCTAATAACAATAATGATACTACGGCAACTGTGTTGGCAGGTTGTTATTGGGGCTGGGGCTGGGTGGATGGTAATGAAGATAGCATTGCTAGAAGTGGCTCGCAATTGATGTGTATGACTGATACAAATTTGATTTATAAAATTTTGGTTACCAAAGAGCGCGTGGAATTTAGATAAACTTGTATGCTTATGCTTTCCCGAATCAAATCTGCTATGCGCGTCTTAATCAAAGGCGAGCAAAAAAAGAAAAACCGTAATCCAATTCCTTCAATTACAAAAGAAGAAATTGCGGAAGTTAAACAATTCTTTCCGCGTGAAAAGTTTTTTATTTTAGGTCATGCGCGTTCTGGCACAACTTTGCTGATGCGTTTGGCGCGTTTGCACAATGAAGTGCATTGTAATTATCAGGCGCATTTTTTTACGCGCAAACCGTCGCTAAAATCTTTGGTTGATTCATCTGAAATTGAAGAATGGTTAACACGCAAATCGAATCGTTGGAATCATGCAAAAGATTTATCCCCATTAATTCTGCGCGCCTCTGCTGATTTTATTTTAGAACGCGAAGCCATCAAAGAAAATAAAAATATTGTTGGCGATAAAAGCCCGTCATCCAATATTCATGGTCAAGCCGTGCGCGATATGCATAGCATTTACCCTGATGCAAAACTCATTTACATTGTGCGTGATGGGCGAGATGTTTTGATATCTGAACGATTTCGAAACTTTGTTGAAGAATCAAAATTTTTGACTCAAGAAGACAAACGCATCATCTCTGACTTGAAAGTTGATTCTGTTCCATTTACCTCTGGTTTACGTTCAATTTTTACTGAGTCCTTTATCCGCAACATTGCCAAACGCTGGGCAGATGATGTGAACGAAATAGACTCCGAAGCCAAAAAACTTTATAAGAAAAATTACCTATCTCTTTGTTATGAAGATTTGCTTGAAAATCCATTTGACGAAATGAGCAAGGTTTGGAAGTTTCTTGGTACAAAGAAAGTTGACAAGTCTTTGACGAAGAAAATAAATGCCGAAATGAAGTCTAACCCTGATGAGCAGTGGCAAGCCGAAAGAAATGAAGGAATCGCATCTTTTCTTCCAAAAGGTCAAGCAGGCAATTGGAATCGACTCTTTACACAAAAAGATAAATCCATTTTCAAAGAAATTGCTGGCGATGTGTTAATCAAGTGGAAGTACGAAGAGTCGGTAGATTGGTGATGAAATACCTAATTGCAGGACTTGGCTCTGTGGGTCGCCGTCACATGCGGAATTTAATTTCGCTTGGCGAAACGGATATTGTGCTGCTTCGTACACGCAAAGCCACACTACCTGATGATGAACTAGCAGGTTACCCTGTTGAAACGGATATAAACGAAGCGATAAAAAAACATAAACCTGATGCTGTGATTGTTTCAAATCCCACTGCATTGCATTTAGATATTGCTATCCCTGCGGCACAAGCAGGTTGTGCGATTTTGCTTGAAAAACCAATTTCTCATTCAATGGAAAGAATTGATGAATTAAGTTCTGCTGTGCAAAAAAGCGGAGCAAAAGTTTTGGTTGCTTTTCAATTTCGATTTCATCCTAGTCTGATTAAAGCAAAAGAATTAATTTCAAATGGTGAAATAGGAAGAATCATTTCTGCAAATGTACATTTTGGAGAATATTTACCTGCTTGGCATCCGTGGGAAGATTATCGCATCAGTTACGCTGCACGGGCAGATATGGGCGGCGGTGTGGTGGCAACGCAATGTCATTCATTAGATTATCTGCCGTGGTTGGTTGGCGAAAAAGTTGAATCGGTTTTTGGGTACACTGCAAAATTAAGTGACCTTGAAATAGATGTGGAAGATACTGCGAAAATTTCTTTGCGTTTTGCAAATGGTGCTTTGGGAAGTTTGCATTTGGATTTTAATCAACAACCACCTGAACATCATTTTACAATTGTCGGTACGAATGGCACTATCAAATGGAATCTAGCAGATGGGGCTGTGAAAATGTATCAGGCAGAAAAAAAAAATTGGGTTGAGTATCCACTTCCAGCAAGTTGGGAGCGGAATGTCATGTTTTTAGAACAGACCAAACACTTTGTGGATATTGTCAAAGGCAATGCAAATCCATTTTGTACTTTAGAGGATGGGATTCAAGTAATGAAAATTATCTCGGCTGTGCATGAATCACAAAAAATGGGAAAAGTAATTTCTTTTACTGAATAAGTTCCCAATTGATATTGGGGGAATCTTTTCGTAGATAAACTTTTATTCTTTCAGCAATCGTAGCAAAAATATAATCCTCTAAATACGGCGCGGCTTCTTCGCTTGTGTTTTCCCATATAGAAACAATGACATCGGGTTTGAGCTCGCCAAACGTGTAGGCATAATCCCATTTCATGTGACCTGGTCGCATGGTTGGAATATCTGGAATGCCCATTGGCGTGCGTACGTTTTGATGAGCAATGTATGGGTCTGCTTTGCCAAGAATATCTATGGCGTAACGGTCTGGCAATAAATATGGAATTGTGCCTGCGCCAACAACGGCAATAGAAGCGTTGGGTTTGGTTACTTTTTGCAAAGCAAGCGCAATTTGTAAATTTCTATCTCCACCTGCGACGTAATCAGGTCTGCGAGTGAAGTTCCAGCGTTCGATTGATTTCCATTCGCCGAGTAAGGCGTTGAAACTCAAGATTGAGAAAATGAATAAAACAACGAAGGCAAAATATTTGCCGAAATCAAAAACTTTTGCGAACTTTATATTGTTTAATGTATCTCTTGCCTTTGTAAGCAACATCATCATTGACCAGCTAAATGCAATGAAAAATAATGGCATGGCGATGACGATATAACGATTCGCGCCGCCATGATTTTCCCACGCATCACCGCCGACATAAACTGAATAGGCAATTTGACCTGTCAGCACAAGTGCGAGTAGAGTTATTTTCCAATCTCGGCGGAATAAAAATAATGAAAGTGGAAGCAAAAATAAAACCCAATTTGAAAAATAGACAAATTGAATTAATGCATATAAACCGCGTAAGGTTTTTAATGTTGGATTCCAACCTTCTACTTTTAGATAATAGGTATTTGGTAAAAACTCACCGTAATAAAAATATCTTGCTAACGTTTGCCCGCCGAGAAATAAAAGCAATAACCCAAAACCCCAAATAGCATGTACTTTTCTATTTTCTTTTTGTATGAAAAATAAAACACCAAAGATAACGAGATACGGAACTGCCATGTCAAAGCGGACAAGTGTGGAAATGGCAAGTAGAATGTAAATCCAAATATTGAATTTTTCTCCGCTTTTGAGTGCAAGCCAAATAACAGTGCTAATAATTAGAGTCAGCAGACTCACTTCCATGCCGAGCAGACCGAATGAATTTAATGGTGCATAAAAAGCAGTTAAGGCAACTGCTGAAAGCATAACGAACAAATCATCTGTAAAATGTTCGACGATGCGTCTAACAAGAAACAGGTTCAAAGTCAGGAGTGAAGCGCCGAGAATTTGAATATAAAGTCCCGTTTGATTTAATCCAACTGGCAGAAGATGAATCAATGACATGATGCCAGTCCATAATGGATTTGTGATTCCCTCTACACGTTCGCCAGCGTTCCACACCAAACCATTTCCATGTGCGAGGTTGTAAGCATAGCGCATCGAAATCATGGCATCGTCAAACAAAACGTAGTAAGTTGTGCCTTCAATGTTGAAACTGGTTAAGTTAATGTAACGATAACAATAATAAAGATAACCAATGATAAGAAGGGCAAAGGCGATGTTGCGAATGGCTTTTGAATTCATGTTTTGATTATATCTTTTATTGTGGTTTCAGAAAAAAATATTTTGCGCCAGCCTTTCCCAAACAGATAGGGATTGGGCATTTATTCAAATCGAAAACCTCATTATTAATGTAAATCATTTGTAAGTTGATTTAATCTATTTCACATTTATCTAATGATAAAATAACGCGTTTTTGTAAAATAAAAACGACTCGAAGTGTGTACACACTTCGAGTCGTTCACTTGTAAAGGAAAATTAATGACCACTTCAGAGACCACATCAACATTTGAATTTAACAAACAACTGCCTGCGCCACCGCGCGTGTCAGGTTTGCCCTTGCTT
>JAEURG010000008.1 GCA_016789345.1 Anaerolineales bacterium | reverse complement strand
ATGACTTAATTCAGTTTGGTCAAACCTCATGTGACAGACTCAATGTAAAACATGTGGTTACCAAAGATGACTTAAACAATCTTGAAGTGATGTCTTTTTCTACGTTTGGACGAGCATGCCAAGTCCCCGAACCTTTGAATGATGACTTCGTAAAAATTTGCCTAACCCTTTTCGCAGAAAGAACAACTCCGCCAAATATCTTTGACGGGATAGGCGAAGTAATTAAATATTTTTCTGCTAATCACCCCTTGGCGATTGTCACAACCAATTCATCACAAAATGTAAATGCTTTTCTTGCGCAACACGGCTTGACTGAATTTATCCATGCCGTATATGGTGTGGATACGGCTGGCACGAAAGCACAGAAAATTTTAATGGCTCGAAATCAGCTTTTGAAAAATCGAGAAGATTCAGTGTTTATGATTGGCGACTCTTTAAGTGATATTCGGTCTGCCAAAGAGGCATCCGTCACCAGCATTGCAGTCACATGGGGTCACCAAAGTTTAGAAAATTTGCTTCGTGGCAATCCTGATTATGTTGTTGAGTCACCTCATCAGATTATTAAGATAATTGAACAATCTGACCTCTCCCCAACCCTCTCCTAAAGGAGAGGGAGTGTGTTGCGCAAATAATTTGCTCCTCCCCTAAAGGGGAGGCTGGGAGGGGTCAAGCATTAATTACTAAACAACAATTCTATTCCCACAGCAATCATTAATCCAATCACTGCCAAAAACGCAATCCGTATCAAACGCCTTCTGGTCATTCCCCGCTTATCTTCTCTATCAGGTAATAAACTTAATTTTTCTTGAAATTGATTCAAATCCCAAGCGATCAGTGCAAAAATTGTGCCGCTGAACATCCACACGAGGGGCAGGTCAAACCACAAGCCAAAGATAGATAAAAATAATGAAACAAATAATGCCAGTGATGAAAACCATCTCCATTTTCGCCAGCGGGAAATAAAATACAAAACTCCAAAAGCAAGAATATATTTTGCTAAATTTTCAAAACCTGACTGAAAATATCCCCAAGCAAAAGAAGCTGTACTTAGAAGAATAGAAATAATAATTGAAAAGAGAATCATGGTTAATATCACTCGGTGCGGACTAAAGTCCTGCCTCAGTGCATGGAAGCGCTTCGCGCTTAAGCCCCGAAGGGGCTTCTTTGTACTGAGCGAGGGATTTATCCCGACGCGAATAAAATTTTTCTTCGCGACCTTTGCGTGCTTAGCGGTTAATAAGATTTTATCACCTCAAACAAACTCTTAAATCTCATCTTTCTCTGTGACCTCTGTGGCAAAAACTTAAATGATAAAATCATCTAAATGCTTTCCCGCCTCGATTCAATTCTCAACATCCGCCCTGATGAACGCCGCAATGTATATCTCATGTTGGCACAATACTTCTTCATGGGTGCGGCAATGCTTTTCGCGCAGACCATTTCCATGCCGTTGTTTTTGGAATATTGGGATGCGTCATACATTCCAGTCACATACATTGGCATTGCAATTGTCGTTTCATCCATCACCGCCGTTTTTCTCAAAATTGCAGAAAAAGTTTCATTATCAAGGTGGCTGTGGTTAACTGTTTTATTTATCGCGGTCATTACTTTAATTTTACGTGCAGGGCTTTTTATTGCACCATCGAAATGGTTAGCACTTTTTCTCCCCATCTGGACTCAAACTTTAATTAACTTAGCCGTCCTCGCCTTTTGGACTCTTGCCGCAGAAATTTTTGATGTCCGCCAAGGCAAACGTTTATTTGGTTTGCTCAATGCAGGCTCATGGCTTTCGTATGTAGTCGCAGGTCCGTTCACAGGCACATTTGTCAAATTGCTCGGCACAGAAAATCTTTATATCGTCATTGCAGTTTGTTTGTTCATCGCATTATTTATTCAAGGCATCATCATTCGCAATGTCAAAAAGCCACAAACAGGATCCACAGATTCAACTCCACAAGCGCAACCTCCACTCAGTGCATTATTTCGCAATCGTTTCATCCTTTTAGTTTTCGGTCTCGCCGCAATTTGGCGCGTCGCCTATTTCGTCATGGATGCCATTTTTTATAACATGACATCTCTGCAATATCCGAACACTGCTGATAGTGCTATCTTTATCGGAAATTTTTTCAGCATGGTTGGTTTGTTAGGATTTATCACCGACACATTTTTGACTGGCAGAATCATCAGTAGATATGGATTATGGGCTGGACTCTTAACCACGCCTTTGGCTTTGATTTTATCTATGAGTGGATTCGCAGGTGTAGGTTTTCTCGCTTCTACTTGGACCTTGGGCTTGTTCTGGTTTGCTGTGGCAGGGAAATTTAACAACGAAGGTTTGGGATTCACCCTCGACCAATCCGCCTCTTCAATTTTGTACCAGCCTATTTCAGATTCATTACGTCCACGCGCACGTGCAATTGGTGAAGGTATCGTCCAGCCTGCTGCAATCGGAATTGCAGGGCTGTTATTAACTTTGTTATCTAATATTTTGAATTTTGATGTCCTTCAACTCTCACTTGTGTATATAGTTTTAGCAATTGGCTGGCTAATTTTAAGTATGATTCTTGCGGGAGCATATCCAAAGCAATTGGTTGAGGCAATCAATAAACGACGATTCAAGCGTGAAGAATTAATTAATATTGAAGAAATCAATGCAGAAGTTTTATACAAAAGTTTGAAAAGCCAATATGATGGAACAATTATTTACTCACTTGATTTGCTGGAAGAAATGAATCCACCTGACTTAAAAAGTGAGTTGATTAACTTATTAGGTCATCCATCATCGAATGTCAGGCTTTCTGTTTTAGAAAAAATTGAAAGGCTCAAACCAGATGAAGCCAAAATTGAATTGCCTCCGCGGATTGAGCAAGAAGAACTTCCTCAAACGAGGAGTGCAGCAGTACAAGCATTTTCTGCTTTAAATGCGGATGATATTAATTTGATGCTCCCCTATCTCAACTCGAATAATTCAGCAGATACATTTGGGGCAATCGTTGGTCTGCTCAAATATGGCGGCGAACAAGGGATTACGATTTCAAGAGAGAAGTTAGAAAAATTAGCAAGCCATTCGTTGACAAAAAATCGTCTGATGGCGGCACAAGCCTTGCGTAGGTTTGGGTCAAGTGGATTTGAAGATGTGCTCGAAAAGTTTTTTGATGATGAAGATGCAAACGTCAAAAAAGAAGCAATCATCGCTAGCGGAAAAGTGAAAAGCGAGAATTTATATGAAAAGGTTTTGCTCGCGCTGAAAAACATCCGTACACGAGATGCAGCAGCGAAAGCACTGCAAGCCAGCGGAGAATCAGCATTATCCTTTATTGAAAAAGGCTTAGCAGATGAAACTTTCCCAAAAGCGGGGCGAATCAAATTGGCGAAAGTGTGCGGAAATATTCGTGGCGAAAAAGTAATTCAACTGCTCAGAAAATATATTTCTGTTTCAGATAATGATTTGAGAAAAGCAGTTTTGGCATCTTTGAGCGAGTGCAACTTCAAGGTAGAGAAAAAATCTGAAAGCGGGATACAGGCTCAAATCAAGAAAGAAGCGGCGGATGTACGAATGCTATATTCTGCATTGCGAGAATTTGAATCTAAAGAAGAAACGAATCTGCTTGCAGATGCAATCCGCATTGAGTTAAAACATGCCAGAGACAGAATCTTTTATTTATGTTCGTTTATCTTTGACAAAAAAGCAATCTTAGATGCAAGAAGAATTATTTTACAAAAGAACGAAGCCAAATTGCCGTATGCGATCGAAACATTGGATACGATTTTACCGCGCGATGTAAAAAATATTTTGTTGCCGCTTGCCGAAGAAATGACTGGAAGCGAAGCGTGTAAGAAAATTGGAATCAATGAAAAAGTTTCGTTGCGGGAACTTGTTGAAAAATCGCAAGGTTGGTTGAAGACTTGTACGCAAGCGACGATGGAGAAAGGAAACAAAATGTATTCAACTGTGGAGAGAGTTTTGATTTTGAAATCGGTGAATTTGTTTAAGGCAACACCTGATGATGCGTTGGCAGAGTTGAGTGAAATTATTTCGGAAGTGGAAGTGCCTGCTGGAAAAAATATTGTTATCAAGGGCGAGCCTGGCAGTAGTATGTTTATTATCGTGAATGGCAAAGTTGCAGTGTTGGATGATGAACGAGTTGTAAACACTTTAGGCGAACGCGCTGTGTTTGGTGAATTAGCGTTGTTAGACACTGAACCACGCACTGCGACGATACGTGCTTTGGAAGATACATTGTTATTCCGTTTAGACCAAGAACCATTTTATGAATTAATGTCTGATAGAGTTGAAGTAGCAATGGGCACGATTCAAATGTTGGCAGGGAATTTACGTGCGCGTGTAAAAGAAGTGATGGAGTTGCACCAAAAAATCGGTGGTTGAGTAGTCCCGAATGCTCTTTGAGGGAGGTATCGAAACCACCAGTTAAATGAAAAAGTTTTATAACAAAAATCACTTTTGTAATTTGTTGGTCTCGATACGAGTTTCGACATTCGTCTCAACTCTACTCGACCAACGGAGTATTGTATGACAGAAAGAAATTCAGAAAGTTGTGATGGAACTTTACATCCCAAGGCAATTGAAGGGATGTATTTATTCAATTTACGAAAATTCTTTGAAGCGCATGAAGAATTGGAAATTGCATGGAATGAAGAAAAAGGCGAAATCCGAGATTTGTATCGTGGAATTTTGCAAGTGGCTGTGACGTATCTACATATCACACGCGGAAATTATGATGGTGCCATTAAAGTTTATAAAAGAAGCCAGCGCTGGTTAGAAGGTTGGAATGATGTTTGCAGAGGAATCAATATCAAGCAATTTCAAACTGATGCAAGAAATGTGATGAATGAAGTGGAAAGATTGGGGAGAGAAAAAATCAGTGAGTTTGATATTTCGCTTTTCAGAAAAATACAGTGGACTGAAAAGAAAGTCTGGATTTGTGACCGCTGTGGCAGTGAAATGTATGAAAAGAATTGTAAAGTGACTTGTCCCAACTGCGGGAATCGCTTTGACTGTTCAGATTTGAATTTATATTTTGATTAAGAGAAAAAAATGAAGTCAACTTACATCGGAAAACTTTTTGGTTTGCAAATTAGTTTTGTCCCGCTAGTATTTATAGGGATTGTAGGAATTTGGTTAGGTTTAAGTTTGCTTGGATACTACGCGCTTGATATTCCATTCGGCGAATCGGTTATATTAGGCTTTGTGGCAATGCTTTTACATTATGCTTTAGAATTGATTCATAGTTTAGGTCATGCAGTTGCCGCAAAATGGACAGGCTACCCTATGACCGAAATACGCTTTGGGATGTACAGCTTTTATGCTCAAACAATCTACCCTTTAGATGAGCCTCAATTACCCTCATCCACCCATATCACTAGGGCATTGGGCGGTCCGATTGCAAATTTAATTTTGTCTTTTATTCTTTTTGCTACCCTTTCGCTTTGGCAAGGAAATTGGTATTGGGTAGGTATGTTCGTTTTTTTAGATAACTTAATTTATGTAGTACAAGTTTTTATTCCACTAGGTTTTAATGATGCCAGTACAATATTAAATGAACTACGAAAGAAAAAATAAACAGAATGGATAATTAATATGCCTCTCTTTCAAATTCCCCAACCCACCCGTTTTGACTTAAACTTTTCAGTTGCAGGGATTCGCGTGCGTGTGCATCCGCTGTTTTGGGTGATTGCGATTTTGTTCGGTTCCGCATCGTTAAACCCGCTGAGTATCTTGATGTGGATTTTTGTCATCTTTATCTCTATCCTCATCCATGAGCTGGGACATGCCTTCGCATTCCGCAGGTTTGGTCAAGACTCGTATGTTGTTTTACATCTCATGGGCGGGTTGGCAGTGCCTGTATCTAATGGATATGATGGCGGATATACAGGGCTTACACCGAACCAGAATATTTTTATCTCATTGGCAGGTCCATTTGCAGGGTTTTTACTAGCAGTAGTTATCATCCTTGCGGGTGTGGGTATTGGCGGGCAACTTGTCATCAACGTTCTGGGAATCATCCCCATCCCGAATGTAGTTTTGCCTTATGAGTTTGGCACGTTGAATCGCTTATTTGATATGTTTGTCTTTGTTAACTTTTTTTGGGGGGTTATCAATTTATTACCCGTCTTCCCTCTTGATGGCGGCAATGTGGCGCGTTATACCTTAATCCAAACTGACCCCATTAATGGATTACGAAATTCACTTTGGCTTTCGGTGATTGTCGGTGCTTTAATTGCAATTGCAGGTTATGTATTTCTGCAAAGTATTTACATGGCGTTTTTGTTTGGGTATTTAGCGTTTCAAAGTTATCAGGCTTTGCAATATCGGTTTTAAGATATTAGCCACAGAGGTCACAGAGATTTTTTTGAGGGTTTCTCAGATAACTCTGTGACCTCTGTAGCTATTAAACTAAACTCGTCGTATTGCCAGCATCGTCAAATCATCACCTAGCGGCACCGCTTCAATAAAATCATTCAAACATTCTTCAATCGCCAACAAAGTTTCATCTGGCGTATTGGAATTCAAAGACTTCATCACTTCTAACAAACGCGTTTCACCAAACAATTCATTATTTGATGAAAAAGCTTCAGTAAGACCATCTGTATAAAGCAATAATGTATCGCCCACATCTAGTGAAATTGTTTTTTGATTAACTGTATGATTTTCTGACACGCCAAGCGCAATGGCTGTGCGAGTAAGTTTCTCAACTTCACCATTTGTTTTCACCCAATATGGCGGGTTATGACCTGCATTTACATAAGTAAAGATACCCGTTTCAACATCTAACTCGCCGTACACGGCTGTCACAAACATACCTTGTTGCGTATCAGGCAATAACAAATCATTCACGCGTTGCAATGCCTCCGCTGGCGATTTTGTCTCTAACACAGCGGCGCGCACCAATGTTCTCGTCACCGCCATAAACAACGCGGCAGGCATACCTTTGTCAGCAACATCGGCAATAAAAACGCCAAGTTTATTATTGGGCAACATCATCAAATCATAAAAGTCACCGCCCACTTGGCGCGCCGTGAGCCAGCGCGTTGCAATTTGCCAATTCGGGTGAGTCGGCAAAACGCTTGGGATAAACGTCTGTTGAATTTGGCGAGCAAGTTGAACTTCCGTTTCGAGGCGTTCGCGCACCACCATCTCGAGTTGTAACAAATCATTTTGAATCGCCAACGCGGCTTGTTGAGCAATGCCTTGAATAATCTCAATGCGACGTGAACGGAATCTTTGTCCATTTTCTGTTTCTTCAATTAACATTACACCGAACAAATCATTTTTGATAGATAACGGGACAGCGATTAACAAACGTTCGGCATTCATCACATCCGCTTCATCTTGACCTTGTGGCTGAATCTGCAACCAATCTTTTGGTTTCGCCTCAGCAGATAGCGAATGCGTAATCAATCTATTTTCTTGCAAAGTCACGCCTAACAATGGAAAGACATCCAAAGAAAATTCTTTTTCCGTCATAATTTTTTCTTCATCTTCCGAAAAACCATATTCTTGCGAGGCTGAAAAAGTTTCGCGTTCCGCATCCCAGCGATACAACGCCACTCGTTTTATGCCAACCAAAATTGGCATGATACGAATAATTGAACTTAAGATTTCATTCAAATCATTTAAACTGACTACCGCTTGTGCCACTTGCAACAATGCCGCGGATGCGTAAGCTTGTTCTTGTGCGGCATCGAACAAACGTGCATTTTCAATAGCAACCGCCGCATAATTTGCAAAGGTCGCCGCAATAGAACGCGCTTCGTGACCATACTTACCCGAAGCATGATGTGCCAATGTCAGCAACCCAAGTTGACGGTCACCCACACGAAGCGGCGCAACAATAGATGAATAATTTTTATCGTAGCCAGCCGTGATTCCGCCAGGCCACATCGGGTCATCAGGCTTGCGGATGATAGGCAAATCAGACATCATCGCTTCTGCCATTGAGTAAAGAGAATCGGGGTTGCTAAAACAAGTTTCTTCTAATTGATTTGCATCAATGCCATGCACAGCCGAGAGGCATAAGGCATCGCCTTGCAATAACCAAATTGCGGAAATATCCACAGGCAAGTCACGGTCTAATTCTATGAGAATGGTTTGCAACACTTCATCCACACTTACATTGCTAGAGACCAAACCTGCCACTTCTCTTAAACTATCAGCAATTTGCCTGCGCCATTGTTCAGAACGATATAAATCGGCATTGCGAATCGCCGCCGCCATTGTGTCGGCAACTGCTTCAAACATAATTTGGTCATCTTCGGTGAAAGCATTTTTTCTATCCGATTGAATATCTAACAAGCCAACCACTTTTTCATTGAAAATGAGTGGCACGCACAATTCTGATTTTGTGTTTTTTGGTGGCAAAGGCGAATGCACATAACGTTTGTCTTTGGTGACATCGTTAAGCAAAACAGTTTTTCCATTTCGTGCCACCCACGGCATAATGCCCATTTCATCATCTAATGAAATGTTATAGCCTTCTAGTTGTTTGCTTCGTTTGCCACTGCCCGCTTCGTAAGAGATTAATCTACGATTGGGGTGAACTGTGAATAATGAAACATACGGGTACTTAAATTTTTCGTGGATTAAGTTCGCCGCATCGCGCATGAGTTGAGATAGTTCTAATGTGGAAGTAACACTTTTGCTAACTTCTGAAACCAATGTGAGTTGGTCGGCTCGGCGACGCAAACTGCTATATAACCTTGCCCCTTCCACTGCACTGGCAATGTTATCTGCTAAAGCGTGAAGAATTAATAAATCGTTTGGATGAAAGCCACGCAGTTGATTGCTTTGCACGTCTAACACGCCTAACACTTCATCTTCTATTTTTAATGGAATAACAACTTCCGATTTTGTTTCAGGCAAACTATCAATGAAACGAAAACGCTTGTCTTTTTGCACATCATCACAAACGATGACTTTACCCGTCTTGGCGGCTTCGCCAATCAACCCTTGACCTACTTCTACTTCTAATGCAATAGAAGCTTTTTTCATTCCTTTGCGCGGAGCGGTAGCACTCGCCCGAAAACGTAGATATTTTGCATTTGGCTTTAGTGTAAAAATAGCAACATAATAAAAATGAAATGTCTTTTGAATTAATTTTGTCACTTGCTCGGCGAGTTCATCTAAATCTTGTGCGTTCGCAATTTGCGCGCTAACATCTCGCACTAAATTTAATTGTCTTAAACGAAATTGTTCTACATTAATGCGATGCGATGCGATTAAGTTAACCGAAATGATTTGGGCTAAACCCTGTAATAAATTTAATTCTTCTGAAGAAAAGTTTTGCCCTTTTGTACGGGTCACTTGTAAAGCCCCTAGTGAGATGCCTTGGTCTTCGAGCGGCACACAGGCATAAGTCAGATTTGAGGCGGGGTTTTTCGTCTTATCATTTTTTGTAATTAACTTTCCCGCTTTAATGGCAAGTTTCATTCCGTCAATAGATGGTTGTGACGGAAAAATATTTTTTTCGTTCCAATCTGGTAAACGAAAAATTTTTTCTTGCAACCAAACATCTACCTTGCCATTAATTAAATGGCTAGTCATGGCAATGATTTGGTCGCGTTGTACAGCGAGTGAATGATTACTACGAAGTTGCTCCCCCAGGCTGGCAAGTTGTAGCCAATCCCAAGATGTTCGGGTGGCGGGAGACATGAGTTATTCCCTTCGTTTGGTCATCGTCAGCACATTGCCAGCTTTGGATGATTCGTAATGAACAGTATCCATCAACTTTCGCATCAGATACACACCCAAGCCGCCAATCTGCCGTTTAGCAAGGTCTGCTTTTAAGTTTGGTTCTTTTACAGCACTTGAGTCAAATGATTTTCCATTATCGTGCATCATGATAATAATTTTATCGCCTTGCATTTCGCAAGTTACAGAAAAGGAAGCGTTCTTAACGCCTGCATAAGCATGTTCAATAATATTGGTTGCGGCTTCATCTGCCGCAAGTTGTAAAGAATAAATTGTTTTTTCTGAAAACCCGCCTGCGCGAGCAATGTCCGCAACCATATCGCGGATTTCATCCAGAAATTCAAATCTGGCTGGGTATGTGATACTTGGCATAAAATAAAAAATGATATGCCGTCTCTTGATATGACGAGACGGCATTCTCCTGTCTTTCTATTAAAATTGCGCGATGCGCCTCATGCTTAAGGGTCGGCTTGATTCTGCTAGGCGAATTTTTTCTAGCCTACAAACTTCCTACGGCTTCGGTTGTGTCGTCAAATGTTCTGAAAAGTTCAGTAAAGCCTGCTAACTCAAGCGCCTCACGGATTCGGTCAGGTACGCGGGCTAACACCACTTCGCCACGATTGTAACGTTTACAATTGCGTTGTGTGGCAAGCAAGGCGCGAAACCCCGCACTAGACATGTATTCCAATTCACTCATATCTAGCGCAATTTTATAACGTCCATTGTTGGTAGCCTTTTCAAGTTCTTTTGTAAATTGTGGGGCAGTGGAACTATCAACCCGCCCTTTTACTGTAATCAGGTCACAATGTTTGAATTCTTGTGTAGTGACTTCCATAGCTTCTCCTTGCCAACAAGTGATTTTTGCGTACTGAATGGTCAAATTATATCACGGCTTATAAACATTAAAGAGGTGTAAAACACTATGCTTGAAACAGGCAAATGGTTTACAATAGCAATATATAGAAGGAGAAAAGAATGATGGGCGAACCTGTACTCGTTATGCTTGTAGAAGACAATGCAGACCATGCAGAACTAGTGATTCGCACGATGGAAGACCATCGCATTGCCAATCGAATTATGCACTTTACTGATGGTCAAAGCGCATTAGATTATCTCTTGCGGCGCGGGCAGTATGAAACTCCTGAGTCTAGCCCACGCCCACACATGATTCTTTTAGATTTACGCCTTCCACGCGTTGATGGGCTTGAAGTATTACAAGCCATCAAACAGCAAGAAGAAACCAAAAGCATTCCTGTTATTATCTTAACCACGTCCGAAGCAGAAAGAGATGTGGCACGAGCATACGATAACTACGTTAATAGTTATCTAGTAAAACCAGTTGGGTTTGAAGAATTTAGCAAACTAATGAATGATTTAGGCTTTTACTGGCTGGGTTGGAATACAAATCCACATGCGTAAAATTGCCTATGCCTGAAGACACGTTCCGCGTTCTTCTTATTGAAGATGAAGATCCTCATGCTGAGTTAATTGAACGAGCCTTTGAAGACCAGTCTGACCGCTTCACCATTCAGCGAGTCAAATCACTTACCGAAGCGCGGGGGTTTATCCAAAAACAAGAACCTGACTTAATCATCGCAGACTGGCGTTTGCCAGACGGCGAAAGCATGGAACTGCTCCCCAGTCATCACGACCCGCTATATACCCCCATCATTTTAATGACCAGCTACGGTAACGAAAAAATAGCCGTAGAAGCACTCAAGTCTGGTGCTTTAGATTATGTTGTTAAATCTCCAGAATCTATGCTGGATATGCCACATATCGCAGAAAAAGCAATTGATGCTTGGCGTGCACGTGCCGAACGCATTTACATGCAAAAGGCTTTGCTTGACAGTGAAGCACAATTCCGTTTACTAGCAGAAAATGCAAGCGACATGATAGCCCGCCTCACCACTGACGGGAAGATGTTATATGTCTCCCCTGCCAGCAAAACCATCCTCGGCTACGAGCCAGAAGAATTAACTGGCAAAATCAGTTTTAACTTAATGCACGAAGAAGACCGACCATGGGTGATGAGTTTGTTTGAAAAGCGCCCCATTAAAAATTCTTATACTATTGCTTATCGCGCCTTACATAAAGAAGGCTATTATGTTTGGTTAGAATCCTCAGCGCGTGCCGTGTTTGATAAAAACACTAACGAGTTGACAGAAATTCAAACAGCCTCACGCGATATTACTGAAAGGAAGAAAAATGAAGAGGCTTTACAACTCGCGCATAGCAATTTGCAAGAAGCGTATGAAAAAACAATCGAAGGCTGGGTACGTGCCTTAGATTTACGCGACCGTGAAACTGAAGGTCATACACAACGCGTCACTGAATTGACGCTTCGTGTCGCTTCAAAACTCGGCTTCACTGATGAAGAAATGGTACACATCAAACGAGGTGCGTTATTGCACGACATGGGCAAAATGGCAATTCCTGATGAAATTTTACAAAAGCCGGGTCCATTAGATGAAGGGGAATGGATAAAAATGCGTCAGCATCCAGTATATGCTTTTGAAATGCTTTCAAATATTTCTTATTTACACCCGGCACTTGAGATTCCCTTCTTTCATCATGAACGCTGGGATGGAAGTGGTTATCCGCGCGGGCTCAAAGGTGAAGAAATTCCACTTGCGGCACGCATGTTCGCAATTGTAGATGTGTGGGATGCGTTATCTAGTGATAGACCTTATAGAAAAAAATTACCTCGCAAAGAAGTGATTGCGTATTTGCAAGAAAAATCAGGCACCCTGTTTGAGTCTCGTTTGGTAGATATTTTCCTCGAAATGATTGAAACAGAAAAAGGGTAGTCTATATTTGACACACCCACTTCATTCGAGTATGCTTACGCCCGTCTGGGCAGGTCTGGCGCGGCGAAACCTTGCGAACCCCGCCAGGACCGAAAGGTAGCAACGGTAAGTAAGCGTCTTCGGGTGCCGCCAGTAACCTGCTCAGATATTTTATGATTTGATTGCTCAAGCCGCCGTTTTCGGCGGCGAAGTTATTAAGATAATTTATAATCCCAGCATGTCTTCGTCTCATCTTATAAAAATTTTCATCGCCCTCGCCATTGGAATTGCTTTGGGTTTAATCTATGGTTGGGTCATTGACCCCATTGAATATGTAGATGTAACACCCAATATTTTACGCCAAGATTATCAAGTAGATTATGTATTGATGACCGCTGAAGGATTTCAACATGATTTTGATTCAGAAACTGCCGCGCGCAAACTTGCAATTTTAGGAAGCGAATCACCTGCCATTATCACAGCCAATGCGTTGGAATATGCCATTGCAAATAATTTTACAGAAACAGAAATTCAATATTTGCAAACTTTATTAACCGCCATGCAGACATATTCCCCATGACTCGAAACTCAACCCTTCACATCATCCTCGCGCTTCTTATCGGACTTGGACTTGGTCTTGCTTATTCATGGTTTCTCTCGCCTGTCACATACGTGGATGCTAACCCTTCTATTCTGCGAGCAGACTTCAAAGACCAATATCGAGTTGTCATCGCCGCTTCGTATCAATCTACTCAAGATTTAGCACGCGCCAGAGCCAGATTAAGTTTATTAGGTGATGCTGACCCCATTGGCGCATTAAGCGCACAAGCCCAACGCATGTTAGCGGCTGGAGAGTCGTTTGAAAAAGTTCGCCCGTTGGCGCAACTCGCCACCGATTTACAACTTGGTTATGTCAGCAATCTTAATACACCCACGCCATTACCGACTTCATTAAATACGCCGCAAGTTGAATCTACGGTTGGGGGAACAGACACCAGCCCAAACGTCACAGAAGAGGCGCAAGGTACTTCCATCCCAACTTTATTTTTTGAGCAAACTCCATTCGTACCGACTTTTTCTGAAACGATTACGCCACGCCCTGTTGCTACATCTACATTGGCGTTCGGCGCACCGTTTGCATTGGTAGGGCAAGAATCATTTTGCGAACCAAGCAAACCTGCATTAATGCAATTGATGTTTATGGATTCGCGCCGTAATCAAGTGGCTGGCGTTGAAATCATCGTCACATGGAATCAAGGCGAAGATAAATTTTTTACTGGCTTCAAACCTGAACTTGGCAACGGATATGCCGATTTTGTGATGCAAGCAGATACGATTTATAACATTCGCATTGTGACAGGTGGTTCGTTTGTGCCAAATATTTCGGCGTCTATTTGCACAGAGCCGAATGGGTTTCAATATCTTGGCGGGGTTTTACTTACTTTTCAACAGCCATAATTCTGCAACCAAATCATGTGTTCAGTCGTATGTGGTGGTGATACAAAAATTAAGGAGTAACAAATGAATACTGAACAAAAACCTGGCTTAGTAACTGCCATCGCCGTAATGACACTTGTCAGCGGTATTATCAATTTATTTTGGGGGTTCGTGGCATCTGCCACTGCGCTTGGCACAATCGTCGGTGTGATATGCTTACCCATCACCATTTTGCCCACTATTCTCGGCATATTTGAAATTATTTATGCCGCCAAGTTGTTAAGCACCCAACCCGAGCCTGTGCAACCCTCTACCCCATTGGCTGTTTTTCAAATTCTGACATTGTTTTATGGGAATATTTTCTCTGCAGTGGTCGGCATCCTCTTGTTGATTTTCTTCAACGATGTGGCTGTGAGAGAGTACTTCAAACGCCTCAATACTACGGGGATGCCTGCTCCTCAACCTCAAACTGATACTACCCCTGTGGTCATCGAAGAGTCATCTGTTTCTGAAACTCCAGAAACGCCGAAAAAACCAAAGACCATTCGCAAAGTGGCAGGGAAATAATAAAAAAAATATCCCGCAGGTTTTGAACCTGTGGGATATTTTTTTACTTAATTCTAAAACTACGGCTCAGAAATTTCAAGGTAGTCTACCTCAATCTTCACAGGGGTTGCGTTAAGTGAAGAGATTGAAAAACCAACAGAACCTTTACGGAAACCGTAATTACGGTCAGTGTAAGGGCTTCCTTTTTGTTCTTTTCCATTAATGAAGAAAGAAATTTTATCGCCCTCACAAGTCATCGAATATTCGTTGACATCTTTCCCTTGCTTAATGTCATTTGAACCGCCATTCGTCACACGGTTATATCCGCCACTGATAGCATACAAATCCCACAAGCCATCACTACCAACTGCCCATTCATACCAGCCATCGTCACCTGCACGGCATACCAGGCTGACTTGTTGAGAATTTACACCACGATTCTCAAATTTAATAGTAATTTTGACATCATCATACTCATAGCCTTCGTAAAGGTAATATGCGTATAAGCCAGGGTCTGGAATTTCAAAAATCATCAGGCTGTCATCAAAAGTAATTTTGATTTTGTCCGCGTCTGATTTTTCAATACCCTTAATCACTTCATAATACCAATTTGGGTCAGAGTCAAATTCTTCAGTGAAGAAAGGACCAGAGGAAGGCTGTTGCGGTTGTTGTTGCTGTTGTTGTTGCTGTTGCTGTTGTTGCTCTTGGGTAGGTTGTTGCTGAGGTTGCTGTTGTTGCTCTTGGGTAGGTTGTTGTGGCGGCGGGGCTTGGGTGGCTGGTTCATTGCCAAAATCAATGCCACAGGCTAAACTAACAATTAGAACAAGGGCAACAATAAAGTAAAATGGGCGAGATACTTTCATACAATTCTCCTTTGTAAATTTTCTCTTATTTTAGCATATCATTTTTTAGATGTCACAGTACATTAGTCATAGATTTTGAAGAAGCGATACTAATTTTTTTCTCAATCAACCAGCGTGTCACACCGCGCACTGCATTACGACGATTACGATGAAATGTCCCTTCCGAAACATACAAACGCGCCATCACCTCGTTGTTTGATACACCTTTAATATATGCGTCATATAAAATCGCATAATTGTACCAATCTCTTGGCAACGGTTCTTCAGGGCGTTCACCTAACGGGCGCAGAGCGTCTACCCCGTTGCGTAAAATTGCTTGCACTTTCTTTCCACGCTCAATGTGAGACTTTCCCTGCAAACCTAACCATTCCGCTAATGGTGATTGACCAAGTTTAATGTAGTCATGAAATTTTCTTAGGCCCTCTTCTGTCATTTTTACTACCGCTTCGTCTGGCGCGTGAGTAAGCGCTTCGATAACATTTGCAGTAGCCACTTGATATTTTGATTGAAAAACTTCTTGATTCTCTTTTCGATTCGTACTAATTGATAAGATTAAACTTACATAGTCGGTAAATTCTTGCAATAAATCTAACTCGCCTGATGAGTAATCAATCCGATGAGTTGGTTCGCCGATACCTACAAAAGCAATTTGGTGGTTGTCATCAAAAATGGAAGATGCCCATTGGATATTTTTTATCCTCCCACTGAAAGACGCAAGGACAGTATCTTAAAATGGCGGGTAAGGCACTTCTGTATTAACTGAGATTGAGTTTTTAGAAGCCGCAACTGCAAAGTGTTCCCCTTCTCGAACTGCTACCAAACCAGCCGAGGCGTTTATTTGCTCACACAGTGCTTCTAACGTCTTTTGCAAATAAGCTTGAGATGTTTGTAAATCAAAGCGAAGAACTACTTTACGGAATTGTCTTTCTTGTTTGGCGCGATATCTTTCTAAAAACTCTCTGGTCAAGTCGTAAATGGAATGTGTAATAACTACAACGCCAATTAAACTTGCAAACATATTGGCTTGCACATGAAAGAAGATTGAAGCCAGAAAAATGTAAATCAACGCAAGGCTGGCGATAACAAGCAAAGTGAGAGGAAAATCTTGAAAAACCGTGCGACGCTCTAACAAACTTTGATGCCGTAAAACCGAAAGACCTAAAATAAAAAAGCCGCTAAATACCAAACCGTCTTGCACAAGGCGCGGAAAAGGAACAGTGGAAAAGATGAGAGAAACGATTCCATAAACCAGCGCGAAGGCGATACAAAATGAAGCGGCGAGAAACAACCGTCCCTGTGGCGTGAAGCGGATTTTCTTCCCAATAAAAAGATTAAACATCAGACCGGCTGTTAATCCAATTTGCGTGAGGCTGTAAATTACATTCGGCAATGAGCCATCTAATTGAGCCACATAAAGTTCGTCGTCAAATCTTCGAGAAACCTCTGGTTTGTATAAAATAAGCAACAAAATGGAAAAGAATAACAACGCATACAAGCCGTATCGCATCCAAAGCCATTTTTGTTGGGCATCTTTTTCCAATAAACGGTAAGTTACTTCATACCAACTTGCCATCGCTATATTTAATAAAATGGCTTTGATGTAATTCAATTGTGGGAGTGGGGTAAAAAAATGGTTGTAAGTAAGCCAAAAGAAAATCGCCATTGCTGTTAAGGCAAATGTAGTTTGCAAAGCCAACGGGCTAGGAAACCCACGCGCAAACAAATAAAACGCCAGCCACAGCGCAGCGCTCATAGAAATTAGAACGACAAAATAACTTAATGAAGATAACATAGCCAAACTGAATGAAAAAATTAACACTTTTTGGCAGTTTTTTTGACTCTCTACCTTATAAAATTATAACATCGCATCACTCAATAAAAACTTAGGAGAATTAAAATGAACAAAAAACCGAAAACCATATTTGCATTTTTATCTTTGTTATTAATAATGAGCCTAGCATGTGGCACATTTGGCACAACTCCAACCGATTCCGACCCAGTAGATTTTGCTACTGAAGAATCAAATCAATCACAACCTACTGCTGTGCCTGCCACCCCAACAAAAATTCCAACCAACACCCCACGCCCCACAAATACGCCAGTACCGCCAACTGCAACAGCTGCACCAATTGGTGTACCCTCATCCAATAGTGATTACGAAGTCACTGTTTTATATGCTAGATATTTCGGCAAAGTTTTCTCAGGCGGTTTTGAATACACACCACTAACCTATGGAGGGCAATTCCTGGATGTAGGTATACTTATAAAAAATTTACAACCAGATACACAAAGAAATATTCCTTGGCAAAATGTATACATTGTCATAGAAAAAACAAATGAAAGTTTTTATCCAAACTTCAGCGGCAGTTTTGTTCCAAGCAATGATGCCAAATTTGACCCTGCTACTTTATTTCTATATCCAGAAGATACATTTGAAAATATTGTCTTTGACGATATTGTCTATCTACGTGGTGTTTGGGCAACAGACGGTTCAAAGCCTGCAACCTATTATTTTGGATTTGACGCTTCTCCATTGATTGAAGTAGTAATTGACTAATAAATCAAAAAACGAGACTTGAACGGTCTCGTTTTTTGATTCTTCGATATGCTACAATCTCGGCATGTTTGCGCGTCTCGCTGTCAACATCCCAGCCATTTCTGGCGTATTTGATTACGCCATTCCAAACGAACTCGTTGAAAAAATTCAAGCGGGATGTTTAGTCACCGCGCCATTTGGAAATCAGATGGTACAGGGGATTGTCATTGATTTAATGGATTCACCTTCGGTAGCGAATCCTAAACTGATACTTGATTTGCTTGACCCAAACCCGCTTCTGACCGCGCCTCAAATTGCTCTTGCTCTTCAACTTGCAGACTCAACCCTGAATCCCCTCGCCGCCATTGTGTCATTGATGATTCCCACAGGTTTATCTCAACAGGCAGATATTCTTTACGAATTACGAATAGCCGATTCCCAATTCCCAGATTCAAAAGTTGCTACAAGAATCCTAAACTTACTAAAAGAACGTGGCTCGCTTCGTGGCAGACAAATCGATTCCCATTTTGCAAAAGTGGATTGGCGTAAAACTGCAAACTTATTAATTAAAAAAGGCGTGCTTTCAGCAAAGAATGTTTTACCTCCGCCGAGGGTAAGACCAAAGCATATTCGCGTTGCACAACTATCAGTCACGCCACAAGAAGCGGAAGCCGAGATACAGAATCTTGGGTCAACGAAACAAACACAAGCGCGGAGAGAAGCAGCTTTAAGATTCTTAATCACACAACCTGACGCGATTAATTTATCTTGGGTGTATGCACAAACAGGTTGCAATTTAGCCGATTTACAAGAACTTGAAGAACGCGGTTTAATTCGTTTGTTTGAGAATGAAATTTTTCGAGACTCGTTGAGTAAACAAGTAGACAAGGAAACAAATACACAAGTTATTAATTTAACATCTGAACAAAACTTTGCATTAGAAAAAATACTATCTGCTTCCCGCCTTCTGCCTTCTGCCTTTTTGTTATACGGAGTGACTGGTTCTGGTAAAACAGAAATTTATTTGCGTGCCGCACAAGAGGTGATAAAGCATGGCAAACAAGTGATTGTTCTCGTTCCCGAAATTGCGCTCACACCTCAACTTGTAAAAAGATTTTTATCTCGTTTTCCTGGGCAAGTGGGATTGGTCCATTCAAAATTATCTGAAGGCGAAAGATATGATACTTGGCGAAGGGCAAGAGACGGAAAACTGAATGTGATTATTGGTGCGCGTTCTGCTTTGTTTTCGCCACTAAAAAATATTGGATTAATCGTTGTAGATGAATGTCACGATAGTTCCTATTATCAAGCCGAGCCGCCGTTTTACAACGCAATCACAACTGCACAAGAATATGCAAAATTATGTGGCGCAGTTTGTGTTTTAGGTTCTGCGACTCCAACAATAGAGCAAAGATTTGAATTTGAAAATAATCAAGGGTCAGCGATCAATGGTCAGATTTTAGAATTACCAAACCGCGTCACTGATTCGGATTTACCGCCTGTCCAAATTATAGACATGCGTGAAGAATTGAAAAACGGCAGTCGCGGAATCTTTTCTCGCGCATTATCAGAATCATTAGCAGAAGTTATCTCGCGTGGTGAGCAAGCAATTTTGTTTTTGAATCGGCGTGGCACGGCTACTTATATTTTTTGCCGTGACTGCGGAAATACCTTGAAATGCCCAAATTGCGAAACGCCGTTAACTTTACATTTAGACAAAAAAGAACATTTGCAATGTCATAGATGTAACTACGTCCGCCAAAAACCGAAGACTTGTTCAAACTGTGGAAGCAATCAAATCCGTGAATATGGTTTGGGAAGCGAAAGAGTGGAAGAAGAAGTAAAGTCATTATTTCCGCAAGCACGGACTTTGCGTTGGGATTGGGACACGACTCGCGCAAAAGATTCGCATGAAATTATTTTGACTCATTTTGCAAATCATCAAGCCGATGTGTTGGTTGGGACTCAAATGTTAGCCAAAGGTTTAGATTTGCCTTTGGTCACTTTGGTTGGAATTGTTTTAGCCGATGTGGGATTAAATTTGCCAGACCCATTTGCACATGAAAAAGTATTTCAGGTGTTAACTCAAGTGGCTGGGCGTGCGGGTCGTTCTGCTAGAGGCGGAAAGGTGATTTTGCAATCGTTTACGCCAGAGAATTATGCGATTCAATTTGCGTCAAGACATGATGTGAATGGATTTTATGAACGCGAATTGGATTATCGAAAACAGTTGGGATATCCGCCGTTTACGCGGTTAGCAAGATTGGAATATCGAAACGCGGACAATGTCAAAGCGGAAGAAGAAGCCGCGAAACTAGCAACCAAGTTGAACGTAAAGATAGAGGCGCAGGCACTTCGTCAAACCGAATTGATTGGACCTGTCCCATGTTTTTTTGCAAAAGAAAATGGTGAGTATCGTTGGCAAGTTGTTTTGCGTAGCCCTGACCCGATTTCGTTGTTAAGAGATATGAGGTTGAACGATTGGCGCATTGAAATTGACCCGATAAGTTTGCTATAATCAATTTATTCAAAAGGAGAGTGAAGTATGGAAAGTTTTTCGCGTGGTTGGAATTTTTTGAAACAAGCCTGGAGCATGGCATTCAAAGATAAAGATTTGCTCAAGCCTTCGATATATGCGTTGATTGTCGGTGGCATTGTTTCAGTAATTGGGATTATTCCCATTATCATCGCCGCAATTTTATTCGGCGATTCACAATTTGGAAATATCGTTTTAGGAATTCTTGGCGCAATTTTGATGTTCGTGCAATTCGTTATCACCTATGTTTTTTCAGGCATGACGATTCGCTTGATTTACGACTATTTGACCAAAGGCGATGGCGACATGAGCGAAGCATGGGCAATTGTGCGCCGCGATTTTTTTGATATTTTGACTCTGGCAGTTGTTTCAACAGTTGTTGGTTTGCTTCGTCAAGCCGCGCAAAGAAATCGAAATACTGTAGCGGGCAACCTTGCGCGTGCGGCAACAGGTTTGCTGGAAGTGTTATGGACTCAAGCCGCCGTTTTGATTTTGCCTGCCATGATTATTGATGATTTGAATCTCAAAGAGGGTGCCATTCGTGTTGGAAAAATTGTCAAAGAAAATCTTTTGTTGATTGGTGTTGGCGCAATCGGCGTACGAGCAGTGACAGGATTAATCGGATTTGTTTTCGGCGTCATTGCATTTGTACTTGCACTTGCAGTCGGCGGCGGATTGGCTTTCGCTTCTGGCGGAAATACAACGATTACGATTATCGGCATTGTCGTTGGTGCATTGATTTTCTTTACAATCATTATGTTAATCAGCGTATTTAGTTCATACACAAATACCGCCTACCATGCTTGTTTATATATCTGGGCGCGTGATGTAGAAAAAGCAACAGTCGAAGGACGTGTGGCAAATCAAGTGCAAGCCCCTGCTCCATTGGCGGCTGTTTTAGGATAATTTTTTACTGTAGGGGCGACCCTTCAAAATAATCAATGTTTCTAATTGATATGGGCGGGTCGCCCTTACTATTTTTATAAACTATGAAACCTGAACCTCGCCGCAACGAAATGATTACATGGGAAGAAGTGGACAAATTAATTGACCACTTAATCCCGCAATTCAAACGCGAATTTACCGCCATGGTATTAATCACACGCGGCGGAATCATTCCGGGCGGTTTATTAGCAGAGGCGATGAACATTACCCACATCCTCACCGCCGCAGTGGATTTTCCTGCACAAATGCAACATCAACAATCAACGGCGTTTATGGCATGGCCCGAATTTATCCAATTCCCTGCCGATGATAAATTGCGAGGCAGACCCACTCTCATAGTAGATGATGTTTGGGGTTCAGGTCGCACCATCACGTCCGTAAAGAATCGCGTCTCCGCCGCTGGCGGTTTCCCTGAAACATGCGTCTTACATTTCAATCCGTATCGGAATTTATTTGGAAACGTCCGCCCTGATTATTACGCCGCCATCACAGATGCGTTTATTGTCTATCCGTGGGAAATCAATCGCGGAGCAGACCATGTTTTATTAGGTGAAATATAAAAAAAGCGACCTCATTGAGGTCGCTTTTTTATTTATTCTACAACTTCAAAATTTGAAATATCAATCCAAATTTCATCATCAGTCGCTTCGGTGATGAAATCTACTGCAATGCTGGTCGGGAAGCCATAAGTCGCATCATAAGTAACTTCAACTTTATCGGCATTTGCAAGCGCATCGCCTAACCAAGTAAATAGGCTATCAACATTTGCATATTGAGCCAAGGTCACATAAGCAGGGTCAGTATCTAAAACTTCAGCACCATTCGCGCCAACCATCGAAACAATTTGCCCATCTTTCACCTCAACGGTGATAGGGTTTATATCTGCAAACGGGCAAAAACAACTCACGCCAACTTGCATACGATAATGACTCACACCAGCATCATTCCATTTGGTCACATTTTGGTCAAACTCACTGGATGTACCACCACCTCCGCAAGCCGCCAAAACTAAAGCAAGTACAATAAAAATTATTTTCTTCATTTTGTCTCCTATATGAACTTTAAACGACAAGATGACAAAAAAGTTCCCTGATGAATCAGGAAAATCCCCGCCTCTTTTTTGACGGGAAACTTGATTCTGTTTCTTCAGCTTTATCTTAAGGGTGGCTTTGATGTTCTTCCGCAGAGTCTTTCACTGGAACTGTCACCATCACATCTGGATAATTCTCAAAATTAAGCGTAATCGTAATTTCATCACCAACTTGTAAATCCTGTTTCAAGTTAATCAACATAATGTGATAGCCACCAGATTCTAAAACCACTTCATCACCTGCTGGAATTTCAATCCGCTCCTGCTGAGTCATTGTCATTACATCATTTTGAACTGCACTCAAATGCAACTCTGCCGCCTCAGCCACATCTGTAGAAACACCTAGTAAAGCATCATCTACATCTGTATGGTTATGTAAAATCATATAAACAGCCGTTATTTCACCTTGATTTGCATTTCGCACCCACGCCTCATGTGACTCTACACCTTCACCAGTTGCACAAGCACCTAACAAAAGTACTACAACCAAAAACAAAATGAGTACTTTCTTCTTTCTTCTTTCCTCTTTCATTTAAACTCCTCAATGATTTATTTTTTCAGACAACCCTCACCGAACTCCCCCGCTCTGTCTTATCCACCTCAATTCGATTCGGAAACACATCTTTCAAATCATCCAAATGCGTGATGATAAAAATTTTCGCAAAATCTTTCTTGACTGCATTAATAGCTTCAACTAGCCTTTGCTTTCCTAAAGCGTCTTGCGAGCCAAAACCTTCGTCAATGACCAGCGTTTGCAAACGTGCGCCTTTTCTCTGTGCCAAGATCTCTGATAATGCCAGCCGAATCGCAAAGTTGACTCGAAATGCTTCGCCACCTGAATACATTTCATAATTTCGTGAGCCAGAAGAATCGCTAATTTGAATATCTAACGTCTCTTTCAAATCATCGCGCTTTTTATCACGATATTCTGCTTGCGTCACAAAACGGACGGTCATTCTGCTGTCGCTCAAACGGTCTAGCAAATCATTTGCTTTTTGCTCAATTTGTGGCAAGGCTTGTTCAATTAACAATGCAGGTACGCCATCTTTTCCAAAAGCACGCTCTAAAGATTTATGTTTCAAAATATTTTGATTTAGTTCTTCGCGTTGCGTTTCAAAATCCGTTTTACGAGTTCGCAAAGTCGCTAACACATCTACTTTTTGTCTAGCCGCGCCCACCTCATCACGGATTCGATTTTCCTCTTCTTTCAATTCATAAAACTTATTTTCGGCTTCATTGATATTCGGCGCATCCGCTTCATTTTTTTCTAAAACTTGTCGCGCTTCGTTATAAGCCTTCTCAGCGGTTTCAACTTCCTCTTTCTTCTTTCCTCTTTCCTCTTCCAATTCTTTTATTTCTTTTTCAATTCGCTTACTCAAATCTTTTGCCTTATCTAATTTCAAGTAATCATCTTCAATTGCTCGCAATTCCGCTTCTTCTTTTCGTTTCAATTCATGCAGAGAAATATCATAGCCAAGTTTTGCAATTTCTTTATCAAGTTTTGCTAATTCTTTTTGAGAATCAACTGCATATTTTCCACTTTCCAAAATCTTTTCGATTTCTTTCAAGCGTTTTGCACCATTCTTTTCCCATTCGGCTTTTTGAGAATTAATAGAATCCAATTGCAAAGACAATGTTGAAAGAGAATTAGAGAATTGCACACGTTCATTATCAAGGTTTTTATCATTCGTAATTCGTGATTCGTAATCTGTAATTTGTTTTTCTAATTCTTCAAATTCTTTTTTATTAGCACGAAAAACATCGCCTTTTTGCTTGCCATCATTTTCTAATTGCTTTAACGTTTCTTTCCGATGTGAATCGCTCAATGGTTGCCCACACAATGGACATTCTGCTCCATCCGCAACTTTCAATGAATCAATTCTCTTTTTGAGTTCATCCATCTCAACCTTCAACGAAGCGTTCTCCGATTTCAACCCTGCCAGTCTTTCCTTCGCCTCATTTCTTTGACCTTCAACTGATTCTCTTTCAGCAATCTTAGACTCAACCTCAGCCAAAGACTTCTTCACCGAATCAATTTCCAATTCCAAATTACTAACTACCAATAACTGCTCACTGATTACTGAATACTGATTACCTAAAATACTTTTTTCTTTTTCTAACTCATTCTTTTCAGCATTAATCACATCCACCAAAGGCTGTCGCTTTGATTGGTATTCACGTGCCACAAAAGAAGAATTCTCCAATTCTCCCAATTCCTCTTTTACTTTCTTCCATTTTTTATGTTCAGCATCAATTTCTTTTGCACGACTCACTAAGTCCACATAATTTTCTCGTTCCGATTCTTTTTCAGCAAGTTTTGCTTCCAAATTCGATAATGAAAAACGTGAATTATTCAACGCTTTTTCAAGCGTTTCAACCAATTCTTTTTGCTGTTTCAAAACCAGAGTTGTATTTTTGATATTCTCAACAATTTTTTCTTGCACCACACGAGCAGACGCTAATTGTTTGAGATTATTTTCTAATTCACTCAAACGAGTTTTTCTCGAATCTTCTTCGGATAACTCTGCGTCAATTTCAGCAATCCGCCCATCAATGGTATTGACTTCATTTTCAATGGCTTTGCGCTTTTCGGCTGTTCGTTCTTTATATGTATCCCAAATCTCCAAACCAAGAATCGAACTCAATATAACTTTTCTTTCACTTGCTTTTTTTTGCGTAAATTGGTCGGCTTTGCCTTGCAAAAAGAAAGAAGCATTGATAAACGTCTCATAATCCAATTGCAAAGTTTGCTCAATGCGGTTTTGTGTTTCACGTGTTGATTTTTCAGTTAAAGGTCGCCAAGTTCCCTCTCCTTGTGGGAGAGGGTTAGGGTGAGGGTTTCCGTCCAAAACTTGAAACTCCAACACCGTACTTTTATTTCTCGGCAATGTTCTTTGCACACGATACACATTCCCTTCATATTGAAACTTGAGTGCAACTTCTGCCGCTTTCACATCTTGATTCAAATTAATCACATCCACGCCTTTGCCACGCGCCTCGCCAAATAATGACCAAGTAAAAGCATCTAGCAAAGAAGACTTCCCCGCTCCATTCGCACCCGAGATACAGGCTAAGTCAAGAAGCGTGAAATCTAAATCCACAGAATCACGATAAGATAAAAATCCAGAAATATGTAAATGAATCGGAATCATTTAACTGAATTATAATCGAACCACTATGCGAGAAATAGAACCCTCAAAACGAACACGTCGCCGCATGCAACTACTCGCGGTTATCATCGCCACCATTCCATGCTATTGCGCAGGTTTTGTTGCTTTATCATTTGCTCCCAACACACGCGCAACCCCAACGCCAACCATTACAATTACCATTACCGAAACAATCACATCCACCCTAAGCCCCACACCAGAAATTGTAACTGGCACCATTACACCTACCCTTACTTTCACAGAAACACCTACCCCAACACTTACAGGAACACCTACTTTTACATTTACGCCATCGTTCACACCATCTACAACATCCACACCTTCAAACACGCCAACACTTACACCTACGTTTACGCCATCCAACACACCAACACTCACACCCACCATTACAAATACACCATCACCAACCAACACACTTACCCCATCACCCACAGCCTTTGGCGGATAAATGAGCGACATCACACCATTTCTAAAATCTTTAATTTCAGTTGCTGGCGTATCAGGATTTGAAGCCCCCGTTGCCAATCTGATTAAAGAAAAATGGACTCCGCTCGTAGATAACTTGACTCAATCCAAACTCGGTTCAATACACGGACTGAAAGTTGGTTCTGCTCCATCAACCTCCAAACTCGCTGACAAATCCCCACGCCCATCTATCTTAATCGCCACCCACATGGATGCAATTGGACTCATGGTCACCCGCATTGTGGATGAATTTTTATACATCACCAACATCGGCGGCATTGACTCGCGTGTTTTACCTGGTACACCTGTTACAGTTCACGCCTCAAAAACAAATGAAGAATTGTATGGCGTAATTGTGATGCCGCCAAGCAATTTAATCCCCGAAGGCGAAGGTGGCGGAGTCATCCCTCTAAAATACTTAATGATAGACATGGGATTAACTGCAAAAGAAGTTGCAAAAAAAATAAATGTGGGCGATAGAGTTTCATTTGCTACTGAGCCTATCGAAATGACAGGCGGATATTTAAGCGGACATACATTAGATAATCGTGCCTCTGTAGCCGCGCTAACGATTTGCCTCGAAGAATTACAAAATAAAAAACATACTTGGGATGTGTGGGCAGTTGCCACCGTACAAGAAGAAACGGTATTCGGTGGTGCTTACAGTTCCACATATCAAATCCGCCCGACGATTGCAGTTGCAGTAGATATGACGTTCGGCAAAGGCACAGGTTCTAGCGGTTACCAAACCTTTGAATTAGGCAAAGGCGTAACGCTTGGAATTGGTCCCAGCGTAACACCGTATTTATATAAACGCTTCAAAGAAGTTGCTGAAAAAATTGAAATTCCTGTGCATGATGATTTAATGCCCGAATATTCATCCACCGATGCGGATGCCATGCAATTAACCGCTGAGGGCATTCCCTCGATGGTCTTAAGCATTCCGCAAAGATATATGCACACCGCCGTTGAACTGGTCGCCATGAAAGATATTCAACGTGCTGGAAGATTATTAGCAGAATTTATCGCTTCACTTGAAACAGATTTTATGGAAAAGATAACTTGGGAATAAAGGCAAGCCACAGAGCGCACAGAGACCTCTGAGAAAACCTCTTAAGAATCTCTGTGAACTCTGTGTTCTCTGTGGCTAATTTTTTATGTTAACTATCGGAAAACCACAACTCTCATTACTCGAAAAACTATGCAACGCTATGTCCGTCTCTGGGGATGAAGGCGAAGTGCGGCGGATGGTGCTGGAAGAAGTCAAGCCATACGCAGACGAAGTCAAAGTGGATGCGCTTGGCAGTGTTTTGGTTACAAAGAAAAGCTCAAGCAAAAAAGCATTGCGCGTTTTACTTGATGCCCACATGGACGAAGTAGGTTTTATGATTGTCCATGATGATGGTGATGGCTTTTATCAATTTCAAACCGTCGGTGGCATTGATGAACGTCATCTGGTTGGCAAACAAATCATCGTTGGCAAAGACCATGCACTCGGTGTAATTGGCGCAAAGCCAGTTCATTTAACTACTGGTGATGAACGCAAACATACGATTGACGTTGATTCCATGCGCATTGATTTAGGTCCAGAGGGCAAAGCCAAAGTTGGAGACCGCGCCACCTTTGCGACAAAATTCAAACGTGTTGGCAATTCAATCATGTCCAAATCTATTGACGATAGAATCGGTGTAGCAACATTAATTGAATTATTGAAAAACGCGCCAAAAAATATTGAATTATGTTTATCTTTCAGCGTGCAAGAAGAAATTGGTTTGCGTGGTGCAACGGTTGCAGGATATTATTTCAATCCAGACATAGCCATTGCCGTTGATTCAACTCCCGCACGTGATTTACCTGATTATGATGGCAGAGAAAATTTTACCTACAATAGAAAACTTGGTTTAGGTCCAGCCATTTATATGTCAAACGCATCTACCATTGATAATCCGAAACTTGTAAAATTTTTACAAGAGATTGCTATCAAAAATAAAATTCAGTATCAACTTCGTCAACCGGGTGGCGGCGGAACGAATGCAGGCGCAATTCAAGGTGCGCGTGCAGGCGTGCCAGTCGTTTCAGTCTCTGTGCCGCATCGTTACACTCACTCGCCCATCAGCATTTCTCGCATGGATGATTGGAAGAACACATTGAATTTATTGCACGTTGCATTGAAAAATATAAATCAAGATGTATTGAAAAGATGAACGGATATATTGCATTATTAGGTTCTGGCGAATATTTATCTGTGATGGATGAGGTGGATAAATTTTTGCTTGCCAATTGTGGGGCAAAAGATAGAAAACCCAAAGTAGTTTGTTTGCCAACGGCGGCAGGTCAAGAAAGCGATGCGAGTGTGAATCGTTGGATGAAGATGGGAGTTGACCACTTCACCCGCCTCGGCGCTGACGTGCAGGCTGTTCCTGTTACAGACAAAGAATCTGCCGACGAGCAGAAACATGCCTCCGCAGTGGAAGAAGCGGATGTCGTCTATTTTTCAGGTGGAAGTCCTTTATATCTTTATGAAACCATGAAAGATAGTTTGGTGTGGAAATCTGCCATGAAAGCTTTTGAGCGTGGTGGAGTGTATGCAGGTTGTTCAGCGGGCGCGATGATTTTAGGAAAAGAAATGCCAAATTTTCGTATGCTTGGATTAAATAATGTTTCTGCATTTGGCTATGTACCTGCAGTGATTATCCCGCACTTTGACGCAACGCCGATGCTTTTCAAACCGATTATCAACGCAGCACGTTCGCGTTTGAAAGAAAATGATTTGATGATTGGTATTGATGATAATACAGCCATGGTTGGAAGAAATGGTGAGTGGACTGTGATGGGAAAATCTGGTGTGCATGTGTTCACAAAAAATAATAGCAAGAGTTATGCCGTTGGAGAAAAATTTAATTTATGAAACAACTACTCAAAACACTCACTGAAACTTTTGGACCTTCTGGTTATGAAGATGAAGTTCGCAAAGTAATTGCGAAAGAAATTAAATCTTTAGCAGATGAAATCCGCGTGGATGCGCTGGGCAATTTAATTGCACGCATAAAACCCGCAAAAAATGTGAAGAATCCCAAAAAGATTATGCTCGCGGCACACATGGATGAAATCGGTGTGATTGCCAGCCATATTGATAAAAATGGATTCGTGCGTTTTACGAATGTCGGCGGCACGTTTGGCAGATACACGCTTGGTGCGCGTGTGCGTTTTTTGAACGGCGTGGTTGGCATTGTCGGCTATGACCGTTTAGAAAATATAGATTCAATTTTACCGATTAACAAAATGTATATTGATGTGGGTGCTACTAGCAAAAATGATTGCCCTGTCAAAGTCGGTGACTTTGGCGCGTTTGAACGTTCGTTTATTGAAATGGGAAATCGTTGGGTCGCCAAATCAATGGACGATAGAAGTGGCGTGGTAGTTTTAATTGAAACCATGCGTGCTATTAAATCATCGCCACATGATTTGTATTTTGCATTTACTACACAAGAGGAAGTTAGTTTGCGTGGGGCAAAATCTGCCGCATACAGCATTGACCCTGATATTGGCATTGCAGTAGATGTTACCGCCACAGGCGATACGCCTGCTTCGATAAAAATGGCAGTCGAATTGGGAAAAGGTCCATGTGTGAAGATAAAAGATTCGGGGATGATATCTGACCCGCGTGTGATTGATTGGATGATTCAAACTGCTGAAAAAGGGAAAATTCCTTATCAGCGAGAAGTGTTAGTAGGCGGTACAACCGATGCTAGTGTGATTCAAATTTCACGGGCTGGCGTGATGGCTGGCGCTTTGTCTATTCCATGTAGAAATGTGCATTCCGCTTCAGAGATGATAGATGTGGATGACATGAAAAACTCGGTCAAGTTATTGACTGGGATGTTGAGTAAGCCAATTTCATTTTAAGGAGAATTGTAATGGGTGATTTCAACCGTTCAACCAAAGAAATTTCGTTAGACCAAATTGCACCCGATGTGATGCAAGCCGTTAATGCTTACATTGAAAAACATAATTTGGGAGATATTCTGAGTGATGTTTCTTATTGTATTGTTTCAACTTCTGAAAAAATAAAAAAAGGCTTATTCAATGGACCTGGTCCTAAGTTGCTTTTCCTAACTGCCATTTTGACAAATCGCTGGTTGATTTTGGCATACCAAGCAGATAAAGAACCAATTCTCGCTCGCACGATGCAGTTGAGAGATATTACAGTTGAAGATTATGAGAAAAGTGAGTTTTACAAAATGCTTCCAGATACAGGTTTGAATATAAGTGGGATTTTCACAGATGCGCCAGAAAAAGGCACATTCTTTCTCCCGTTAGGAAAAGACGCCGCAGGCGAGGGGTTCAAAGAAGCAATTATCAGGTCAATACAAGAAGCGAAAAAATAAAAAAGAACTCGGAAGTTTAAAACTTCCGAGTTCTTAATTCTTTACTTTTTTGAGTCTTCGTCATTATCTTTCTTTGGCGGCATGAAGGACATAATCAATGCTACACCTGCACCTAATGCAAATGTTCCCATCGAACCGGGGCTAGAATAATGTGTTAGCCCAACGAGTAAAGCGAAGAAACCAACTGCTAATGCAATTTGCACTTGCCAAACTGCTTTTTTATAAGCATCCATGGTAAAGCGACCAACTGCAAAACCTAAAACGATAAAACCGATGGCTCGAATTACAAAACCAACTACTGACAATACTTGTTGAAAATTTTCCATTTCAAATCTCCTTTTATTTTGATTATAACCAAGCCCACAAGCCCCAGAATACAATCATCACAATACCAATTCCAATTTTTGCGGCTACAGACCAACCCCAACCAGTCATCCATGCTTTTGTATTTGCAAAGGCTTGTGCTTTATCTTTGAGGCGTCGCCACTCTGCAAAGTATAACCCAGCAGGTGCGGCTAACATGCCAATAATTGGCGTCATCACTAAACTAACGCCAACACCTGCAATGAATGCCCAAATGATGGAACTCCACGGCACATTTTTATCGCGCACATGCTTGGCAATGATGATGTTATCTCCGATGTTGCCAGCAATCATTAAAATCGTAATCAGCACAAACAATAACCAATCTACCCAAGTCATTGCGCCAATTGAGGCTTGGACGATGGCATAAATCAATGTGCCAATCCACATGACGGTTAAGCCGGGGAAGATGGGAATCAATAATCCGAGCAAGCCGAAAACCAACAAAGTTAATACAACAACTTGTAAAATTGTTTGAGCAAACGCTTCTAGTACTACTGGGTCCATTTATTCTCCAATTGAGATGTCATTCTGAGCCGCGTTCTTGCTCTTTGCGGCGAAGAATCTCCAAGATTATCTAAGAGACCCTTCGCTTTGCTCAGGGTGACAACACTATTTTATTATGTCAATCCCGCCCATCCATGGGCGCAGAACTTCTGGCACAACGATTGAACCATCGGCTTGCTGATAATTTTCCATCACAGCAATCATCGTGCGGGGCAAACCAAGCCCTGAGCCGTTCAAAGTGTGCAAAATTTTTGCTTTGCCACCATCGGCTGGACGATACTTTATATTCGCACGACGCGCCTGAAAGTCGCGCACATTGGAGACCGAAGATACCTCTAACCACTCATCACAACCCGGTGCCCATAACTCTAAATCATACGTTAACGCCGCCGCGAAGCCAATGTCGCCAGTACAAAGTTGCTTAACGCGATATGGAATCCCAAGCAGAGAACAAGTCTCTTCAGCATCTTTTAACATTTTTTGATGCAACGCTTCTGACTCTTCGGGTGTGCAGTAGGTATACATTTCAACTTTATCAAACTGATGACCACGTTTAATTCCACGCACGTCACGCCCTGCACTCATCTTCTCACGTCGAAAACATGGGGTATATGCCGTATATAATTTTGGCAACGACTCTTCTTCTAAAATCTCATCCATGTGCAAACCAGTTAATGGAATTTCAGCAGTTGGCACAAAATAAAAATCTTCTTCGTGGTCTTTGTATAAATTATCTGCAAATTTTGGTAATTGACCTGCTCCATACACCGTGGCAGTTTTCACCATGAATGGCAAATATTCTTCTTGATATCCTTGCTTGATATGCAAATCTAACATCCATGCAATTAGAGCGCGTTGCAAACGCGCGCCTGCACCTTGTAAAACATAAAAGCGTGAGCCTGTTAACTTCGAGCCACGCTCAAAGTCGAGGATTCCAAGAGCAGGTCCCAAGTCCCAGTGCGGAAGCGGTTTGAAATCAAATTTACGCGGTTCGCCAACCGTTTTCAAAATCACATTTTCATCTTCGCTTTTTCCAAAAGGCGTGCGTTCATCGGGGATGTTTGGCAATGCAGATGCAATTGCATTTAATTCTGATTCAACTTCTGTGATGCGTTTATCTAACTCTGCGATTTTATCGCCGACGACACGCATCGCTTCAATCTTTGACTGGCGGGCTGTTGCGTCTTTCATCTTGCTGATTTCTTTCGAGACGGTATTTCGCTCGGCTTTCAGTTTTTCAACTTCGCCAAGCAAGGTACGGCGTTCTTCATCCAGTTTCAAGATGAAGTTCACAGGTGAAGCGTCCATTTGCCTATCTTGCAGTGCTTTGCGGACAATTTCAGGTGTTTCACGAATTAAGTTGATATCTAACATTTTGACTCCTCTTAACAAAATACGCCCCTCATCCGTTTGCAGGACGAAGGGGCGTTTCGTGGTGCCACCTGCTTTTATTGCACTCAATGAAGAGTACAAACTTGGGTGTACTATAACGGGTACTTCCCGATTCTCTTATGACTTGTGTCTCTGCGAGAATGACTTGGTGAAGTGGATTTCATCATTTCGTTGGTTGCTTCGCACATTCCAGCAACTCTCTGCACAACTATTTGATTACTTGTCTTCGCGCTTGTCTTTATAAATTGCTTTCAGTGCCCCTACGGGGATTCGAACCCCGGTCGTAGCCTTGAAAGGGCTGCGTCCTAGTCCACTAGACGATAGGGGCAATGAGTTAAGCGGGCGAATTCTATCATTCCCCGCATTAAGCGTCAAGCAGAATTACCAATTAATTTTCTGGCTTTACGCGCTGATGTAACAACGCCATAATATCCACCGTTTTGCGGTTAATCAAAATTCCAGCAGATTCAACTTTCAAATTCGGAATCAAAATCGCTGTCAATGTGGCGTTGAAGATGGGAATAAATTCGCGCGTGCCTTCGGTGATTAAGGAGGTAAAGTCGAAGCGACCAGGCAATTCCATCACACCTTCAATTTCAAACATTTGAGTCGTTAAGCGAATTTTATGTTCAACGGTACTGACGTATCCACCACGCACAATGGCGTGTGGACCCAAATCTTCTCTGCGAGACATGCACATAGCATGAACTTTATTTTTCATCATGCGCACAATTTCAAAATGGTCAACTAATTTTGTAGGCATGAGCAAACGCGCCATGCGCGCGTCACTGACATCAACAGAAGAATGTGTTGTGTCGTTCATCATGCCCATTGCACCGTGACTTGTAACAGCCACTTTGCCTACTGCGCGATAACCAGACGTGAAAATATCCACTGTAATAAAACGAGACGTACGAGGAGAAATACCACTATCTAAAGACATGATAAAAAATGTTTAGGTTAAGAATCCTGCATGGGATGTGAAAACCCGCTTCGAGGTCGAGAAAGAGGCGGTGTAAGTCGTTTGGCTTGCGTCGGCTTACCAGCGTTTGGGTCAAGCATGGCATCTAACCAATAAATAGATTGTTCATCATATTCACGCCTACCACACATATCACAAATATAAGCAGGGAAATTTTGCACAGTGATAAGTTCATTTCCGAGCCGCGTAAAATATGTGACGTAACGCGGTTGCATTACGCCCACATGACATTGCTTGCAAGGATACTGTTCAGTGTTTTGATTCATGTCAAATCCTATTGTGCCGCGAAAACATCGGTATGTTCAATCACGCCCCACATCGGCGGGGGCCAATAAATTAACACGGCTTTGCCAACAATATTTTCTATCGGCAGTGGACCCCAATCTTTTGAATCATTAGAGTTGTTGCGGTTATCACCCAGCACAAATAAATATCCATCCGCTACAACCCATTCGCCTGAATAAGCAGGCAATTGTGAAATATACGGTTCACTTAATGGCAAGCCGTTCACATATACTTGATTATTTTGAACTTGCACTTTATCGCCAGGTAAACCAATCACTCGTTTAATTAATTCTTCTTCAGGGTTTAACGGAAAGTGAAACACAATAATATCGCCGCGTTCTATCTCGCTCCATTGATAACTCATTTTATTAACCAAAATAAATTCGCCATCTTCAAGTGTGGGTTGCATACTATACCCATCCACCCGCACGCGCGCAGAAATTGCATTAATACCTACAAATAAAATCACCGCTAAAATAAGCGTTTCAACAATGTCAAGTACAAAACGTTTCCAATTGAGTTGTTCTTCAACAGGCTCGGCTTGTTCAGTTTGCATGTTTTGTTCTACAGTGTTCAATCAGCCTCCAAATTGCTAAGGAAATTATACTGCCATTTTTTTGATTGACTTGTATTCCTTAATTCTTGCTTATGCAAATGCAATTTTTGATAAAACCCCGCTTCTTTTCTGGCTTGGAAATTGGTTCTGTTCCATCAACATTTTTTTAACCTACATGCCCGCGCGGGGATAAATCCACCGCACTAGATTTACAAAGCCCGCTCAAGCGGACTCGCCTCACCCCTCACAAAATCTCTGCGTTGACTTATGACTCGCATTCGGAATCTCTTTCCAATTGCGGACAAACTCAAACTGAATTTGAGTCTCTGGTGAGGTGGGGTAATAGCTTTGCGGGCGGGTGATAAAAAGATTATGAACTTTTTTCAAGGCTTGCTCATGCGAAAGTCCGTGACGGATAAAATAACAAGCCACTGTAATCCCTGTGCGTCCTACCCCGCCCCAACAATGCACATAAACTGGATTTCCATTTTCAATTTCATCATCTATCGTATCTAAAATATTTTTCATTGTTTCATTGGATGGAATGTTGTGGTCTCGAATCGCAAAACGATGATAGTTAACATTCAAATCATAGATTTTGGCTTGTTCTTTTAATAAATTTTCATAAGGCACAAGTTCGTGGGCTTGAGTCAAATCAATAAATGAGCGAATGCCACATTCGAGGAATGACTCAATTCGTCTGCGGGCAGTTTCGGGATTGTAACTGGCGGGGTATTCACCCGCTAACAGTTTATTTTCAATTGCCCAATAGGATTCGGGGATGGGAAGTTTCATAATTTTATTTTCTTAGCCACAGAGCGCACAGAGGTCACAGAGTTTTTAAGAGGTTTTCTCAAAAGCCTCTGCGTCCTCTGTGGCGAATTTTTTATTGTGGAAATACCGTGCAAAGGTTATTCAAAATTTCTGTTCGTAACTTGACCAATTCAGGGAATTGATAGAAAAATAAAATCTTTTGTTCAGCGATCGTATCGCCTGCGGGTTTTTCGGCGAACACGAAAAAGCCAAAAGATTCGGCAATATCCTCAGCAGGGTGAGTGACGGCATAATCTGTCAGAAATTGGTCTTCATATTGATAATAAAAGTCATCTAGTTTTTCATACAATACATCTTCGTCTTCTTCTAAATTGATTTCGTTCCATTCATCATGAATTTCAGTCCAAAATTGATTATAAAATTGATTAATGTATGAGGCTCGATTTGAGCAACCTTCGCCAGGGAAATAGGTGGAGCAAGCCGAAAGTTCTTGCAAATAGATTTCGTTATCATCAGGGTTGTTGAAGATGGCAAGACTTGGCGGCACTTGTTCAGGTCCAAGCGTAAGCAAGTGGGCAAATTCATGCACGAGTGTAAAACTGAGATAATAATAATCGCTGGTGTCGGCAATATCTACTTCTAAACCCCATAAGTCAGGTTCGTTGTAGGTTTGAGCAACAGCGGCGAGTGTGTTGTTTTCCCCATCTGTGAAAATTGAAAATTCAGTCAAATGCGGACGATGTTCGTAGGGTATTAAAGATGCAAAATAATTCCATAGTGTTTGATGGGCTTCAAAATTATCTTGTTCATTTTGCAAATCAGATGAAATATCTTCATAATAATAAGGTTCGATTAAATTTTCATTATCAATCAGGTAGGTGACAAGATATGTGCCTTCATCACTCACTTCTTCGTCATAGCCAGAATCATCTTCACTGCTATCAGAACTCGGAGCATTGGCTTCTACGATTTGATTTGTAATGAGCGGACAAGATGCTGGCTCAAACGGATATACATGCGCTGGTGTTGGAGGCATAAGTGGTTGTTCTTCAAGTGGGGATTCTCCGCCAAGCAGGGTGACGCAGGCAAGTGAAGTTATCAGAATAACAGAAACAAGTATCAGTTTAGTAAGAGGCGGCATTCTTTTATCCTAAAATTTATGGGAACAGTGAGCAAGTTCCACTTAATATATATTCTCGTAATTCAACCAGTTCAGGGTAATCATAAAAAAATAAAATCTTTTGGTCTATGATTGAATCGCCAACAGGCTTGGGGCTAAAGACAAAATAAGTAAATGATTCGGCAATATCTTCAGCGAGATGTGTGGTGGAGTAATCATCTACAAATTGGTCTTGATGTGTGAGATAAAAATTGAAAAGCGCGTTGTAATATGGCGTGAAGTCGTCAGCCAATTCAGTGCCGTCTTCATTATATTGAAGTCTGTCAATCGCTTGCCATTCATCGTTTACATCAATCCAAAAATTATTGTAAAAAGCATTGACATACGAATCAGGATAACTGCACCCCGCGCCAGTAAAATAATTTTTACAAGTAGCGGCTTTTTCTATTTGCAAGTTAAGGTTCGTAGGGTCGTTATAAATTTCTTCATCTACACTGGCTTGTGTATCATTCAAGGTTAATAAATGTGCATACTCGTGAACAAGCGTGAAGATAAGTGAATATTTATCGTTCAAGTCAGCCACATCTACTTCAACAGTCCATTGAGTTAAATCGTCTGGCGTTTGGTCAACCGCCGCCAATGTATTTGATTCGCCATCTGTAAACGTTTTATATTCTGCAATCATCCAACGGTCTGCGGGAGGAATCAATGTCACAAAAATATCCCATGCCTCTTTTTGTGATGAAAACTTCATCTGCTCATCACGCACTGACATTGGAATGGAGTCATCAAAGTCAGGCGAAACAATTTGATTTTGATTCACTGCAAATGTCACCAAATAATAAGTTTCAGGTTCATCATATTCAACATCTTCTTCATCGTCCATTTCATACACATTGCCTTTTGAACTGGCAATGATATTTTCCATGACGACTGGGCAAGCATTGACCGTTGATTTATTTTCTAAAGAAGCACGCATTGATTTCCCAACTTGATATGTGCCAAAAGCAATCAAAGCAAGAAATATTAATAAGAGAAAAGCTTTTATAGTGGATGACATGCTGTCTCCTTCATTATGGACCTATCCAGCCCATATCGGCAAAGAAAAGATATAAATATCCAAAAAGCATAATCATGTAAATTGCCATTTCGAAACGCCCCCAAAAGCGTTCAAGTGAAAATGAAAAATTATCTCGAATGGTTCCAACAATACTTTCCAAATTTTCCATCTTACTGCGTAAATTATCTTTCCAATCTTTTAAGTACAATTCACTTTGAATGGCTTCATATAGTTTTGCCGAATACCAATCACCGATTAATAATAAATTTTGTTCGGCGCGTTCAAAGTCAATCATCACTTCGAGTTTGTGCTCGGCTAACTGACGAACCACGTCACTGGTTGCGTGAAAACGGCTTTTGCCCTTAAAAAAAACTTCGTTAATTTTATCGAGCATATTTTCGATAGACTCATCTAACATGCGATAACGCAACAATTGATAATTTCCAATTTTCAACAAAGCAATATCAGAAGCATAATCTGCATTTGGGGCAATAATCACCGCACCTTCCCAATCTACAACGGTCATATCTACAGCAGAGTATTGTGTGCGTGAAACCAGGATTTCTCCAATTTCAGCGGCATCTAATTTTTCTTTTTGCGAACGAATGAATTTAGCAAGTGAAGCGGCATTTTTATCAATCCATTTTTCTGGAGCGGGTTTTGCTTTTTGTACCAATAAAACAGTGTAATCTTCAAACAACCCGCTTTGACGAATTGATTCGGGAATATATCTACTTTGCAAGGCGGCTTGAATTTTTGTACGCAATTGCAAAACCGTTGGAGCAAATGGATTCGCTAAATCAAAACGACACTCAATCATTTGCACCACACCATCATATCGCTCACGCCGCACAGCAACAGCATAGCCTTCAATTACAATCGTCTCTTCACCGAGGCTGAGTAAATCAATATCTATCGGTTGAAAGTATGGTGCATCTTTCAAAACTTTAAACTGCTCCGACGGCGGTGTTTTCCCTTCACCTGAATCAGGAAACGCAATTAAATAACAAATTTCCATATCATAAGTGTACTATACTATGTAATTGCAAGGAGCGTTCTTGTCCTTTGCGACGAAGCAATCTTATAATAATTAGGTGAAATATGACCATCCAAGACCAATACAAAAAATGGAAAGAAACAACACTTAAAAAATCTTTGGATAAATCCAAAGAACGAAAAGAACGATTCGAAACCACTGCTGGGATAGAAATTCCGCGCCTCGCTCTCCCGCCTCAGCTTGATTCTGTTCCAGATAACTTAGGCTTCCCCGGAGAATATCCATTCACACGCGGAGTCCAACCCACCATGTATCGTTCACGGTTTTGGACGATGCGTCAGTATGCTGGCTTTTCCACAGCCGAAGATTCAAACAAACGTTATCGCTATTTATTAGAACAAGGTCAAACGGGGCTAAGTGTTGCATTTGACCTCCCAACTCAAATCGGGTATGACGCGGATGATTCAATCGCGCATGGAGAAGTCGGTAAAGTAGGAGTCTCCATTTCGTCCATCCATGATATGGAAACCTTATTCAAAGAAATTCCACTGGACAAAGTTTCCACATCCATGACGATTAACGCGCCTGCTGGCGTTTTGCTTGCCATGTATATCGCCGTTGCGAAAAAACAAGGCGTGGATATGACTCAATTGCGTGGCACGATTCAAAATGATATTCTCAAAGAATATATTGCGCGCGGCACATACATCTTCCCGCCTGCACCTTCGATGCGATTAATCACAGATATATTTTCTTTTTGTGCAGAGCATGTGCCGAGTTGGAACACGATTTCAATTTCAGGCTATCACATCCGTGAAGCGGGTTCGACCTCTGTGCAAGAAGTAGCGTTCACATTATCAAATGGAATCGCATATATTGAAGCGGCGTTGAAAGCAGGTTTATCGGTTGATGATTTTGCGCCGCAACTTTCATTCTTCTTCAATGCTCACAATAATTTTTTGGAAGAAGTTGCAAAATTCCGCGCGGCACGTAGATTATGGGCAAAGATTATGCGCGAGCGATTCAAAGCGAGCAAACCATCTTCATGGCAATTGAGATTCCACACCCAAACCGCAGGCTCGACTTTAACTGCACAACAACCTGAAAATAATGTTGTGCGTGTGACCATACAAGCATTATCAGCAGTATTAGGCGGAACACAAAGTTTACATACAAATAGTATGGATGAAGCCTTATGGCTCCCCACTGAAAAAGCAGTGCGTGTTGCCTTGCGGACTCAACAAATCATTGCTTATGAATCAGGTGTAGCAGACTCAGTTGACCCGTTAGCAGGTTCATATTTAATTGAATACTTGACCGATGAAATTGAAAAAGGCGCAGAAGAATATATTTCCAAAATTGATGACATGGGCGGTGCCATGCAAGCCATCGAAAAAGGTTTTATGCAAAATGAAATTCAAAATGCAGCCTTTACAGCCCAAAAAGCCATTGAACGAAAGGAAGAAATTGTGGTGGGCGTGAATCAATTTGTTAGTGATGAAGTTCAAAAGTTGGAACGTTTGAAAGTTGACCCGATTATTGAAGTTGAAGCAAGGGAAAGGTTGAAGAAGTTAAGAGAGACTAGAGACCAGAGACTGGTTGATGAGTTGCTTAATAAGTTAACTAATGCCGCCAAAGGCACTGAGAATTTAATGCCCTTGTTTATTGAGTGTGTAGAAAAGGATATTACGCTTGGAGAAATTTGTAATGCTTTGAGAAGTGTGTGGGGTGAGTATATGGCGGAAGGGTTTTAATTTTATAAACATGACATGTCTCCGAGAAAGTTTGATTAACCATAGCCAATATCCGCGCAAGCATTTTGGTTAATCAGAATCCTAATGAGACATGTCATGTTTTAACTGCTACTTGAAATCCGCCTCACAAAATGCTATCCTAATTCAGCGCCACAAATCCCAAACCCCGCTGGAGGAAGTAATGCAAAAACCAAACCGCTCGTTCATTACATTTGTTCTCATCGTCGTCTTACTATCCATGCTCACAGGCACCGTCTCAGCCGCACCGCCCGTCCCACAAGCCAAGTGGACTGTGATGGTGTACATCGCTGGTGATAACAACCTCGAAGACTACGTCGTCAAAGACATTGAACTAGAACTCGCCGCAATAGGTTCCACTGCCGATGTAAAAGTCGTTGCCCTCGCAGACCGCGCGCCCGGTTATGATACCTCTCGCGGCGATTGGCAAACCACAAAAATTTACTACGTTACACAAGGCATGTTGGCTGATTCCGCAAGTGCCGTTGCTGATTGGGGCGAAAGAAACACAGGTGACCCGCAAACTTTAATTGATTTCGTCACTTGGGCAAAAACCAATCACCCCGCCGACCACTACGCACTATATTTTTGGGGTCACGGCTGGAATTGGCATCCGGGCTACGTCATGTCTGATGATACCAATGCCGATACGCTCGACTATCAAGAAATGCAAGCCGCCATCCCCTCACTCGGTTTTATTGATGTAGTCGGCTACGATGGCTGTAACATGGCATCCATCGAAATTTTCGATTTATGGCACGGTCACGCTACCGCTGTCACCAGCTCGCAAGAATACGTCGGCTGGGATGGAATTGAATATGACCTCGTCCTCGCCCAACTCGCCGCAAATCCAAACATGACCGCCGACCAAGTTGCAATTGCCACCAGTCAAAGTGCTTCTAAAGATAAGACATGGTCTGCTGTTGCAGTGGATTCTCGCTACGACGCGCTTCAAACCGCGCTTGATAATTGGTTCACTGCCCTCAACAACGGCTTATCTGCAAATCGCAAAAAATACGACAGTGCCTTCACCGCCACACGCTCCATGTGGCAAGCGCCTATGGATAAAGACCTGTACGATATGGCATACGAAATGAAACGCTTGGTAGCAGATACAACCATAAAAAATACTAGCCAAGCCGTCATGGATGCCATCACCGCCGTTGTATTACATGAACGTCACGTCAACGCATATTCGGAGGTGCGTGGTATCTCCATTTATCACATCTCTAAAGCCAGCCAAAAAGATTCAAATTACACTTACTATCGCTCCACCCTAAACTTTGCTCTCACCACCATCTGGGATGAATTCCTAGATGCCTATGCAAAATAGTTAAACCAATAAACATGGCATGTCTTATCAGGATTTCTCAGAGACATGTCATGTTTTTTTCAAAACCTTTGTTTTGCTAATTGACTGGCTATTTCTTTTGCTCGTTTTGTAGCAACTGAATCTGAATCGTCAAAAAGCGGGTATATCACCTCTTCAAAGCATTCCAAAACACTCTTATCCCATTTTTCAAGCTCTTCTTTTGGGTAATCTTCTCGAATCGGAATGTGATACGAAATTTCTTTTTGATTTAATTTTTCTTCAATATGTTTCGGAATATAAATCGCATGAAAAAGCGTTGAGTTATTTAATAACTCGTGACCTAATTTGCAAATGGGTCCTTTTGCCAAGTTAGAAGCATCAAATATCCAATACTCATGCCCAGATGATTTTTTGCCAGAAACATCATCAGTCACAACACCAGCAATGAGGTAGCCTGAAGCATTTTCATTTTTCGAGTCAAGTGTTGCGATGGTATAAATCAAAACTCTATCTGGAAAAACATAAGCATCTGCAATTTCAAAATCTTTTGTCGTGATTCGGCATATCGAATTATTATGTTGAATCCCCCCACCCTCTATCATTTCTTCAAGTGGCACTTGGCGAGCATTTATATTTTTATAAGCATTGAAGATACGTTGTGGCAACAAATCTTTTGAAAAACCTTTGAACATAATAAATAAATCTTGTCCGTGATACGGTTTTATTTGCCGTTGCATATAAGTATAAACATACGGACCCCAACAATACGGCATTTCAGAAATATATTTCGATTGCACCTTAAGTTGCGATACATCAATCACATGTTTGCCAATGCTACTTAAATCAAATACTGGCAATGTGCCATATCCAATCAAATGTTTCGGAAAAAGATTTCCATTCAAATCACGATCATATCTGCGTATTGTTTCAGCCGTATTTGTAGCAGGCATATGAAGCATATACACTGTGATTTTTTCATCGGGGTTTTCATATTCTGCAATTAAATGAATACAAGGTTTATCTACGATTATTTTATTTGATACTACAGTTTTCTTACCTGAAATTAAATCTCGGCGGTCAATAATATACACAACCGTTTTTTCAAAGGGCAATTTTGCATTCTTCCACGGCGTAAACATTTCAGTTCCCGCTACAAATGCAGTATCAGCCAACAAAATATAATCGCGTGTAAAAACTAATTCATGCACACTTTGTTTGATTTCGATTTCAACACCATCGCTATCTACCACAATCCATTTTTCAAAATCATGATATCCATCCCAACGCATTAACTTAACTAGATGTTCGCTTCCATTCCCTTCTGCTAGTTGGTAATTGACCATGAAAACTTCATTTGTCTGATGGTCGGTGTATAAAACATGAGAATTGTTATAACCAGCAAAAAGACTCCCCATCACTTCACCTGCATTGGCAGATAACATCGGAAGCCATTCATCTCTTCTTCCAACAGGTGTTGTCGCTTTCAAACTATATTTATCAATAATCCATGGACGGTCAATGTCACTGGTTACGGCTAGTCGCCCATCGGGAAGTAAATACAAACCTTCTGCATAAGAAAACATACCTAATCCAGGAGATAGATACATGAATCCAAAAAAGTCAAAGCGATGACATGTATTTTTAAGATTTTGACGGGCTAATGCAACAGGTGTCCACAAAAAACGATTCGTAAGACTTGCTTGATTGCCATCAAAATCTATGCGGATGAGATTCGTATCACCAACCATGAATGCTTCTGGCGAGCCGAGGCATTGGCAGATAAATAACGAACCTTCAAGGTCAGCTGGCAGTTTCCCAGTCAGGCAATGAAGCGTTATTTCAGAATCAAATGTTGATGTGTTATGAACTGTATAGTTATCTGGGATAACAGGCGAAGAAGTCGGTCGCTTATGAAAAGAAATCCATAGCGTGGTAAAAAAATGATGGAGTCTACGAGCCAACCCTAATATGTAGCGAAATCTTGGGTAAATATATTTGAAAACAAACGCGGGAGTTTGTTGTTTGCTCATTTTTTATTTTAAGTTGTTAGTCCAGTTAATTTCTCGCTGATATCCCAAACTTTTTTTCCTACTTCCCTATCCAGTGCGTGAGCGGCTGGTTTTTCTTCGTGGGTCATGTTAAAAAATTTTCCACTTACATTGCTTAATTCTGGAGCGGCGGAAAAATAATAAAGTGCTTCACCAGATATTTTTGGGTCTTTTAATAACGGAAACAACAAATATTTTTGATAGAAGCGATATAAAAATCCATTGTTCATGCCAATGTTTGTAGCAACTTCGCCAGGGTGTACGGCATTGATTGTGACATTACTTCCATGTAACTTATCTGCTAATTCCCAAACTGTAAGTAACTGAGCAGTTTTTGCCGCGCCATAACCCTGTAAACCTCTGTATCTACGTTTTGCCCAATCAAGGTCATCTAATTTTAATCCGCCAAAACGATGTCCTTCAGAATTTACTTGGATAATACGAGCAGGTGCAGAGTTAATCATTCGGTCGAGCAGTAAACGTGTAAATAAAAATGATGCAAGGTGATTGACACAAAATACAATTTCAAATCCATCGGCTGTTAATTTGCGAGTGGTTAAATGTAAACCCGCATTGTTGATTAATATTTTTACAGCAGGGTATTGATTAAGAATTTGATTTGCGGCATTTCGAACATAATTCAGATTTGAAAAATCTGCTTGAATAAGATCAACTTTGGTGTTAAAAAGATTTGTAATTTCAGATTTAACAATATTTGCTTTTTCAATATTTCGGCATACCAAAACTAAATGGGCACCTGCTTGTGCAATTCGCTTTGCGGATTCATATCCCACGCCTGAGGTTGCGCCAGTAATTACACACACCTGACCATCTAATCTGGCAGTGGTAGTTTTTTGAGGTTTTCTGGCGTTTTCAATAAATTGAAGTTCTTCAGGAAGTTTCAATAGTTCATCCGCCTATCCAAAATATTTGTGCATGAATTTTCTGTATGGACGATGAAACCAAGGGATTTCATTGAAGATATCACCCCATAGGTCATAATAATCTCGCTGTTTGATGATACGATTATCTTCGCCAAAGGTAAGTTTTGTGCATCCGTACATCGGCGTGCTGGGGAATTTTTTGAAAATCATGGTCATTTTCCATTCCATGAAAATCTCTTTTTCGTTTTGTGCAATGGATGTAATATCCATTTGTAGTTGTTCGCATCTATCCGTCAGTCGCTGGCATAATGCAATGAAATTATCTTTGCCTTCTACTCTTTGAATGCTATCTTGAAAAATAATATCATCATGGTAGTAAGGGAAAATATGTGACCAATCAGGTTTGCCCTCGCGGTTATAGGTTTTAGACCAAAGCCTCAGAATATCATTGGTAGTTAATGGTTCTATGCTCATATATTCCTTTTGAAGATATATCGGGATTTTCTTAATAACAAACTATCAGTAAAAAGATGCTATTTTACATAGAATTAATCTTAGGTCAAGAAAGAAGCGTATCTAATACCGAATTATTGTGTAATAATACCTACAAGTTTACTATATTCTTAATAAGGATTAATTCTAATTGTGGAGTTCATTAATGGAAAACCCTGTGTTAACAAAAAACCTTTCTAGGCTTGGGCGGCTAGGAAGAAACATCATAAAAAGATTTATATACTCTCAAATGACAATTTTTTCTGGGTTGAAAATTGCCTTCGGAAAAGACCAGCCACTTGTGCAGTTCACAGTTGAAAATGACCCTCCTTCTATTTATTGGGTGTATCGAATCAAATCATCTGAAGTTGATACGTTGTTACAAAAACTTGGCATCTCTTCCAGTTTTTCAATAAGCCCGATTAAGTGTTTGGGTACAGATGAACCCTCTTACTTTCTAGCGCTCAACGCCTATCGAGTATCAGGTTTGGTGAAAGGTGTGCGTGCGGAGTGGTCTATTTTTGTTAAGGATTCAAGCAACACGCCTCGTTATATGATTGTTGATGCTAGGTCTTCGGTTGGTTCAATGGACCCTGTTGATATTATTACCAAATCATCAACGGTTATCCACAAACGTGAGGGCAATGTGATTCATACGCAAATTGGCGAAGGCGAAGATGCTTTTGTTTCGACGATTACGCTTCCTGAAAATTTACAATCGGTTCATTCATCTGCCGAGTGGGTTTCTGCTAATGACTATATTTATTGGATGAATGGCGTTTGCGACCGTACATTTTATAATGCTGGTCTTGCCGATACCAAGCAAAGCCTTATAAATAACAAAGACGTTGTTATTAAAGATGGAACGTTTTGGGCTCAATTCGTAGAGCCTGAACCTGTTTATGTTCTGAAATTAAATAATGCCATTGAATTTGTTGTTTCGCCTTGGCATAATGTAAATTGAGATTGTTGTTTTGAGAAATTACGAATATTCTTCTTTCATCAAACGCTCAAAACCTTTTTCATCAATTGATTTATCTCATCTAAAAATTCTGGCTCTACTTTCTTGAAGTTGAATAATCCTATTGAATTTGTTGTTTCGCCTTGGCATAATATAAATTGAGATTGTGTGAACCTTCCGAAACAAACCCTATCATTTAATATCGCAAAATAAGCGCAATGCGTTGATGTTTGTCTAATTGACCATTTTCTACAAACACAACTTGCCCTTGCTTATCTAATACTGTTTCAATGATTTCATCTACGGCATCATCTATCACATCAGGTGCGGATGTATCATCGGCAGGTGTGATGGTTGTACCTGTTTCATCCACGCGGGCAGGATAGTGAAAATCTTCTTCTACTAACAAAAGCTGACCTCGCCCTTCGTTTGCAAGTCGCCACACTTCACCGATGGTCGAAGCGAATTTTCTTTCTCCAACGGCTTTATCTAAATCAAGCAACACTTGCTCACGCTGTTTGGCAAAAGAAGATTTCATCGCGCCCCACACAAGTTTCCCCAAGTCGTGAGGCGATGTTTTATCATGGCTTCCTTGTACAGTAGCCCAAATCGAATTTTTGAAATCGGTCACTTCATTGTAAAACGAAAGAAAACGGTCAACGCCCACAACTGCAAGCGGCAACGAATCAGACGCGAGAAATGGTTTCAAGGCGCTGTCAATTTGACGAAAAAATTTGCGATGATATTCATCACGATAGGCGGATTTTTGCACACCAAAGCCACCGGGCAAAGGTTGTTCGCCACCAGGTCCTTCATGTGTAATCGGAAAGCCGCCTTCTTGAATTTCAATCAAATCATCGCGCGTGGCTTCAAACAAACGAGTCGGCTTTTCGCTCAAAGCCAATACCCAATAACGTGGCGTGCGATTCATTGCAAACACAAGGTCGCGTGTTAAAAAATTTTCGTCAATGCTTACGCGTTCTCTTAAAGTAAAAGGTAACTGAACTGCCCGCGCAAAATCACGATTGACGAACAAAGCCAAGCCATCTAACATATAACGATAATCAATAACCTCAACTAATTTTTCAAGTTGATTGACCAGCGGTGTGATTTCACGCTTGCTAAATTCTTTCAATAAACGTGCAATCGTTTCATCAATTAAGTTTTTAACTCGAATGGGGTCTTGACGATTTTCAGGCGATGTGCGATGTGTTGGCAACGTGATGGTGACACATGGATAGCCTTTGATTTGTTGCAGTAAACGAATATCTTGTCGATTCATCGAAAATGCTCCTTTTGATTGTTAATTAAAATGGAAACGGCAAGAGAGTTTAATTTAACTCTGATTTTCATTATACATGCTAATGATGACCTCCCTGATTAATGATTACTAATTACGCTTCATGCTGACTTTCGGCTTGCTCTAAAAAACAGTGGCATTTTCACCGTTTTGGCTTTTGCTGATTCTCCCCAAATCATTTTCAATTTCGATTCTAATATTTCAATCGGGTCATTTTTAATTTCGACAATATATCTTTTTACTGCTGACCAAGTTCGTAAATAATCTAATAACTGATTCAAACGCCATTCAATTTTCATCTCAAACTTTGGCGGGTTTTGAATTTCTTCAAACGGCATGATGATGTCACGATAACCGTTCATCACTTGACGATTGCCTTCTGCCCAAAATTTATCAATAGGTTGCAGAAGTTCTTCCAAAATGATTTTGTAAATTTTGGGTTCAATTTCAAAAAGCCCATAACTCCAAATGGCTAAAATTCCATTTGGCTTCAAAACACGATTCACTTCCTGAAAAAATTTTACTTGGTCAAACCAATGAATAGCAACTGCAACTGTAACCAAATCAAATGATTCATTTTCAAAAGAAGTTTGCTCAGCAGGCGAAACACTATATTTTATTTTTGGATGCTGAATAGCATGTGTGATTTGTTCTGCGCTGATGTCTGTCGCTTCGACACTTAAGAAATAGTTGGTCAATGAAACTGCGGCTTGACCATTGCCTGTGGCACAGTCCCATGCGCGATGATGCTCTTTGCAAATTTGGCTTAAATATAAAAATAATTCATCAGGGTATTGCGGTCTGGATTTGGCGTATTGGTCTGAAGATTGAGAGAAGGTTTGGGCGTTGCTCATAATTACATTAGGCTTCCGAAGTTTTGCAAAACACTTCGGAAGCCTAGTTTACATTATCGTGCTGTCGCAGGTGTGTCGTCTGCTAAAAGATTTGCTGGAGGTTGTGCCCACAAGATTCCTAGTATCACAATTCCGCCTACGGGAACTAAGAGAAATAATTCCCACCAAGGACTCTTGCCAATATCACGAAGTCGGCGCGCGCCTACTGCTAGCAGAGGTAACAAAGTGGCAATTAGAAACACGTTAACCAACTGCTCACTTAAATAAGCCAATGCAGAGGCAACCAGTGTGACGAATAACATAAACCACCAAAATTCTGGACGTGTTGCTTTTCCAGAAAAGTCTGCAAATTTTGTGAAACATACTCGAATGGATTCAAAGAATGTCATTTCGTTTGATTCGTTTTCTACTACTGTATTCATTTTTAACTCCTTGCCGATGATAGAGACGGCTTCTCTAAAAGATAGAACCCAATTTCTCCAAATAGAATTGAGTCGGTCTCTATTTTCTACAAGGTCTTCATTATCTGCAACTCTGGATTCCCCTAGTTTTAAAATCAACTCGGTTCTTGAGCCTACTTGATACTTAGCATAAATATTTGTCAGGTGAAATTCAACTGTACTTTCAGCAATATAAAGAGACGAAGCGATTAACTTATTGCTTTTGCCTGCTAGCAAAAGTTTAACCACTTCCTTTTCACGCCTGCTCAATTGATTTAATGATGTCATCGAGTTTTTATTCTGCATACGCAATTGTTAAATTTGCAATCATGGGGAAAGTCATTATTTCGCCTTGTGTGTATTGGGCAACTAAATCATGCGTTTCATTTTCAACTGCATCTAGAAATGCTAAAAACGCATCTGGGTTTTGCACAAAAGCAGGGATAACTGCTCCATAAGCCGTTTCCATCTTGCGTGCAAAAGTTTTTGGGTCTGGGAAGCGGGTTTGAATGGTGTGTGGTGTAATTTCAATTTTTGAAAACCCTGCGTCTGCAAGA
>JAEURG010000283.1 GCA_016789345.1 Anaerolineales bacterium | reverse complement strand
ACCGAATTGGACTGAAGAAGATAATTTTGATTTAACGCTTTCGCAAAGAACGGAAGAGTTATATCGTATTCCGAACCTTGAACCAAATGAAGATGGTTTGATTGAAGCGGCTGTGTTGCCATTGCGTGATATGGTGATTTTTCCGCGCATGGTTTCGCCAATTTTTGTGGGGCGTGAAGCATCATTGCTTGCTTTACAAGATGCCTTAGCGCGCGAGCATACGGTAATTGGTTTAACACAACGTGACCCTGAAACAAATGACCCCGGCGCGGAAGATTTTTTGCCAATCGGCGTTGAGATGGCGGTGGGGCGTTTGTTAAATATGCCGGATGGTTCGCGTTCTGCATTGGTGCAAGGACGCAGACGCATTGAGATTGTTGAGTTTATTAGACTCAAACCATATATCAAAGTTCGTGCGCGTGTGATTCATGAATCTACGACTGCTGATAAACAAACGCAAGCACTGATGCGTTCGGTATTAAGTTCATTTGAACGTTGTATTCAATTAGACCGTTCGATTCCAGAAGAATCACATTTGTTTGCTTTGAATATTGCTGAGCCCGGCTGGTTAGCGGATATGATTGCGACTTCATTGGCTTTGACTTACGAAGCCAAATTGCGTTTGTTATTAATCCTCGACCCGAAAACAAGATTGAGTCAATTGAATACTTTATTGGCGCAAGAAGTAGATGTGCTTGAATTGGAAGATGAAATCCATTCGCGTGTGCAAGATGAAGTAGATAAAAGCCAACGTGAGTTTTATTTGCGTGAACAAATGAAACAAATCCAAACTGAATTGGGCGAAGGTGATATTTTCACACGCGATGCAGTTGATTTGAAGAAAAAAGTTGAAGCCGCAAAATTACCCGAAGAAGCCAAGAAAGTTGCTTTGAAAGAAGTAGAGCGACTCAATCAAATGCCGCCGATGGCTCCAGAAGTGGGAATCATCCGTACTTATATTGATTGGATTTTAGATTTGCCGTGGAACAATTCCACGCCTGATAATTTGGATGTGAAAAACGCGGCAAAGATTTTAGAGCGTGACCATTTCGGTTTGAAGAAAGCCAAAGAAAGAATTTTGGAATATATTGCTGTTCGTTCATTGAAACCGAAAAAAGAACGACAACCGATTTTATGTTTTGTGGGCCCGCCCGGAGTTGGAAAAACATCTTTAGGTCGTTCAATTGCAGATGCGCTCGGCAGAAAGTTTGTGCGTGTGTCACTTGGCGGTGTGCGTGATGAAGCGGAAATCCGTGGACACAGAAGAACTTACATTGGTGCATTGCCCGGCAGAATTATTCAAACGATGAAACGAGCCGGTACATCAAATCCGTTGTTTATGTTGGATGAGATTGATAAACTATATTCCGATTTTCGTGGCGATCCTGCATCCGCGATGTTGGAAGTATTAGACCCTGAACAAAATAATGCTTTCAGTGACCATTATCTTGAATTGCCATTTGATTTATCTAAAGTGATGTTTGTGACAACTGCAAATTCATTGTCAACGATTCCTGCGCCATTATTAGATCGCATGGAAGTGATTGAATTCCCCGGTTATATTGAAGAAGAAAAATTGGAAATTGCCAATCGCTATTTGATTCCACGTCAGATAGAAGAAAATGGAATTGAAGAACTCAACTTGAAGTTTGAGACCGAAGCGTTACAAAAAATTATCCGCGAATATACATACGAAGCGGGCGTGCGTGGACTGGAAAGAGAAATCAACCGCGTTTGTCGCAAGGTTGCCCGTCTGAAAGCAGAAGCGAAAAAGTATCCAGCAGTGATTGTTGCTGATGGAATTGATAAACTACTTGGTCCACAACAAGTGTTTCAAGCCGAAGCCGAAAGAAATGATGAAGTGGGTGTTGCAACAAGTTTGGCATGGACAGAAACTGGTGGCGAAATTATGGCGGTTGAAGTTGCCATCTTTGAAGGCAAAGGTGGTTTGCAAATGACAGGGCAAATGGGTGAGGTAATGCAAGAATCTGCACAAGCGGCGATGACATATATTAAGTCTCGTGCGGCTCAATTAAAAATTGATATGGAAATTTTTGAACGTTTTGATATTCACATTCACATGCCCGAAGGCGGCATTCCCAAAGATGGTCCATCGGCTGGGATTACGATGGCAACTGCAATTACATCTGCATTGACAGGCAGACCTGTTTCAAAACATGTGGGCATGACCGGTGAAATCACATTGCGTGGACGTGTGTTACCAATTGGTGGTGTGCGCGAAAAAGTTCTCGCCGCGCATCGTGCTGGATTGAAAACTGTTTTGTTGCCTGAAAAGAATCTCAAAGACTTGGTGGATTTACCCAAGACGGCAAAATCCGAATTGAAAATTGTGCCTGTCAAACACATGGATGATGTCTTGGATATTGCACTTGGAAAAAATCCAGTGCTGGAACCACCGAAGGTCAAGAAGAAAGATTCGCAAGAGGAAGAATAATGCTTAAGACTTCCGAGTTCTTTAAGAACTCGGAAGTCTATTTTTACGGAACAATTAATAAAATTTCAAAAGTAACCAGTTCTGTAATTTCTGTAAACTCTCCAAAGTCAACAACTGCTTTCAAATTGAATTGTTGCCCAGAAGAAATTTGGCTTATTACCCTATGTTCTATTTGAGAATTTATGTTAAAAGTATTTTCTAATGTTTCACTTCCTCCACCTCCACCCATTGCTTGGTATTCAATGTCAGGCGTAAATGAAAACTCTATACTGTCATAAATATTTGGATAGTTATAATCTGGATATTGAAACTCAAACCCAGAGGGTACAAACGCATCTACCCTAAACGCAAAAGTAGATGTTGTAAGGAATCCTGAAACTTCAAAAGTCATTGTACTCGACATATTTTGCACGATAGTAGGGGATAAGAATTTATATGATGTGGTATCAGTTTGCGCTTGTAAATTGCTTGGCATTTCAGTTTGTTGTAGAATTGTAGGAGTTAGAGTTTTATTGATGATAGGCTCGCTAGTATTATTCGGTTGTATATAAGAAGAACAACTTGCAATTAGAAGACTGAAAATGATAATCACTTTATTTTTTTTCATAAGGGTATTTCCTGATAAAGACACTCTATTCATTGATAAATGAATAGAGTGTCTTTTGTGATTTATTTAATAGTAATTGTTAACGGACCCTCCACCTCTTCTTTTAATGCTTCTCTGATATAGGTGAATAAATGGGCATTAGATTCAGCATCGCCCAAATCCATAATCGCACCAGTAAAGCAGTAGTATCCAGCTGGGTCTGGCTCAAGGTTTATTCCATAAGATTCAAGTTCGCCTTTAATTTTTTCAAAACCAGATTTGTCTGTGCAGTCTGGCATATTTCGATAGACCTTGTTTACGACAAAAGAAATATCACCTGATTGTAGGTTTCTAAAATCACTTACACTTGAAGTGACAGTTGTAAAACATCTATATTTATTTTGAAGAACCTCAGGCTCTCTAAAATTAGGAATTTGCCAGTAATCAATAGTGAACTTTTCATCGCTCATCTTAACGTAAGCATCTATTCCCCAATCCCCATTATCTGGTAGTGTTATACAAGCATCTACTTTTGCAAGACGAGGAGTGAAGTTTGCTTGACTTACCACCATATCAAGCCCACTCTCTGCTATTGCTATTTTATTTGAAAACAATTCGGTGCTATTTGATATATCTTTTGGCAAATCAAAGTTAATTGTTTGTAGAACGGGTATATACACTTCTTTCCCGCTCTCATGCGAGAAAAACACTTTGTCGCCAATGTTTATTTCTACTTTTCCCGGAACATTATTTTGGAAATCATTATAAAAGAATTGAGTAACGTGATATTGACCTTCAGATACAAATCGGCATGATATGAAGGTTTCGCCAGTAATATCTTCACCATTAGAATTTAAGACAACAGAATTGCCAACAGGGCACTCAAAGTAATTTCCTTGTGAAGTTTCGATAAGCCCATTTACATCATACTCAATTGCCACATGCTTTGCATCATAAGAAATCCACTGAAGATTAACAGTTATGTCATTGCTTTGTTCTGATTGTGAGAGATAGATTCTATTAAGGAATGCAAACGCTGAGACGATTAGTGATAAAACTATTATCACATAAATAAATGTGTTTTTTTTCATTTCAAACTCCTTTATTTTTTATTGCCAATGATTTTAGCCGCTGTAAGATGCTGATGGATTATATGTACAGGGTTCGCCAGTATTATTATTACCAGAGCAAACAGAAGCCGAAATACCAGCCACAGCAGTTACAGTTACTGAACCATCTATCATAAAACTATAGACTGATGCCCCATTATTTAATTTTGGAGATGCCCAAATGTATCTGCTATGTTTATTCGATGGAGTACTTGTTTTATAAGCTTTTGCAAATAGCTGAATAGTGGATGAATTTGAGGCTGTTACAGTTGCTCTTGACCAATTTGCCTGACATCCCCCGCCATTATCTGGGTCACTTGGATTACTATACCTTAATTCTACTAATACAGTTCCATTTGTCCCAGCTTGTTGATAAGAACCAGCAACTGTAAAGGTAAACGTACTGTGTGAGCAAATAAAACCACTTGAATTTGTATATGTTGCTGGGTTTTTCTGATAACAGGTTGAGGCATAACAAGATGCCGCTGAAACAGAACTTTGAGGTATTAATGCCCCAACTAAGAATAAGATGGTAACTATTAGGATAAAAAATTTGTTTTTCATAACATTTTCTCCTTATAAAAATAGATTTTCTTACAAAGAGAATTCTAGGAGATTTCCACCCAAATTACTACTGTTAATATTAATAGGTTTAAACCTATTAATTATTCTAGGTTGTCAGACATATTTGTAATTGCCCAAACTGCCGCTTCCATGCGAGAACTTACACCTAATTTTTTCATCACATTTGTAACATGAAATGCGGCTGTGTTTGTGGAAATATCTAAAGCGAGAGCAATTTGTTGATTCGTCCAACCTTTGGCAAGCAGTTTTAATGTTTCAAGTTCTTGGTGAGTAAGTTGCGCAATTTTGTTAAAAACTTTTTCTTTCCAATCTTTTATTTGTTTATGTTGCTGTTGGCTAAATACAATTTCCCCATTGGCTACTTTTCTAATGGCATTTACCAAATTAGATTCAGGTTCTTCTTTGCTTAAATACCCACACGCACCCACATCCATCATTTTCGTTAATGATTTCATATCGTTGAGATGAGTAAATATCAAAACACAAGCGTTGGGTCGGTTATCATGAATCCAATGAATTAAATCAGCAGGGTCTGAGCCGCTTACAGCAATATCTAGCAAAATAATACTTGCCTTGAAGGTTAATCTTGAATGATACAAGTCATATCCACTACTCAATTCACCGATGAGATTAATGTCATTCGTTTTTGAAAACAAAACCCGCATCCCTGATAGGGTTGTTGGCTGGTTATCAACCACAAGCACATTAATCTTTTTGCTGGCATTCAGCATGTCTGCTCCCTTCGTGGTCAAAAATATTCTACCCCATTTTTTTTTTTCAAATTCCGACCAAAAAATTGTAATGAATCTTATTTTTGAAAATGATAAAAAATTAATATTTCAAAATGTTAAACAACTGTCATGTCCTGTTTTGCATTTTTCTTTTACAATTACCACATGAACTTTTCTCCCATCCCTCTTGAAAATAAAGTAGTTCTCATCACAGGCGCATCTTCTGGATTTGGCGAAGATGCCGCTTGGCTATTTGCTGATGAAGGCTGTAAAGTTGTCCTTTCCGCTCGCAGGCTAGATCGTTTGCAAGCAATGGCTTCACGCATCCAAGATGCAGGCGGTGAAGCAATTGCAATTCCAATGGATATTGTCAATGCCGATGATGTTGAAAACATGGTCAACTCTGCTATAGATTTATATGGTCAAATAGATATTCTTTTTAACAATGCAGGTATCGGTCGTGTGGGTTGGTATGAAGAATATTCAATGGATAGAGATATTGAAACATTAATCAATGTCAATTTAATTGGCACTATGCGAGTCACGCGCGCGGTTTTGCCGCACATGTTAAAACGTCGTGAAGGTCATATCATTAATATGATTTCTGTCGCAGGTTATATATCCGCGCCGTTAATTTCAAGTTACTCTGCAAGTAAATTTGGTTTGCGTGCATTCACTGATTCAATTCGTCGTGAAGTTGCTCCGTTAGGAATCAAAGTCAGTGGCATTTATCCGGGCTTTGCAAAAACGGAGTTTGGTCAACACATTGGTTCAAACGAAGCCTATGGTTCTATTCGCAATAAAATAAATGTGCGCATGAGTTCTGAATATGTTGCTAGCAAAGTTATTCAGCTTGCCAAACATCCCCGCCGTAAATTAATTATTCCTTGGTGGGCAAATATTGCCGTCACATTCGTTACACTTTTCCCAACACTTGTGGATTGGATTTCATATCTGTTCGCAAAACGAAAACATAAAGTTAAGTAACTTTTACCCTCTCAATTGATATAGTATATAGACAAAAAATTTAATAGGAGACTCTTGTGACTCAACAACGACTCGACAAACTCACCGCTTCATTGACTAAGGGGAAACTTGATGCTGTCATCCTCAACCCGGGTGCTACCTTGAAATATCTGACCGGCATTGATTTTCACCTGATGGAAAGACCGGTTGTGTTATTTGTGACTCCAAATCAAGAACCCGTTTTGGTTTTGCCTGAACTTGAATTACCCAAAGTGGATTTATTTCCTTACAAAATTAAACATTTTGCTTATGGCGAAAACCCAGACTCGTGGGATGATGTTTTTCGTCAAGCGGCTCAATCTTTAAGTTTAGATGGAAAAAAAATTGGTGTGGAACCACGTCAATTAAGACTTATGGAATTTCGTCACGTCAAAGCAGGTGCGCCCGAAGCAGATTTCCCTGATGCAACTGATGCGTTAGCAGAGTTACGATTAAGAAAAGACCAAGATGAAGTTAAGAAAATGCAAAAAGCAGTAACCATTGCCCAGTCAGCGTTAGAAGCGGTGATTCCTCAAATCAAAATCGGAATGACAGAAAGAGAGATCGCAGGTGAATTAGTTATCCAATTATTGAAACATGGCTCTGAATCTGAAATGCCTTTTTCACCAATTGTGTGTGCGGGACCAAACTCAGCAAACCCACATGCTTCACCAAGTGATAGAAAAATTCAAGCAGGTGATTTGTTAGTGGTGGATTGGGGTGCATCTTATGAAGGTTATATTTCGGATTTGACGCGCACATTTGCAGTGGGTGAGGTGGATGATGAATGTAAAAAGATTTATGAATTGGTGAAGCGAGCGAATGAAGCAGGTAGAAATGCGGCGAAACCAAATGCGCCATGTGCAGATGTTGATAAAGCCGCGCGTGATGTGATTGAACAAGGTGGCTACGGAAAATATTTTACACATAGAACTGGTCATGGCATTGGCATGGAAAGTCACGAAGCGCCATATATGCGTGGTGATAATATGAAGTTGCTTGAAAAAGGAATGACGTTTACTGTTGAACCCGGTATTTATTTGGCTGGAAAAAATGGTGTACGCATTGAAGATAATTTGGTGATTACAGATGATGGCGCGGAGAGTTTATCTGATATGACGAGAGAATTAAAAGTAATTGGGTAATTAGTAATTTGAGATTTAGAATGAATACAAAAATTAGCCGCGCCACACCAAATGATGCTGATTCATTAACCCAAATTGCCATCTCCGCCAAACGACATTGGAATTATCCCGAAGTATGGATTCAAGAATGGCTTCCACAGTTAACAATCTCTGAGGGGTATATTTCCGCGAATGAAGTTTGGATGATGTTAGATGCAGAAAAACCAATTGCATTTTATGCGTTGAGCCAAAGCGAAGAAGGCTATGAATTAGGTCACCTTTGGGTTTTGCCTGAATACATCGGCAAAGGAATTGGCAAACAATTACTTAATCATGTACTTGAAAGATGTAAACTCCTTAACATTACTACTTTGAAAATCTATGCAGACCCAAATGCTCAACCTTTTTATGAGAAAATGGGGGCGAAGAAAATTGATGAATATCATTCTGACTTGTTTGGCGAAGACAGGGTTTTGCCAATTATGGAAATTATTGTAGAGGCGTCTCTGCCTGAACGATAAAATTAATTCGATTAAACTTGAAGGGTCGCCCCCTACAAACAAAAAAGAGGAATAATGCCCCAAACTTATTGTGACTACTGTAACACTCACCCCGAAGATGAATTTAACAAGCCATATCATGATACACAATATGGCTTTCCAATCAAAAACGATGATGAATTATTTGAACGGCTTGTGCTTGAGATAAATCAAGCAGGCTTATCTTGGATTTTGATTCTCAAACGCGCCAAAAACTTCCGCAAAGCCTTTCATAATTTCAACATTCAAAAAGTTGCTAAATATAAAGAAAAAGATATTGAGCGATTATTAAATGATGAAGGCATTATTCGCAGTAAATTGAAAATTAAAGCGGCGATTGTCAATGCTCAAAAAATACTTGAACTGCAAAAAGAATACGGCTCATTTAAGAAGTGGCTAGACTTTCATCACCCTCTTACAAAAGATGGGTGGACAAAACTTTTCAAAAAAACATTTTTCTTCACAGGTAGCGAAATTGTCAATGAATTTCTCATGTCCACGGGATATTTACCCGGCGCGCATGTCAAGAGTTGCCCGATTTATAAGAAAGTCGCCGCGAAAAAACCAGCATGGATGAAAAAGTAATTCATCATGCGTGGTCTCGATACGCCGCAAAGAACAAGAGCGCGGCTACTCGACCACCATAATCGTAAATTGAAATGAAACCGAATTTCATCATTGCAGGCAAACTCATGCGCGAATATTTATTACCGCCACAAGGAAGTCCATTATTGGATTCGCCCGGCGGAAATTTAATTTATACAGCAGGTGGGCTGGCGGTTTGGGATGCAAACATCGGATTAATTTCGCGCATCACAAACGAATATCCTAAAGAATGGTTAAGTGAATTTCAAAAACGTGGCTTTGATATTCGTGGTGTTGAAACAGTGCAAGAAAATTTTGATTTGCGAAGTTTCATTGCATACACCGACACGCACGAACGCAGTCAAACCAGTGCCGTGTCTCACTTTGCGCGCCGCGAGTTAACCTTTCCAAAAACTTTGCTTGGTTATCAACCACCTGATGAAACGATTAAAGATTTGCGTACAATGGATTCATCCTCGCCTTCGGCATTGAGCGTGCCAAAAGATTTTCATGATGTGACCCATGTGCATCTCTGTCCATTTGACTTTGCGAGTCAGAGTCAGATGGTGAATCTTTTCAAAAACGCCTCATCACAAACGGTGACACTTGACCCTGCTCCCGCATACATGACTCCTCGCTTTTGGCGTGAGTTAAGACTCGTGTTACAAGGGGTCACTGCCTTTCATCCATCTGAAGAAGAAATGCGCGCCTTGTTTTGGGGCGAGACCAATGACTTGTGGGACATGGCAAAACATATCAGTGACTATGGCGTGAAGTTTGTGATTATTAAACGCGGGTCACAAGGTCAAATATTGTATGATTCGTTGAATAAAAAACGATATGAGATTCCTGCTTATCCATCTCGTGTGGCTGACCCAACTGGCGCAGGTGATGCATTTTGTGGCGGATTTTTAGCAGGCTTTCAAAAAACAAATGACCCACTTCAAGCAGTGCTATATGGAAATGTATCTGCATCACTTAAGATAGAAGGTAGCGGACCGTTTTATCCATTAGATGTAATGCCCGGGCTTGCAGAAGCACGTTTACATGCGTTGAAAGAAATGGCGAGAGAGATTTAGCGGTTGGCTGTTAGCGATTAGCAATTAGCGATTGGCGATTAGCAATTCACGTATTACGAATTACGGTACACTATTCCTTATGAACATCCTAGACCTTGCGATTCAAATTCAACAAATCCCTGCGCCAACGTTTGAAGAAAAAAGGCGTGGGGAGTTTGTGCGTGATTTATTTGAAAAAGAAGAATTGAAAGATGTTTCGATTGATTCGATTGGGAATGTATATGCACGAATGGCGGGGAAAAAGAAAAATGTCAAACCGTTAATCGTCACTGCTCACTTGGATACTGTGTTTCCATTCAGCACCCAACTACAAGTCAGGGAAGAAGCGGGGAAAGTTATCGCCCCGGGTATTGGAGATAATTCACTGGGAGTCGCCGCGTTGTTCGGAATCATCTGGTCATTAAAAAATAAATTGAGTCATGATGTTTGGTTTGTAGCAGATGTGGGTGAGGAAGGGCTTGGAGATCTGCGCGGTATGCGCGAAGTGGTGAAAAGATTTGGAAAAGATGTGATTGGTTATTTGGTTATAGAAGGCATGGCGCTTGGGCATGTGTATCATCGTGCGATTGGCGTGAAGCGTTATCGGATTACAGCAAAAACAGCGGGCGGACATTCATGGTCTGATTATGGTTCACCATCGGCTGTGCATGAGTTGGCGCATGTGATTACAAAATTAACTGCATTGCGTTTGCCAAAAGAACCGCGTACAACAATGAACGTGGGTGTGATTCAAGGTGGAACGGGCGTGAATGTTTTAGCGTCGGAAGCAAAATGTGAATTGGACTTGCGTTCGGAAGACCCAAAGATGTTATCGAAATTAGTTAATCAAGTGGAAGAAATTTTGATTCATGCAGACCGCGCTGATGTAAAAATTATGGCGGAAGTGATTGGCGAAAGACCCGCTGGCGAAATTTCATCGGAACATGAATTTATAAAATTAGGGGTGCGTTGTGTAGAAGAACAAGATGTGAGAGTAACACTGACATCAGGTTCAACCGATGCGAATATTCCGTTGAGTCAAAATATTCCTGCTGTTGTTTTAGGAATCACGACGGGTGGGGGAGCGCATACGGTTAATGAGTTTATTGATATTGAGCCGATTGAAAATGGGATGGCGAGCTTGGTGAGGTTTGTGGAAAGAGCAGTGAATGGGGAATAGGAAATGGTGAACTCGATGGTCGAGTAGCCGCGTTCTTGTATTTGGCGGCGTACCGAGACCACAAGTTAAGTGGAAAATAGAAAGTAGTGAGTGGAAAGTGGGTGGTCAGTAATCAGTGAGGTTGTGGGGTAAAATTTATTTTAGATAATGAAGTGCGACGCATCCCAAATAGAGGTAACTTATGGACATTGCTCAATTAGCGGAAGTGACAGCGAAATTTTTAGCACCTCTTTTACCGTTTTTGATTCAAGGCGCACAAGATATGGCACGAGCCGCTTTTGAGCGTGCTGGTGAAAAATTGACTGATGAAATGTGGGACAAAGGTAAAAAATTGTGGGAAAAGATAAACCCGAAAATTGATACTGAACAAGATGCGATTAAACGCGCCGAGCAAAAGCCAGAAGACAAACGCGTGATTAATAATTTACAAACCAGCCTTGAGTTGCAATTGGAAGATGTTTTTGAACAAGATGCTTCTTTTGCTCAAACGATTCAAGAGATTCATAATAGCATTGTAATTGGTGGGGATGTTAAAAATGCAAATATTTTGAATAATAGCAATAATAATCAAATTGCTGACAAAATCACAAATATTCATTATCACAACGCCTCTCAATCGGATGTAGAGAATGAAAAAATAAACAAAGCTTTTTGGGGTTATTTAGAAAAAATACGCCGACAATGTAATGCCTTGCCCTTAGCCGCCTTGGGTGGGGATGATAAAGATGAAGAAATTACTTTAGATAAAATTTATATAGACCTTGATACAACAGCATATAAAGAAAAACTAGAAGAAGCATCTGAACAAGATAAGAAGTTTGGAGTCACCGGGCTTGTTTCAACATTAGAAATTGTTAATGTATTAGAAGTTGCTATCGAAAATAAGCAGCTAGTTTTATTAGGAGATGCAGGTGCTGGTAAAAGTACTTTCGTAAAAAAACTAATCGCTTTACAAGCGGCGGTTTTGTTAGGTGAGACTAAAGAAGCACTGACAGGTTTTGATGCAGGCTTAATTCCTGTATTGATTGTATTACGAGACCTTAGCCCAAAACTTGCAAATTTGAATCTTGGAAATGTATCTGCTGAAAATCAGAAACAAATGTTGGCAGATTTAATTCTTGAAAAAATTCAAGAAGATTTGAAAATCAATAAAGCCAGTGATAGCCTGCCTGTTTTGGAAGAAGCCTTTGAAAAAGGAAAACTTTTGTTGGTGCTGGATGGCTTAGATGAAGTACCACAAGATATGCGTAAACTTATTCGGCAAACAGTAGGTGCGTTAATCCAGTTAAACAGAATTGAGCGAATTATTATCACATCTCGAAGCCGCTCGTATGTTGGAGAAGCAGTCTTTCCGAATTTTCAATCTTTTACTATTGCGCCGTTTGATAGAGAAAAAATTGAACAATTTTCATTTGCTTGGTACAACGAGCGACACAGATTAGGGCATATTACAGAAGAGCAAGCCAGAGAACGCGCCAGAGACCTTTCTAATAAATCTAGCACCAGAGATTTGATTGAAATGTCTAGCAACCCTATGATGTTAACCAGTATTGCAATTATTCATCAGAAAGATATTGGCTTGCCAGACCAACGAGTTAAGTTATATCAACTGGTTGTGGATGTATTAATAAAACGCTGGCAAAAATATAAAGCAGGTGAAGATAATTTTGCGCCTTCTGAAGCGTTGACCGTTTTCCTTAAGAAAGATGATATTTTGCTTTCTACTTTACAAATGTTAGCGTATGAAGCTCACCGCGCGAATTTTCAGGCAACTGAAAAAGATCAAAAAACCGAAACTGATTTACCGCGTGGCTACATTCTCACTTTGCTTGAACAAAGTAAATTTTTAGGTAGTACCGAATTGGCTTCTGAATTTTTGGATTATGTAGACCAACGCTCTGGCATATTAGTAGGGAAAGGTGGCGAGTTAGAACACCCGACCTCTTATAGTTTTCCACACCGTACCATTCAAGAATATTTGGCAGGTTGTTATTTGGTGAGTAGCGGACGTAATCGCGGACGCGAGTTTTTCAAACATGCCGCCGAAGGCGATTTTTGGAGTTTGGCAGCTCTGATGGGCGCAGAGGAAATTTATCATAACTCCAAAAATACTCGCGATGCCCTTTTGGATTTAATGTATGAACTTTGTTCTGATGATTCACTAAAAAATGAACAATCGCAACGAGCTTTGTTATGGTCGGGGCAGATTGCTAGCCTTTTCGATAAAAAAGACATTGAAGACGATACTAAACCGAATGGTGGAAAAAATTATTTACAAAAATTAATTGCTTTAACTGTGCAATTAATAGAAAATGACCACCTCTCTCCGCGTGAAAGGGCGGAGGCGGGCAATGTGCTGGCCAAATTAGGTGACCCTAGAATTGGGGTAACAAAAGATTTCCTTTTTTGTGAAATCTTTGCTGGAAAATTCTTAATGGGCAGTAAAAAAGAAGATAAACTTTCTAGTGAAAACGAATATCCACAATTTGAATATAAGATTCAAAGCAATTACTTCATATCTCGTTACCTTGTGACGAATGCACAGTTTGAAGCTTTTGTTAATGCTGAAGATGGATATACCAATGTCAAATGGTGGACAGAAGAGGGTCTGAGGTGGCGAAATAACAGAACAGAACATGATCGATATGGTGGTATATTTGCTTTGTCTAATCATCCTGTAGTAGGTATAAGATGGTATGAAGCGGTGGCATTTTGTAATTGGGCGACGGAGCAAACACGAAAAGCAGAAGGCAGAATACAATTGTGGCGAGATGGAAAAATTGAAACGATTCAATTAGATGAAAAGTTTGAAATTCGCTTGCCAAGTGAAGCTGAATGGGAACATGCGGCGCGATATGGTAAGGATTTTCTTTATCCATGGAATAGTAATGAAATCACACCAAATCATGCTAACTACTCTGATACAAACTTAAATTCTACTAGCGCTGTGGGTATATTTCCGCTTGGGAAAAATGATTTTGGCTTGTTAGATCTAAGCGGTAATGTTTGGGAATGGTGTACAACTATATGGCAAAAAAACTATAATCAGTTTTTGAATAGAGAAAATAATAAATCTGACGAAGACGGTCTTCGTGTGTTACGTGGTGGTGCTTTCAATCGCAGTGCTAAGAGCGCACGTTGTGCTTTCCGTAACAAAGTTGCCCCTGACATCAGGTTTAATGACATTGGTTTTCGCGTGGTGGTTTCTCGTTTAGTTGGCTAGTTCCCACCGCCTCCGATTTATGCTTGCCGCCTACTTAACAATGACTACTGATTACTACTCTCTTCCTTACTTCAACCCCAACACCTCATACACCTCAATCGGTTGCGTTTTGCCTTTCATATTCATCTCGGCATGGGGTTTCGCTTCAATGTGCTTCTTGACAAATTCATACGCATCTTTCGTAATCAAAATTTGATTGTTAGCAGAATTTTCTTGAATGCGTTTGGCAGTGTTCACCGAATCACTAATCGCCGTATATTCCAAACGTTTTTCAGTGCCAATCAAGCCCAAGACCGCATCACCAATATGAATGCCGACACCAAATGCTAAATGTGCATCTTTGGGTAATTCTTTATATAACTTTTCAATCGAGTCACGTATCGCAATCGCAGTTTTCACAGCGCGCAAGGTATGGTCTTTTTGTGGCACAGGCGCATTGAACCACGCCATAATTGCATCGCCCATAAACTTATCCACTGTACCTTCTTGAGATAATACGGCTTCAGCCATTGCCGCCAAATACAAATTCAAAATTGTCACTAATTTTTCTGGTGACATACTTTCGCTAAAGGTTGTAAATCCGCGAATATCTGCAAACAGTGTTGTGATTTCCGTGCGCTTACCGCCGAGTTGTAAACTGTTTGGGTCAAGTTGTTCGATGACGGCAGGAGAAACCATTCTCTCAAACAAGCGACGTTGCGCTTCTAACCTCTTTCGTTCTGTGAGGTCATCTAAAACAATTGCTACACCTTGAGTTTTTTGTCCCGCGTCTTTCAGCGGAGATAGATTCAAACGCCAATCTACATTTCCGCGTTTCGGTGAAATGTGACTAATTTCTAAATCCACAATCGCTTTGTCTGTTTTGCGAACTTCTTTAAGATGAGGCTCTAACTCACTTGAAACAGAAGCCAACGCTTCGTTCAAACGATGCCCAATAATTTCTTCCGTAGTAGAGCCAAGTATATTTTCCGCCGCGCGATTCGCAAGCGTAATATTATCTTGAATGTCCGCAGTAATCACTCCACTGGTAATAGAAGCGAAGACGTTATCCATCAAGTTTTTTAAGGCAGTCACTTCTTCCAGTGAATTTTTGAGTGATGAAAACAAACGTGCATTATCAATTGCAACCGCGGCTTGGTTTGCAAAGGCTTCTAGCAAATCTTTTTCAGTATCTGCAAAAATGCCAGCCCGAATGCGGTTATCCGCATAAATCACGCCGATTAAATCATTTTTAACTTTCAGTGGCACACATAAAATCGAACGTAAGTTAAACGCCACAATACTTTCTTGACCCACAAAACGTTGATCTTCTTGTGCATTCGTGGTGACAATAGACTCACCTGAATCAATCACTCTCTGCACTACTGTTCGGCTGACATTTTTTTCAGAAGAGTTAATCGATTCCATTTCCCAATTGCGAGCAATTTTTGCCACCATCTCGCCGCTTTCATCGCGCAACATTAAAAATCCGCGCTCGGCTTTGGTCAAGCGCACAATGTTATCCATCACAATGCGAAGCACTTCATCTAATTCAAGTGATGAATTGATGACCTGACCCACTTGCGCAAGAGCCATCATATTGCCATGTTCGTTTTGAAACACTTCAATCTTTTCGCTTAATTGCTCAAGCGTGGTTTGTAAATGATGTAAACTGTTAGTTGTTTCTTTGGGAAGTTGAATTTTGTTCGCGCTGAAATCAGTGCGAACTTTGCCTGCCAGTGCGGCAAGCGTTAGCAATTGGTCGTGCAATGTACTCGGGCGGGTATTCTCAGCAGTCATTTGGGAGACCCAATTAGTATAATATAACTAATTGTATCCCATTATTTCAAACTTAACTCTAGCCCAAATGGCATACGTCAAAACCCGAAAAGCCGCCCGCCTTGCAGTTTCCTCATTCCCGCGCGTTTTGCTAAACATTTCATTTTGATATTCACGCAACAAAACATCTATCGAAGGTTCGGCAGGGGGCAGTAATTTTTTCAAAGCATTGGCGCGTTCTATTGGTGTGCTATCTAGTGGTTGCGGTTTATCCAATTGTCTCAGCCCTGTATTAATCGCATGAAAACTTTTTTCAATGCTCGGCAAACTCGACCAGATTAAGAACGTATCTAACCAGCGTGGCACTTTAATTTTATTTTTTTCTAAAACAACTTTCAATATAGATGCCGCCGATTGTTGCGGTGCATATTTTCGTTTAATAAAAATACCTAACATAATCAACAAGATGATTCCGCCCAATAGACTCAACCATTGAATTTGATTTTGACTCACGAGAGGCGCTTCTTGCTCTTCAACCAACGCTTCATTATTAACTGGAAGTTGTTCCTCTCCATCATTCGGTGTTTGCCCAACAGGGTTTAGTGGAATCGGTAATGAAGCCGTTTGCTCAGCCCGTTCAGTAGGGCGGCTAATTGCTTCTTGATTTCCCGTCGGCTCAAACTCTACCCAGCCATATTCAGGGAAGTACACTTCGGGCCAAGCGTGGTAATCTCTTTCTCTTACGGTATAAACATTGTTTTGAATTTCAGATTCACCTTCGGCATATCCAACCGCTAAACGCGCAGGGATGCCAACAGACCTTAACATCAACACTGCCGCCGAGGCTGAGTAGTTACAAAAACCACTTTTTAAGTCAAATAGAAAATATGCCAGCGGGTCTTCTACATCTTCTGGTATCGAAACAGTAGGCGAATACTTAATTGCATTTCGCAGGTAATTGGTGATTGCTGTTGCTTTGTCAAATGGGTTTTTGTATTGTTGTGTAATTTGTGTTGCCAATGCTTGAATTTCTGGTGAAAAATTTTCAGGTAGGTGAAGGTAGTTTTCTAGCACCCAACTTGGGTATTGGGTTGAAGCGTTTTGTAATTCTGAAACAATCGGGTTGCCCATCATCGAGGCTATTCGCACCAAGTCACCTTTTTCTAGTGCAGGCGAAGCAAGCAATGTGAGTACATCGTATCTGGTTTCACTGGGCGGAATATTTTTATACAAAACAATGGCGTTCTGATTAATTGAAATGGGTTGCCCTGCTGTAAATAAAATTAGTTGGGATGGTGTATAAACATCGAATGCAAAACTTAGGCGTGAGCGATTCTGTGTATCGGGAATTTCCATGTCCACTGATTGGTTTTGTAAACCTTCTTCGCTGTTGCTAATAAACCATCGTCCGTTTTCATATAGGTCATAAACTTGCCCGCGCCAATATAAGCGCGGGTAATCTGCCGCGGCTGGGGGGGCATATACCAGAAAAGCAATTTCTTCGCTTTGTGAAATTTGTGTGCCAAGCCCAAGTGAGTTTTGAAAATTTTTGGCTTGTGGGTTTTCTTCTTTATTTAGTGAAGAGAATAAGTTTTCAAATGATTCTCCTGAAAACCAGTTGTCAGATGTTCTGCGCCAAGCCTCGCGGATTTCGACATGGGTTGGCAAGGCATAAGGAATTAACCACGCTAAAATCATAATGACAAGCGTAACAGTAAAGGAGGCGGTGATAACATCTACCCCGCTTTCACCTGAAATTTGCACGCGGTTTTTCAGCCATTGTGCTTTGTTGGTGATGTATTTTTGCCTGCCAAGTAATAGCAAAGTGGCGAATAAAAATACGCCGAATATCCAGCCGTAATCTTTGGCGGTGTAGTGATAGTAATGTACTATCAACATCAAAATAGCCGATGGCAAAATGCAAGCCAGTGCTTTGGCATGGCGTGTTAATTGGTAGCCACTATATAATGAAACAAGCCAATATGGAATGGATAGCAATGCTAAGACTAAGATAGAGTCGTTTACTGCTCTGCCAGCCATATATTCAGAAAGGCTGGTGAGTAGTCTACTCAATAAAATGAGCAGTTGTTCGCCTAAGTAGTTTTGGTCTCTGCCGAATTTGATAAACCTGAGCCATTGCCAAATAAATGTGACGAGCATATAGGCAGAAGAAAGTAAAACAACATTTCGTTTTTGAAATTTGCTTTGACCCAGTGCCATACCAACCAGCAAGCCGATGGTTGCGATATTGCCAACTAAATAGAGTTGTTCTACCCAATTGGTGGCTTGTAGCCGCCAAGCAGATACTTGAATAATGATGAATAACAAAATTGCTGATGGTACATCCCACCAGCGGGTAGGTGTCTTTTCCATTTATTGAGTGTACAATGAGGGTTATAAAATCGTCAATTGCAAATTAGTAAAACCCTACTGGAGGACTACATGCAAAATTGGATAGACAGCGGTGTTGGTTTTGTAATTGCGCTTCAAAATATAGGGACTTGGTTAAATGTCCCAATGCAATTTTTTAGTCAATTAGGCACTGAAGACTTTTTCTTTCTTGTACTCCCTTTAATTTATTGGAGCATTGATTCAGCACTTGGCTTGCGCGTCGGTTTGATTTTGGCAACCAGTAGTATGTTTAACTATGCGGGCAAATTGCTGTTTGCTGGTCCACGCCCATATTGGGTCAGTTCACATGTACAAGCATTGTGGCCCGAAACTACATTTGGCGCGCCATCGGGTCATGCCCAACATGCTATGAGTGTGTGGGGCATGATCGCTTTGTATCGTAACAATCTGTGGGTTCGCGTTGTTTGCTTTTTATTGATTTTCTTAATTGGTTTTTCAAGAATTTATCTCGGCTCACACTTCCCGCATGATGTTATTTTCGGTTGGCTGTTTGGGGCAATTTTACTTTGGGCGTTTGTCCGATTTTGGGAGCCAGTGGCTGCTTGGTTAAGGAACAAATCATTTCGCCAACATATTTGGATTTCGTTCATCGCATCCTTAATTTTGATGGCACTTGGATTATCAGTCACTGCTTTGCGAAGTAATTTCCAAACTCCAAGTTTGTGGATAGACAACACGCTTCTCGCCGGGACCGAGATACCTGCTCCGATAGACGCGAACAATATCTTTACATCAGCAGGGACGTTCTTCGGTTTGGCACTTGGCGTAGCATGGATTCATGTTCAAGGCGGGTATCAGGCTGACGGTCCAGCATGGAAGCGTGTTCTTCGTTATGTCATCGGTTTAATCGGTGTGTTAATCCTGTGGATGGGGTTAGGGGAAATTTTTCCGCGTGGCGATGGTGTTCTCGTTTACTCCTTGCGTTTTATTCGTTATACATTGGTAGGTTTTTGGATAACAGGAGGTGCACCATGGGTTTTCAAACATTTCAATTTAACTACATCTTCTGCCCGAAAACCTTCCGTCTGATATAATCCGCCCATTCTAAAACAAGGCACGAGAAATTATTTAAGGGCAATTGCTCTTTCAGGTTAATCAATGACGCTGGAAAAAGACACACTTATTCATAATCGTTATCGAATTGTAGACATTCTTGGGCAGGGCGGTATGGGCTCGGTCTATCGTGCTATAGATGAGAACCTCGGCGTGGGGGTGGCACTCAAAGAAAATTTATTTACCACCGATGAGTACTCGCGCCAATTCCGTTTGGAAGCCGTAATTTTAGCCAACTTACGTCACCCCAATTTACCTAGAGTTTCTGACCATTTTGTGTTGGGGGATGAGGGTCAATACTTGGTGATGGATTTTATTGAAGGGGAAGATTTACGTTACCGTATGGAACGCTTAGGTATGTTAAGTGAAGATGATGCGGTTCATATTGGTGCCGCAATTTGTGATGCCTTAACTTATTTACACACTCGTAAACCCCCCATTTTGCACCGTGATATTAAACCGGGCAATGTCAAAATTACGCCAGATGGTCATATCTTTTTAGTAGATTTTGGTTTGGCAAAAGTGTATCAAAGCGCAAGTCAAGCCACAACAACAGGCGCGCGTGCTATGACACCGGGTTATTCTCCACCAGAACAATATGGCACCGCCCGCACAGACCCACGTACTGATATTTATTCTTTAGGTGCTACTTTATACGCCGCATTAAGTGGTGTGATTCCAGAAGATGGGCTTGCCCGTGCTATGGATAACGCTCAACTGACACCGTTGCGAAAGCGTAATTCAAAAGTCTCACGCAAGTTAGCCGCCACTATTGAAAAAGCAATGGCTGTTGACCCAATTGACCGATTTCAAAGCGCCGAGGAATTTAAGAAATCATTATTAGCCTCAAAATCCAAAACACAACAAATCCCTGGCTCTTATACGGTTGCCCCACCTCCGCCAGACTTGATTGCCACGCGCGAAATGCACGACACCATACTAGATGATGGTGGATTAAAAAACTCTGCCCGTGTACCAAAGGGACCCGTTCACCCGCAACCATCAGGGCATGAAGAACAACCCTTTATCTCTCCGCTTAAACGTCAAAAAGAACGCGAGCGCAAACAACGTGCGAACTTAATTCGTTTTGTTTTTCTTCTAATTGTTTTGGCAATTGGTGGTGTAGTGTACTTTGCACCAGGCTTGTTGCCAGATAATGTTCGTGCGATGATACCGATTCCTTTCATCACCCAGCCAACCAGCACCAGTACACACACACCTGAACCAACTGCTCCCTTGCCGACGTTTACAACGGCTCCTACATTTACAGCGACGATTGCATTTACAGAGACACCAATTCCACCTACCTTTACCCCGGGACCAACAAATACTTTTATCCCTGGTGTACTTGAAACACCTTTATTTACCAGTACACCAAATTCACTTACCCCATCAACTGTTTTAGGTGGTGGTGCAGGTCAAATTGCATTTGCTTCTACACGTTCTGGTCTGCCTCAAATTTATATTGCAGACCTAAACGGCGAAAGTGCCACCCAAATTACAGAAATGTCAAACGGTGCTTGCCAGCCTTCATGGTCACCGGATGGTCAACATTTAGTGTTTATTTCACCTTGTCGCGCCCCGCAAGATGTATATAACAATGCTAGCCTCTTCATTGTTAATGCAGACGGTTCGAACCTAACCCCATTTGACTCTTCACCCGGCGGAAACTTTGACCCTACTTGGTCTCCCGATGGAACAACCATTGCTTTCACCTCTCTAAGAACTGGGCAAATGGAAATTTTCACCGTCAAAGTAGATGACCCTTCATCTGTCACACAAATTACCAAAGGCGCGCAACGCGTCGAATCTCGTATGCCGTCATGGTCGCCAGATGGCTCAAAATTTGTTTATGTCGTCAAGCGTGTAGGCGTATATCAAATTTGGATAATGAATTCCGACGGCACTGATGCCGTTCAAATCATCCGTAGCGGTGTAGCCTATACCAACTATAAACCTGCTTGGTCACCACGTAGTGACTTAATCCTCTTCAATCAAAGATGCGCTACTACATTTTGTAATCCATACTTAATGAGCACTTCCGCAATAGACCGTTCCAATGAACAAGGTCAGCGTGTATCAGTAAGCGGGGTGAGTTACATAGAAAACATTGCCTACTCTCCTGATGGCTTTTACCTCACTTACGAAGGCGTAGGAGACCCAGGCAATTTAGATATTTTCTATATGACCGTCTCTGGTGGCGACCGTGTACGCCTTACCCAAGACAAAGGACAAGACTTTCACCCTGCTTGGCGACCTGGAACCCCATAACGATCTATCACTCCAGTGCAAGCGGGAGTTTTCTTACACTACTCTTATTGACTTCACCCATTCCCACTGTTATCATTATTCTGTAAAAAATAGCACTCTCGTTTCGGGAGTGCTAACTTTTGAATATGAATAACCTCACCGAACGCCAGAAGACACTGCTTCTTCTATTAATAAAAGATTACATAGAATCCGCTCAGCCAGTTGGCTCGAAGCGGCTGGCGGAGCATTATCACCTTAACTTTTCCACAGCCACCATTCGCAACGAAATGGGCGCACTCACTGAAATGGGTTATCTTCGCCAACCGCATACCTCAGCAGGGCGTGTGCCGACCGAAGAAGGCTATCGTTACTTCGTTAGCGAGATGATGAACAAAGCCGAATTGCCCGAAGGTGTGCAACGTACCATCTCGCATCAATTTCATCAATCACGCCCAGAGCTAGAACAATGGATGACACTCGCAGCATCTATCCTCGCTAGTCAATCACAAGGCGTTTCGGTAGTAGTTGCACCACATGTGGAACAAGCCAAATACAAACATGTCGAATTAATTTCTACACAAGGTCGTCAAGTATTAATGGTTTTAGTAATGATGGGCGGCGATGTACGCCAGCAGATTTTAACTTTGACAGAACCCGTGACTCAAGAACGACTCAGCCAAACCGCATCGCGTCTTAACACGCTTCTAGCTGGTCTCACAGTAGATGCCATCGCCTCCCTGCCAACTCGTACTGACCCGCTTGACCAAGATATTCTCACATTGATATTGCAAGATTTCAAAAACACAGCCAGCCGTACCAACGAAATTTACACAGATGGCTTGACTAACGTTTTGCGTGAACCTGAATTTTCTGGTTCAGAAGAAGCACGTAAGACTCTGAAAATTTTTGAAGAACGTTCTACGTTACAAGATTTATTAGCAAAGACAACCACCAACAGCAACATCGGCGGATTACAAGTCTTAATCGGTGGTGAAGGTGAGTGGGAGGAATTACGTCAATGTTCAATGGTGATTGCAAGATATGGCGTGCCCGGTATGGCGACTGGAACATTGGGTGTGTTAGGTCCAATGAGAATGTCTTATGCTAGAACAATCCCTACTGTCAGATATGTTGCTGGTGTATTAAGTGATTTAGTGAACGATACAATTTCAAATGAAAACGATATTCGATAAGCGATTATCAAATATCTAATATCAAAAAATGAGAGTGAGAACTATGGCGAAAGAGAAAGAAAAACAAGAAGAAGTAGAAAAAGAACGTGCAACCGAAGAGGGAATGCCTGAACCTAGCGGACAGGATTCCACTGAGCGTGATGCGTTAATTAATCAATTGCAAGAGGCGGAAGCCAAAATCATTGAATATAAAGATGGTTGGGCAAGGTCGCAGGCAGAGTTTCAAAATTATAAAAAACGTTTGGAGCGCGATAACGAGTTGATGTACGCCAACATGAAAGGTGACATCATCAAAAAAGTGTTGCCCGCGTTGGATGATTTGGAACGCGCTTTGCAAAACCGCCCAGCCGATGATGCTTGGGCAAATGGCATTGAATTAATTGCACGCAAGTTGCAAAATATGTTGGATGGTGAAGGCGTAAAACGCATTGAAGCAAAAGGCTTAGCGTTTGACCCAAACTTCCATGAAGCCATTTCACATGAACCAAGTGATGAAGTAGAAAGTAGCTTTGTGATTGATGTTGTACAAAATGGCTACATGTTAGGTGAACGTGTGATTCGACCTGCATTGGTAAGAGTAGCACAATAATTTGGTAGGGGCACGATATATCGTGCCCTTGCATTTAAAGGAGAAATTGTTTAATGGCAAAAATTATTGGAATTGATTTAGGAACAACAAACTCGGTTGCGGCGGTGATGCAAGGCGGCGAACCGATTGTGATTCCATCTGCTGAAGGTGAAAGACTTGTACCCTCTGTGGTAGCAGTTAATAAAAATAGTGAACGACTTGTTGGGCGTGTGGCGCGTAACCAAGCCATTACGAATCCACAAAACACTATTTTTTCTGTGAAGCGATTCATGGGGAGAAAATCTGGTGATGCAGAAGTAGAACGAACGCGCAAGCGCGTGCCGTATGCCGTCAAAGAAGCGGATAATGGCGATGTGCGTGTTGAACTTGGCGGTAAAGATTATTCTCCGCCAGAAGTTTCGGCAATGATTCTTGGCAAAATTAAAGCAGATGCAGAAGCATATTTAGGCGAAACCATTACGCAAGCAGTGATTACCGTCCCTGCTTATTTTAATGATGCACAACGTAATGCTACAAAAGATGCTGGCAAAATTGCAGGTTTAGAAGTTTTGCGAATTATCAATGAACCGACTGCTTCTTCACTTGCTTATGGTTTAGATAAAAAGAAAAATGAAGTGATAGTTGTGTATGACTTAGGCGGCGGTACGTTTGATGTTTCTATTTTAGATGTAGGCGATGGCGTTTTCCAAGTTCGTGCTACCAGTGGTGATACATTCCTTGGTGGTGATGATTTCGATTTACGCATCATGGATTATTTGATTGAAGAATTCAAAAAAGATAATGGCATTGATTTGCATAATGACCGTCAGGCATTGCAACGTTTGAAAGAGGCTTCTGAAAAAGCGAAGATTGAACTTTCAACCGTCATGCAGACCGAAATCAATTTACCGTATTTGACTGCCGATGCAAATGGTCCAAAGCATTTGGTGATGACCATGACTCGCGCCAAGTTTGAACAATTAACTGCAGATTTGGTTGACCGAACCATTGCGCCTGTCAAGCAAGCATTATCTGATGCGAACTTAAATGCGGGAGATATTCACGAAATTGTTTTAGTGGGTGGTATGACTCGTATGCCCGCGATTCAAGATAGAGTGCGTGCATTCTTTGGTAAAGACCCACATAAAGGTGTAAACCCGGATGAAGTTGTTGCAATTGGCGCGGCGATTCAAGCAGGTGTTCTCGGCGGCGAAGTAAAAGATATTCTTTTATTAGATGTTGCTCCATTGACTCTTGCAATTGAAACATTAGGCGGCGTGGCAACTGCTCAAATTGAAAGAAACACAACGATTCCTACGAGACGGACACAGGTGTTCTCAACTGCGGGTGATAACCAAACTCAAGTTGAGATTCATGTTTTGCAAGGTGAACGCCCAATGGCGGCGGATAATAAATCATTGGGTAAATTTATTTTGGATGGCATTCCACCAGCCCCACGAGGTATGCCACAAATTGAAGTGACGTTTGATGTAGATGCCAATGGTATTTTGAAAGTCAGTGCGAAGGATAAAGCCACTGGAAGGTCACAACATATTACGATTACTGCTTCTTCTGGTTTGAGTGATGCCGAAGTTGAACAAATGCGTAAAGATGCTGAGTCTCATGCTGAGGAAGATAAAAAGCGTAAAGAATTAATCGAAGCAAAAAATCATGCTGATAACACAGTCTATGCCGCTGAAAAAGCATTGCGTGAGTTTGGTGACAAAGTACCTGCTGAAGTTCGCAGTGACATTGAATCCAAAGTTGCTGAAGTTAAATCTGTGGCGCAAACTGAAGATGTAGAAAAGATGAAATCTGCGACAGAGGCGTTGGGGCAAGCAATTCAAAAGATAGGTGCCAGTGTCTATGAGCAGAATCAGGCTGGGGCTGGAAGCGAAGCGGGTTCTTCATCAGATGCAGAAAGTTCATCAAATGAAAATCCTGATGTGGTTGAAGGTGAAGTGAAGGAATAAATCAGAGAGTAGAGAATAGAGAGTAGTTACTAATCTCTGTTCTCTAGTTATCTGTTCTCTATTATGAGCAACGATTATTACGATGTTTTAGGTGTGAATCGAAATGCGGGTGATGATGAAATCAAAGCCGCGTTTCGTAAATTAGCACGCCAGTATCATCCCGATGTGAATAAAGAACCAGACGCTGAAGAAAAGTTTAAGGAAGTCAACGAGGCGTATGGTGTGCTTTCGGATTCGGAGAAGCGTGCGCGTTATGACCGTTTTGGTAAAGCAGGTTTGGGTGGCAATGGTGGCTTCCATGATTACACGGTAGATTTCAGCGATATTTTTGAAGACTTATTTAGTGGTTTTGGTTTTCAAACTGGAAGACGTGCTCGCAATGCGCCGCGTCGTGGACGTGATTTGCAAATGGCAATTTCTTTGAAGTTTGAAGAAGCGGTCTTTGGTGTTGAAAAAGAAATTGAATTTGAACGCGATGAAACTTGTTCACGTTGTAGTGGCAAAGGTGCAGAGCCCGGCACAACCCCTGTAAAATGTTCCACTTGTAATGGTCAAGGTGAAGTACGTCAAGTTCGCCAAACATTTTTGGGTCAGATGGTGCAAACATATCCATGCAATACTTGTAACGGACGTGGCGAAATTATTTCATCGCCTTGTACAACTTGTCGTGGTAATGGTTTGGAAAGAAAACGCGTTAAGAAAAAAGTGCAAGTGCCTGCTGGTGTTGACCATGGCACGCAAATCCGTTTGAATGGGGAAGGTGGACCAGGAACTTTTGGCGGACCGAACGGCAGTTTGTTTTTGGTCTTAGATGTAAAACCGCATCAATTTTTCAAGCGTCGAGAGAATGACGTTATCCTCAACCTTGATATTAACGTGGCGCAGGCTGTGCTTGGTGCAGAAGTAGATGTGCCAACTTTAGATGGCGATGAAAAGTTAAAAATCCCTGCTGGCACGCAACCTGGCAAAGTCTTTACATTAAGAGGTAAAGGCGTACCTTATTTGCGACAAAAGAATCGCGGCAATCAATTGGTGATTGTGAACGTGGCAGTGCCAACAAAGTTAACCAAAGAACAACGTGAGTTGTTTGAGAAATTGGCTGAGAGTTTGGGAACAACGGTCAAACCGCAAGAAAAAGGATTTTTGGATTGGTTGAATGAGGCGCTTGGGGGTTGAGAGCGGTTGGTGGTTGATAGTTATTAGTTGACAGTATTCAGTAATCAGTGGCGAGTGGATGAGGAGTCTGCTCGCTTTTTGTTTTAGACGGTCTACCTTCCACTGTCCACGGTCTTTCTGTAGTTTATAATCTTCAACCTTATGATAAAAATTTTATTGAGCATTTTTCGCAGAATGCCGATGTGGATTCATGTTTTAGCAACGCGAATCACTCAGTCAAAATTTAATGCAGGTGTGTGTACGTTGATTTTTGATGAAGAAGGGAAAGTTTTGCTGTTCAAACATACCTATCGAAAATTTGAATGGGGGATTCCTGGCGGAAATTTGGAATACCGAGAACCGCCAGAAGATGCAATTGTCCGTGAGTTTTATGAAGAGTCCAATATAAAGATTGAAGTTGAAAAATTGTTGAAAGTTTCTTCTGCAAAAGAATTTCCTCATCTTAGTATTGTGTATTTGTGTAAAATTGTGGAAGGTGAATTTAAACCCTCGCATGAAATTTCGGAGATGAAATATTTTGATGTAAATGATTTGCCTCAAATGTTGTATGCCGAAAAAGATTTGATTCGTTGGGCAGCGAATAAATCAGTTGGTTGAGACGCAAGCAGTCGAAACCAACAAATAATAGAAAAACAAAAAATTAAGAGTAAATATTAAATTGGTGGTCTCGATACGTTTCTCGCCAACAAACGGCTCGAAACTACTCGACCACCGAACATAACAAGGATTTCAATTGACAAACATTCTTCTCGTTGGTGCTGGTGGATTTATTGGCTCGGTGCTTCGTTATCTCATCGGCGGATACTTTCAAGGATTTGCAAAATCATTTCCGTTGGGAACTTTGGCAGTCAATGTGATTGGATGTTTCATCATTGGTTTGTTAGCACATCTGGGTGAAAAATATGGCATGTTCTCGAATGAGTCACGCGCGTTTATATTCATTGGAATATTAGGCGGCTTCACTACATTCTCTGCTTTTGGAAATGAAACAATTAATTTAATGCGTCAAGGTTTTGGAGCAAATGCATTTATCAACATTGGCGCAAATGTCGTGTTTGGATTACTCGCGGTTTGGCTTGGCAGAGTTATTGGTCACTTGATTTGGAGATAATATGAATTGGCTTGAAGTTTCTTTAACTGTAGATGGTGAACTCGCAGAATCGGTTGCGGATGTGTTGGCACGTTTTGCTCCCAATGGTGTGATGACTGAGCAAGGTGTGAAATTCAATGATGAAGAAGATGAAGGCACAGCTACTGGACCAATCACCGTCCGTGCTTATTTGGAAGTAAACGATCAACTTGAAGAGACACGCCAAAAAATTGAAGAGTCACTTTTTTATTTGGGGATGATTCAACCTGTACCGACTCCAACTTACAAACAAATCGCTGACCAAAATTGGATGGAAGCATGGAAGCAACACTACAAACCAATCTTGATAGGAGAACGCCTCTTAATACTCCCTGCTTGGTTGCAAAACCCTGAACCGAATCGTATCCCCATCAAAATTGACCCGGGCATGGCGTTTGGTACTGGCACGCATCCGACGACGCAATTATGTTTGGAATTGATGGAAAAGCATTTTGGGAATCGGGAATTGGGAATTGGGAATAGTAAAACCTCCAACGAATCCCAAATATCGATTCCCGAATATCGTGCAATTGATGTCGGTTGTGGTTCTGGAATTTTATCTATTGCCGCATTGAAACTTGGAGCGAAAAAAGTTTTAGGCGTGGACATTGACATTGAATCCGTCAAAAATTCGCGCGAGAATGCGGATGTTAATGAAATCGGTGATGAGTTGATTCTAGGTCAAGGTTCGGTGACAGAGATATTAAATAATCAATTTGAATTTAAGTCTGCGCCATTGGTGGTAGCAAATATTTTGGCTCCAGTTTTGATTCGGTTGTTTGATGCAGGGCTTGCAGATTTAATAGAAAAGGATGGGGAGATAATCTTAAGCGGCATTTTAAGTCACCAAGCCGAAAGTGTGATTGAAGCGGGTCAGGCGAAAGGATTAGTCAGAGGCGAGATTCGTCAAATCAATGATTGGGTGGCGATTTCTTTATCAAAACCTTAAACTTGCGACCTGCAACCTGCGACTTTTTTATGCTATCATTCATTCAAGATGGATAGAAAAAAACTCGTCCAATATTTATTACTCAATGCTTTGGTTTCAGCCACTGTGACAGGCGGGATGTTATTTTGGTACGATAGAAATTATCGCGCGGTGATTCAACCCGCAGTGATACAAGCCACACCAATAACAAATGTTTCTTCATCATCAAGTACAGAATTGCAAACTGATATTGCAGTGAAAATTAGCAGTGTGGTTGGCGCGGGAGTTTTAGAATCTGAAATTGTGGTGATTCGTTTTGAGGGCGAAGGCGAATTGAATTTAACTTCGTGGCAATTGAAAGACGATAACGGCAATACATACACATTCCCGCAATTGACTTTGTATCAAAATGGTGCTGTGCAAGTGCATACCATCGCAGGTACTGATTCAGTTATTGATTTGTATTGGGGCATTGGTGATTCAGTTTGGAGTTCGGGCGAGAATGCAAGTTTGTATGATTCTCAAGGAAATTTGAGAGCAGTGTATCGAGTTCCATAAACCTGAATATCAGGAGAATGAAATGGATAAACTTCAATCGGGGCAAACGTTAGGTTCATATCGCATTATCAATGAGATTGGTGCTGGGGGCATGGCATCCGTTTATAAAGCCTATCAAGCATCTATGGATAGAAATGTTGCTATTAAAGTTTTGCCGGGGCAATTGGCAGAGAGCCAAGAATTTGTAAAGCGTTTTCAACAAGAGTCCCGCACCATTGCCAAACTTGAACATCCATATATTTTGCCAGTCTTTGATTATGGTGAAGAAAACGGAACTGCATATTTTGTCATGCGTTATCTTGAAGCGGGCACATTGAAAGATAAAATGAAAACGAGTGCGCTTTCATTATCAGAAATTGACCGCATCTTTACACAATTGGCTGATGCGCTCGGATATGCTCATGCACAAGGAGTCATTCACCGCGATTTGAAACCTGCTAACGTCTTGGTTGATGCGAATGGAAATTTATTTCTGACAGATTTTGGAATCGCAAAACTTTTAGAAAGTGCATCCCCACGTTTAACACAAACCGATGCAATTTTAGGAACGCCTGCATACATTAGTCCCGAACAAGCCGCCGCACTCAATGTTGACCAACGTTCCGATATTTATTCACTCGGCATTATTCTTTATGAAATGGTCACAGGTCAAGTTCCATTTTTGGCTGATACACCATTGGCTGTGATTCTTAAACATCTGCAAGACCCATTGCCTTTGCCTTCAAAAGTTAAACCAGATATTTCTCCAGCCATCGAGCAAGTGATTCTCAAAGCACTCGCCAAAGACCCCGATGACCGTTTTGCAAACACAGCCGAATTTTTATCCGCTTGGAAAGATGCATTAAAAGATATATCGCTTAATACAGGAAAAATTTCCGCTTCACAATCTACGGGGAAAATTGATTCTGTACCTTCAACATCATCTAAGCACGGACGTTCTTTAACGGGCTGGGCAATTGGATGTGTTGTACTGATATGTCTTGTCATTACGGCAGTAGGTGGGTTGGGATTAGCTACCAGTTACTTCAATAGAAATTCTCAAGCGATTGCTACAGAAATATCAACACAAGAATCTCCAACACAAATCTCTGCACCGACTGAAAATTTTATCCCTAACATTATTTTGGAGGATGATTTTTCATCCAATCAAAATTGGGGAACGATTTCAGACGCAAATAGTTTAGTTCAATATGAAGATGAAACGTTGCGAGCCATTGTTTACAGAGACGACTGGCTGATTTGGAGCACACCGAATCAAACGGGTTATGAAAATGTGCATATAGAAGTAACTGTCATAAACAATGATACCGACCCGAATACTGCTTTCGGATTAATGTGTCATCAACAAGCGGGCAATCAATCATTTTATTATCTTGTCATCACACCTGCTGGTGGTTACATCGCCGTTCGTGTGGATAATGGTCAACTTGGCGAAATTCTCACGAACAATGGTCAATGGGGGTATTCAAGTCAAATTTCACAAAATGCTTCATCCTATCGCCTCGGCGCAGATTGCGGTGATGGAAACATGAATTTATATGTAGATGGTCAAGAGATTGCTTCTATCAATGACGATACCTATACAAATGGCAAGGTTGGCATAGCCATCTCCAGTGCAGTTAATGCCAGTAATACAGATATTTCATTTGATGATTTCTTAATCACCACTTTGCCATAATTTATATTTTTAGCCACGAATTACACCGATTTTCACGAATCGAATTAAAAAACCCGTGTGAATTAGTGAAACTTGTGCTGAGCCTGTCGAAGCATTCGTGGCAAGGGTTTTAAGGTCATAATCAAAACATAAAAATTTCTTCATACCAAAATATTCTGTGCTATATTTGAGAAATAAATCTGTTGGTAGTTGACAGTTGATGGCTAACACCTCAACCGCCAACCACCAACCATTAACCACCAACTATTATGACCCAAGCCCTCTACCGTAAATACCGCCCTAAACAATGGGATTCAGTGATTGGACAAGACCATGTCGTCCAAACGCTGACCAATTCCATTAAAGCAGACCGAGTAGGTCATGCGTATCTTTTTGCAGGTCCGCGTGGAACGGGTAAAACAACCGTTGCGCGTTTGCTTGCCAAAGCAGTCAATTGCCTCAACGAAGATTCTGCTCAACGACCTGACAATACTTGCGAACATTGCAAAGCCGTCAATGAAAATCGTTTTATGGATTTGATTGAAATTGATGCCGCTTCAAACACATCCGTTGATGATGTTCGTGATTTGCGCGACAAAATAAATTTCTCGCCATCACAAGGCAAATATAAAATCTACATCATTGACGAAGTTCACATGCTTTCTACTGCCGCATTCAATGCTTTGCTTAAAACTTTGGAAGAACCGCCTCCACATGCCATTTTTGTTTTGGCAACCACTGAAATTCATAAAATTCCTGCAACCGTTTTATCGCGTTGTCAACGTCACGAGTTTCGGCGTGTGCCAATTGATGAAATTGTTTCCAACTTAAAAGAAATTATCAAAGCCGAAAACATTCAAGCAGATGATGAAGCCTTAACTTTAATCGCGCGTCAATCTGCTGGTGGAATGCGCGATGCACAATCTCTGCTTGACCAACTCGCATCTACTGGAACGAAGATTACACTTGCACTTGCTCAACAAGTTTTGGGAACTGCAACCAGCCAAACTGTTTTAGATGTCATCGCTTCGATTCTTAATCACGAACCTGCTCGCGGACTTGAAACGATTCATCACGCCCTCGATTCTGGCGCAGACCCGCGTTCGCTTGCGCGTCAACTTGTTGAGTACACACGCGGTCTCATGCTTATTCAAATGGGCAACATCGAACAAGTCGAAGCCACGCGCGAGGTCAAAGCGCAAATGCAAGAACATGCAAAATCATTTAATCAAACTGATGTTTTGCGAATGATGAAAATTTTCAACAACGCCGCTACTGATTTACGCGGTGGGTGGCAACCATCTTTGAGTTTGGAACTTGCTTTAGCAGAAATCTTAGATGAAGAACCGCTTCAATCTACGTCCAAGCCTGTTCCTGTTTCATCAGCCAAGTCAAAGCCTGAGGTTTCAGCAACCAAGCCCGAAGTCAAAAAAGAAGCGGATGTTCCATCTGAAAAATCAGTTATCAATTCAAATGACATCGTCAAAGCATGGAAGAGTCTCATCGCCACACTTCCAAAATCACAAGCGAATCTTGCGGCGTTATTGAATTCAGTACGCATGATTGATGTGCAAGGAAAAACTTTGTTGCTTGGCATGGCGAGTGATGTGCTGGTGGAGAAGTTGAATAAGCCCGACCAAATTGAAGTGATTGCGCGACTCATCAAAGACCATTTTCATGTGGATGTTGCCGTGCGTTGTGTGGTGACGAATGCCAAAGGAAAATTGCCTGCGAATATTTCTGGCGATGGCATGGTTGCCACTGCCATTCAACACGGCGGCGAAATTGTGGATATGGATGATTAGTTTAGTAGTTTGGTGGTTGGATAGTTTGTTAGTCTTGTAATTCGTAATGCGTGATCCGTAATTGGTAATTTGTAAGATTTTCTTACATAACAGGAAGGAGATTTACGATGTTGGAAATACTGAAAACACTACAAGATACTCCATTACCATCTATTCTTGTTATAGGTGGCATAGTTTTTATTTTGTTATCTTACGTTGAATTTAAATCAAATCAAGGACATATCATAATAGAGAGAAAGGAACTAGTAGGGTTTATTGGATTTATATTACTTTGTGGTGGTATTGGTTTGTATTTAATTCCAGCAGTTCAGACTCCTGTAGTTGCTGTACCTACAGAAACTTTAAAATTTGAAGTACCATCACAAATTGTTCAACCTACTGTTACTTTAATAGTTGAACAACCTACACTTGTACAAGTAGTTACTGAAACACCTATTCCTACACCTCAACCAACATCTACTCCAATAAAGTTTGTTGGTTGGGTTATCTGTTGGCATGGTAAAGATGGATACGAGTACTTAATTGCTTACCCGGAGAATGATGTAAAACAAGGCATTAGTTTGAATTACAGATTAACAAATGCACAAGGTCGTGAATTAGAATTGGCTAATGACTCTTTAAAGATGTGTTACGTGGATGGTGAGTGGTATGGATATCCAGACCCAAGCCCATGGTTTGCAGGTGTAAGTTATATGCAATTACAAGACAGAAAGATTTTAGTTTGTTCTGATTCGCCTGGTTGTCAAGGAAATCGACATGAATTATTTCCTGAAAAATATTACCCAGCGAATTCACCAAACCTACAAGCACCAAATGGTACAGGAGTTCATGTAATAACATATAAATCAACTAACTAATGTAAGAATAAAAGTTTGAGATAAATTAGGAGTAATCATGGCAAAAGGATTTAACAAAGGACCCGCAATGGGTGGCGGGGGGATGATGCAACAATTACAACGGATGCAACAGCAACTGGCTGAGGCTCAAGCAAAACTTGCTGAAGAAACAGTCATTGCAACTGCTGGTGGTGGCGCAATTAAAGTCACTATGACTGGTGATCAAAAATGTAAGTCTGTTGAAATTTCACCCGAATTTTTGAAAGATGTTGATGCTGAAATGTTGCAAGACATGGTCTTATCTGCTGTCAACATGGCATTGGATGAATCACGTGCATTGCAAGAAAAGTTGATGGGTCCACTGGCGGGTGGGCTTCCCTTTTAGATGATTAGAGAATAGAGAGTAGAGAGTAGAGAACAGTTCTGCTCACTAATATCTAATATCTAATATCTAATATCTAATATCATGCTCTTACCTGAATCCATCCAATCCTTAATCACTGCCCTTGAACGCTTGCCAGGCATCGGACCAAAATCCGCTTCGAGGCTGGCTTTCTATTTATTGCGCGTGCCTGATGAAATCGCTCAAGATTTATCAAACGCGTTGGCGAATCTCAAAATCAATACGGCATTTTGCCCTGACTGTTTTAACATCATGGAAGCAGGTAGAGAACGCTGTGAAATTTGCGAGTCACCTAAACGCGATTCATCCGTGATTTGTGTGCTTGAAGAAGCACTAGATGTTTTAGCACTGGAACGCACTGGCGGTTTCAATGGAAAGTATCACGTTCTGCAAGGCGTGTTATCTCCCATCGAAGGCGTTGGTCCAGATGATTTGAAAATTAAGCAATTGGTTGCGCGTGTTGCAAATGGGGGAGTGAAGGAAATTATCCTTGCTACAAATCCAAGCATGGAAGGTGATGCAACTGCTCAATATCTGCAAACACAATTAAGAAATTATGATGTACATGTCACACGGCTTGCACGTGGTTTGCCTGTGGGTGGTGACTTGGAATATGCAGATCAAAATACTTTGTTGAGAGCATTGTCTGGAAGGCAGGAGATGAATTAATGATTCGGTGGTCGAGTAGTTGCGAATGTAACGAGCAACGTATCGAGACCACAACTTTAACAAAGCAATCTTCATTAACTGGTGGTCTCGATACGTCTTCGGCTATCGCCTCAGACTACTCGACCACCGATTTTTTTTATGAACATCACAATCCTCACTTACGGCTCGCGCGGCGATGTGCAACCTTTTCTTCCATTATCAATTGGATTAATGAATCGCGGTCACAAAGTTACTTTAGCCGCGCCATCTCGTTTCAAAAACCTAATTGAAGAACATAAAATAAATTTCATTCCGCTTGCAGGCGACCCTGAAGATTTAAGTCGCAAACTCAATGATGCGGGTTATAACTTCATCAAACAAATCAGTGAACTGATGAGGCATGCTGTTGAAATCGGCGCGGATATTTTTCGTCAAACCGAAATTGCAAGTCAAAATGCAGACCTCATCATTCATACTTTCGCTCATGCAGTCGGCGCGCACACACTTGCGCGTGAAAAAAATATTCCCGATATTCACATCCAAACTTTTCCGATGTTCACACCGACGGGCAACTATCCCAACGTCACCATGCCAAATTTTGGAAATCGTTTTTTGAATCATTTATCCCACACACTTTCTGCACGCATTACATTTCTCACAGCAAAAATAGGATTTGAACAAGTCCGCCGTAAAGCAGGATTACCCAAAAGAAAATTATTTTTTCCATTTGATGAAACCCCGCTTCGTTCTTCGACCCCCATCTTGTGTGCTTGGTCTCCAACTTTTTTACCTCCTTCAAGCGACTTCGCTCCGCGCGTGCATGTGACTGGTTATTATTTTTTTCCTTTGGAGTCAGCCAACTTGTTGGCGTATTCGCAAGAACAAGTTCTTGCACTCCAAAACTTTTTGAAAAACGGCAAACCTCCAATTTGTATTTCATTTGGAAGCATGGTCAATAAAGATGCAAAACGAATTGATGAAATTGTGCGTGAGGCTTTGAAACAAACAAACAATCGAGGAATTATTTTGTCAGGTTGGGGCGCAATAAAACATGAATCTACAAATGATTTGTTATATATTAAGTCTGCTCCACATGATTGGTTACTACCGAAATGTAAAATGATTATTCATCATGGAGGTGCAGGCACTACATCTGCTGGTTTGCTTGCAGGGATTCCAAATATTGTTGTGCCTTTTACTGCTGACCAACCATTTTGGGGAAACAATGTGTATAAAATTGGTGCGGGTCCAAAACCGATTCTTGTAAAACATCTTTCAGTTGAGAGATTGGTCAATGCAATTGTTGAGGCTGAGTCTGATGCTGTTCGTAAACAGGCACAGATTGTCGGTCAAAAAATAAGAAGCGAGGATGGGGTAGGTGAGGCTATCAGGTGGATTGAATCTTATGCTTTGGGTGCTTAAAATCTGCCTGATTTTTTAAGGTTTAATTGTCTGATAACTATTGACAAAGTTCTAAAAATACATATAATCAGCACTCGCCAGTAAAAATAAAAGATTTCGTCTTCCAGACAGATCGTTCACAACTGAGTAAACCGTCTTCCATCAGAGACC
>JAEURG010000250.1 GCA_016789345.1 Anaerolineales bacterium | reverse complement strand
GTTGTAATTGCCGAACTCTTTGCATTAAATCCAGCAACAGGGTCTTTGATTTCTCTTTTGGTCTTGCACTTCATACAATAGGCTTCCATTAAGTATCCTTTTTTATCAGTAGGTCACTTTTGTAATGTGACATTTTATGTTATTTAGCATTGTCACGCTACAAGCGTGACCTACAATTGGCATATCAAAAACGAATCCCGCATTACTACGGGATGTGACATTCTACAACAGGTTTTTGATTTTTGGCAAATGGCAGTTTAATGGCAATTTATAATTGACAGTTGATAATAGTTAAATACGCATTATTAATTGTTCATTATCCATTATCAATTGTTGTTACAAAAACTTTTCCTGACGATGTTTTTTCAAATGTTCCACTACTTCTTTGACACGCTGTGATTGGTCTGTCTTACAAATTAACAAAGCATCTCCCGCATCTACAATCACCATATCATCCACACCAATCGTGACGATTAATCGCTCACTTCCGCCATATACTAATGTATTATGCGTTTCATGTGCAAGATGTAAATTGGTATTCGTAGCAATGTTACCATTCATATCAGGCAACAAAACCTCAAATAAAGATGACCACATGCCCACATCGCTCCAACCAAGCCCACCTGCGGGCAGAACCGCAACTCGTTCAGCTTTTTCCATGATGCCATAATCAACGGTTTCGTTTTTCAAATCTTGCCAATGTTTGTTCAATATTTCATTTTGTTTTGATATACCCCACGCTTCACCTATGACTTCGAGTTGGTTGCTCAACTCTGGCATTTGTTTTGCAATTTCACTTAATATCGTATCCACATGCCAGATAAACATACCACTATTCCATGAATGGTCACCAGAGCGGAGTAGTTTTTGAGCGGTTTCCTCATTTGGTTTTTCAATAAACTTATTCACCATATAGACTGGATAGTTATAACCACCATCTACTGATTTGCCTTGTTGAATATAACCATACGCCGTAGAGGGTGACGTGGGCGTAATGCCCAAGGTCACTAAATATTTGTTTTCTGCCACCTCAAACGCCGTCTTCAACAAATAATGAAACAAATCCACATTGCGGATGAAATGGTCAGACGGCAAAATTGCCATACTAGCATTTGGGTCTCGCTTCTTTAATACCATCGCCGCCAACCCAACCACAGATGCTGTACCACGCGGGGCAGGTTCAATTACATAATTTTCTTCGGGTATTTCAGGTGCTTGTTTTTTCATCTCACGCGCTTGTTCTTCAATCGTCACCACCAAAATTCTTTCGGGTGGAAATAAATTTTCCAAACGCTTAACTGTGCTTTGAAACAAAGTCTCTTGACCTAATAATGGCAACAACTGTTTTGGGCTTTCTTTTCTGGAAATGGGCCACAAGCGCGTCCCACCTCCACCTGCCATGATGATTGCGTAATGATGATTGTTTGACATAATTCACCTTTGCAAAGTAACAGTCACCTCTTGCCGTTTAGGGTAAAGGTAACTATCACTTATTAACTTTATATTCTCCAACTTCTTCTCTTACTGAAACATAATTCATACCACCAACCTGACGAACCATACCTTTTAATTCCATGAGTGCAAGCGTAGCAGATATTTTCTCAATTGGCAAACCTGCTTGATTACGAATTTCATCTACATGCAACGGCTCGCTGGATAAAACACTTAACACTTTCGCTTCGGTTTCATCAGCTGGGATAAGTTTCCGTGCAGATTTCTGTTCACCCACACGAGTCAAATCTAATGCTTGCATTAAATCATCAGGTGACAATAAAGGCAATGCACCTTTTTGGATTAACTTATTTGTGCCTTTGCTTTGTGGCGCAAGAATACTGCCAGGCACTGCAAAAATTTCTCGCCCTTGTTCCGCCGCAAACTCGGCAGTGATTAACGCACCGCTTGTTTCAGCGGCTTCAATCACAACTACTGCAAGTGATAAACCAGAAATGATTCTATTGCGTGGCGGAAAGTTCGATGCATCAGGTGGAGTGCCAACAGCATAATCACTAATGATGGCACCACGTTTCATCATTTCTTCTGCCAGCCCACGATGTTCAGGCGGATAGATTTTATCCACGCCACTGCCTAACACTGCAATCGTTCGTCCACCAACTTTCAATGCAGTTTGATGAGCAATCGCATCCACGCCACGCGCCAAGCCGCTGATAACAGTAATCCCGTTTGAGGCTAAGAAAGAAGAGATTTCTTCCGTCACTTGCCTGCCATACGCCGTGACTTTTCGTGTGCCAACGATCGCAACAGCAAACAAATCATCTTGCAAATATTCGCCGCGAATATATAAAATGGGAGGAGGTTGGTCAATTTCTCTTAATCGATTTGGATATTCTTCATCTGCCCATGTGACAATTTTGATTCCTTGCGCTTCAATCTTCGCCCATACTTGATTCAAGTTTATATCTTTTCTTGCGCCGACAACTTTTTCTACTAACTTTGCCCCCAATCCTGATTCTGCTAATTCATTGGCATCAGCATTCCACGCGGATTCTAAATCACCAAAATACGTGACAAGGTTTTGCATTCGCACCGCGCCAATGCCTTTGATTAAGTTGAAACCAATCCAATATTTTTTATCGGTCATGGGAATCGTGATTCAGAAATCGGGATTTGTATTTTGGGAATTGTACCATCGCCCCAATTCCCGACTCCCGATTCTCGTTTTCCAATTTACGGAATTAAGCCATCAATCAAATGAACCGTCATCACTTTTGATTCCATATCTATTTTCAAAATTACATCTGGAATGGCAGGCAACAAAATTTCTTTTTTATCAGCGCGGACGACATAAACATCATTCGCACCGGTTTCTAAAATTTCTGCAAGTTTTCCCAATGAATTGCCTTCATCATCTATTACATCTAAACCGATTAATTCATATTTATATACTTGACCCTCTGGCAATGCTGGTACTTCGCTCGATTTGACATACACCCATGTATTGCGATATTTTCCAACCGATTCAGGCGTATCACACCCGCGAATTTTGACAAGCAAGTTTTCAGCATGTGGACGAACACTGCCTAAGGTAGCGGCTTCATGTTGAGGTCCAAGATACACTTTACGTCCAGGTTTGAAGCGTTCGGGAAAATCCGTATGCAAATCCATAATCATTTCCCCCATCACGCCATGCGGACGGCGTAAAAATCCAACTGCTAAATAAAGAGACTCGCCTTTTGGCGAGCCTGATTTCTTTTCGGTCATTTTGGTTCAGATACATCCAAGGTGGCTTGCTTGCCTTGTTTCTCAGCGGCTACTCGCAACAAAGTCCGAATGGAATTTGCCACTTTGCCACCTTTGCCAATCACGCGCCCCATATCTTCTTTGGCAACGCTCAACTCAATGCGCGCGCGATTTCCACCATTTTGTTTGACGGTGACTTCTTCGGGATGGTCAACAAGGGCTTTGGCAATATATTCGATGAGTTCTTTCATTGAAATTCCTCACTTACGAATTACGCATTACGGATTTTTGATTTTTGATGCGCAATCCGTAATGCGTAAACTTGATGTTAATCTTTGCGCGTTTTGACTGGTGCCGCGCGTTTGGTTTCTGCTTCTGCCGCTTCTGCAACTAAGGTTTCAACTGCTTCACCTTTTTTGAATCGGTCAAAGCGTTCAAGCGTGCCAGCAGATTTGAAAATCTGCGCCACAGATTCGGAAGGCTGTGCACCATTCTTCATCCAGTGATAGATGCGGTCTTCTTGTAATTTAATTGTCGCTGGATTGGTGCGGGGATTATAAACACCTAAAATCTCTAAAAAGCGACCATCGCGTGGGGCTTCCTTTTCGGCTGCCACAATGCGGTACGTGGGTTGACCTTTTAAGCCAATACGACGTAAACGTAATCTAACCATCTTAAACTTGCTCCTTTTATATAGTTTGCGTTTCAGGCAGGCACTAGAGACAAGAGGGATGTGCGGGCTGAAATCGCGGAGGCTATTGTACCAGAAGAATGATAATTGGGAGTAAGGGACACTCATTGCAACTTTGATTTTGCAGACCACAGCAACAATATCGAATAGATTTGATGAAAACCTAACAACAAAATAAAGATAAACCCCAAGCCCTCGCCTCTTTTCTCGGGGACAACTGCTGACCCGAAATATAGTTTTGTCTTATCCCCAGCATTTTCGACCATGAACCACGAGCGTGTGCGACCGACAAAATCACACATCAACATTTGATTTTCGCTTCGGCTTTCAACAGTCCATGCGGCAAATTTGTCAATTTCGGCAATTGATAATTTTTTTGCTTCCACGTCAGACGATGGCTTTCTTACCGTGTAAGTCAGAATAAATGCTTCCACCTTGAAAAGCCAAGTTGTGTAGAATGCAAAAATAAATTCAGGAAAAGAAATTTGCTTATCCATTGTCGTCATATAACAGTCTACATAATTGCCATTCATTAAATAATTTTCTAGAAATGTGTTTTTAGGTACAGAGATTTTTTCAATGGAGAGCATAGCTTCTCTTTGTTCGTGAGATAATTACAAAAGGATTATACAACCAATGATTTTAGTCACAGGTGCAAGCGGAAAAACAGGAAAAACAATTATTAAATCACTTTCAAAAATTGAAAGTGTCTGCGCCTTTGTTCGTGATGAAACACATATTGATTCTCTAAAATCTCTCGGCGTGGAAAAAGTGTTTGTTGGAGATTTAGAAAATAAGTCTACGCTTCTTTCTGCCACAAAAAATGTCAGAGTCATTTATCACATTTCCCCAAATATGAATCCGCATGAAGTGGAAATCGGGAAAATAATCCTTGATGTTGCCAAGCAAAACAAAATTGAGCATTTTGTTTATCATTCTGTTTTACATCCACAAATTGAAGTGATGAATCATCACTGGCAGAAGATGCGCGTGGAAGAAATGATTTTCGAGTCTGGAATTCCTTTTACAATTCTACAACCTGCTCCTTACATGCAAAATCTACTAGCAAATTGGAAAAGTATTACTGAAAATGGTGTTTTAAGAATTCCATATTCAATAAACTCAAAATTTAGTTTTATAGACTTAGAAGACCTCGCAGAAGTTGTGAAAATTGTTTTAACAGAACCCAATCACAAAAATGCGATTTACGAATTGGCAGGAACAGAGCCCATGTCACATATTGAGGTGGCAGAAATTTTTAGCAAAATTTTAAAAAGGGAAGTAAGAGCAGAAAAAATGGGGATTAGAGGCTGGAGACTTGGAGTAACTGGATTGAGTGAATATGCTTTAGAGAATTTGGTCAGGATGTTTGAATATTATGATAAGTGGGGCTTGGTTGGGAATCCAAATATATTGAAATGGATTCTGAATCGTGAGCCAAATTCTTTCAAGAAATTTATTAGCAGAATATTTTAGAGAAGGAAGGTAAAATGAATAACACAAAGAAATTAGATATTAAGAATCAACAAATAAAAATAATTGTTGCATTTCTTGCTACAGCAGTTGTACCAGCCATTCTATGTTCAGCATTGTATTTTATTCCAATGATGAATAAATCACTTTCTGGTGAGTTTCTTCAAACACCATTTGAAGAAGTAAATTCTCCTTCTGGAGTAATGCAATCCTCCATAGGATTTGGGATTATTTCTTTCTTTGTTGCGCTTTTTCATATAATAATATTAGGAGTACCCTTATTTCTTTTAGGTTTACGATTAAGTATGATTCGCTGGTGGACTACCTTAATTGGAGCATTTATCGTTGGCGGCCTTCCTTATTTTATTTTCGGTGCTTTAATAATAAATATTAGCACACCGAAAACACCTTTGGATACTTATTTAAAGGAAACTGCAACTATGGGATTATTTGGTTTGAGTGGTGGAGTCATCTTCTGGATTTTATGGCGACATTGGATTCAAGAAAAGTCATCGAATAATTCTGATGCAGAAAATTAATACAGTTTCTCTTACTGAAAATGTAAAAAATTGGTTGAGCAATTCAAATCAGCCAAAAATTTTGCATATCTTTGATGAGGTTTGTAATTTAATTAATGAAAACAGAGAGATTCTATCTATTGTCAATGCAGAGGTTGGAAATGGACCGTTTAATTTAGTTATTGAAGAACCAGTTTTATTTACAAAGCATCTTGATGTTGAATCTCCAATCTTGATTGAAGATAAACAAATCAAAATTCGGGATTTAATCATCTCGTTTGCCTACGCGCAGGTATGGAATCCCATGCCGAGGTGGGAGAAATTACGAAAGAATAAAGATGAAATCATTAATCGTTTGAGTTTATTGCAAATTGACAATGAGAACGAAGCAATTCTCCAATTCTCCAATCCCCTATCTCTCGCAATTATCAATGCAGATATTCTTACTATAAAAAATATTTCATCCAAACTGGCTGGTTTGGGAATGGGGCTCACCCCTGCTGGTGATGATTATTTGATGGGAGCGATGTATGCGGCTTGGATGATTCATCTACAAGAGGTTGCAAAAAAAATAACTGAAGAAATTGCAAATGTAGCAATACCATTAACCACATCCCTTTCGGGCGCATGGTTGAGGTCAGCGGCGAAGGGTGAAGCGGGCGAATTATGGCATGAGTTTTTTGATGCTCTGATTGAGGATCAAAATATTTATATGCCAATGAGCAAAATTCTTTCAGTTGGTGAAACATCTGGCTCGGATGCGTTGATGGGATTTCTTAGTGTAGTTAATTCGTCATTACAAGAAGGATGATTTTCAAATGAAGCAACCTTATGGTTAAGTCGGAGATTGCTTCACCTGCGGTCTCGATACGTTGCTTCGCAACTACTCGACCAACGGCTCGCAATGACATCAAATTACTTTTTTATCTCGCAATAAATTTATTTCATCACTCGAATAATTTAATAAACTACCTAACACTTCGTCTGTATGTTCACCAAGCATAGGCGGCGGTTTGAGCACGTCTGCTGGGGTGTTAGATAATTTATAAGGAAAACCGACCAGTTTCAAGGTCCCGGCTGAAGCGTGTTGGGATTCAAGAATCATTTCTCGCGCTTGTGTATGTGGATTATCAAATACTTCTGGCACTGTATTAATTCTTCCACACGGCAACCCTGCTTTGATTAATTCATCCAGCCAATATTGTGCATCCTGACTTGAAAAAATTTTATTTAATTCATCAACTAAGATAGAACGATTCTCAACACGCTGACGATTGGTAGCGAAACAAGAATCATTTTTCCACTCTGGATGATTCAACACATCACACAAAATGCCCCATTGCTTTTCATTAGCAACGCCGAGGATAAACCAAGTATCGCGCGCACGAAAAGAATCATACGGCACAAGATTCGGATGTGCATTGCCCAAACGCGTTGGCGGTTTTTGACCAACCAAATAATTTGATGCAACATTGGTAAGCAAAGCGAGATGCGAATCAAAAAGTGAAATATCAACCAATTGACCTTCACCTGTTAAATCACGCGCACGCAATGCCGCAAGAATCGCAGTGGATGCAAACATGCCAGATGTAATATCAATGATAGGAATGCCAACGCGAGATAAAGCACCATCGGCTGGACCTGTAATGCTCATCATGCCGCCTTCGGCTTGAAGCACAGCATCATAACCAGGGCGTTCTGCATAAGGACCTGTGCGACCATATCCACTGACTGAACAATAAATTAACTTCGGATGAAGTTTATGTAAATCGTTGTAACCCAAACCAAGTTTATCTAAATCGCCCGTGCGATAATTCTCTACAAACACATCGCACTCGCCCGCCAGTTTTTTGATAATCTCTTGCCCTTCTTTGCTTTGAATATTAATTGTGATACTTCTTTTATTTCGATTCGCGGCAATGAAGTAAGCGGATTCGCCAGGATAATTTCCATAAGGCTTACCCACAAACGGCGGACCCCATCCACGTGTTTCATCACCCACTTCCGGTCTTTCAATTTTTATAACATCTGCACCCAAGTCACCAAGCATCATGGTACAGTATGGACCTGCTAAGGCGCGGGTCATGTCTAGTATTCGGATTCCGTTTAGTGGTTGCATGATTGCCTTTTTATCAGTTATTATGAAAAAAACTATCCATCACTGGAGCAATATTTTCAGGAATATCTTCTCCCCATGCACCACCATTAATTGTTTCACCTGTTTGCTCTCCATTTACATTTACCTTGAAATATACAGGGATAAACTCAAAATTGAAATTTTCCAAAACGCCATCATTCCAACCCCAATCATCTACGTCAAACTTAATAATGTATGTGCCACGATAAGCATTTAACATTAACTCGTTTTTTTCTTTTATTGCTTTATCAATGGCTAGGCATGGTGGACACCATGTTGCATCAAATTCAACAATGGGCATTAATCCAAGTGCAGTTGCATGCTTGGCTTCTATTTTCAGTAGAGTTTGTAAATCGCCATCTGTGGGATGTACACGTACAACCATAAAGTTATCATATAACACAAGCACTTCTGCAGTTGAAATCTCAGGGGCATTCGTTATAAGAGTAATAGCCGTTGGAATTTCAGGGGCATTCGTTACAAGGATTTCGGCAGTTGGAACTTGTTCAATAGAAGAAGTTTGAGGAAAAAGAAAATTACATGCAAACATAGAAATTATTAAAAAGACAAAATATATTTTTCTTTTCATGGTTATTCTCTCTTAAAAAAATTGATACTAATCGTACTTAATAATACCTTAACTTATTTAGATACAATCACTCATCATTAAACATTCCTGAACTTGGCAATTGAATAAAAACTAGTTTTTCAACTACTGGGGGTTTACATCCAATTTCGTTACAAGCCATAAAAGTTACCAAAATTGATTCCCGAATCCATTCCTTACCATCTGGCAATTCAACGGGTAGCCTTAAAGTTACTGCACCAAAGGGGTAAATAAGTAACTCCTGTGGTTCAAATTGTGGGATTTGTGGCTTTACGCTTTCAATTAGCTCCCCTGTACTTTTTAATTGACTCGTATCAGATAATGATAAATAAGTGGGACGACCCAAACCATCTATGCCTGAGAGCGGAATATCTTTACTGTATAAATGAAATCCATCAGGTGGTGCAAATGTAGCAGAAATATAAAATTGACCACTTATGCTTTTTTCTAATACGATAGAAACATTTACAGTATTCTCTGTAAAATCCGCCAAAGAAAGTGGTAAATGAACAGATTGAGTAAAGAAGTTTGCACAAGAAGCCAAAAAAGTTAAACAAAATAAAATCAAGAAATAGTATTTTTTAATCCGAAACATACTTAAGAATTCACATCCTTACTAAGAAGTATACTCGCATCGGCTATAATCTCCTTCATGCCTAATCGTTTAAGCAACTCAACAAGTCCATATTTATTACAACACACACATAATCCAGTAGATTGGTTTCCATGGGGTGAAGAAGCGTTAAAAAAATCACGAGATGAAGATAAGCCAATTTTTCTAAGCATCGGATACGCCGCATGTCATTGGTGTCACGTCATGGCGCATGAGTCCTTTGAAGATGAAGAAACTGCAAAGTTTATGAATGAGCATTTCATCAACATCAAAGTGGACCGTGAAGAACGCCCTGATATTGATGGCATTTATATGCAAGCCACCATAGCAATGACAGGTTCAGGTGGCTGGCCCATGTCTGTTTTTCTCACGCCTGATTTGAAACCATTTTATGCGGGCACATACTTCCCACCCACTCGTCGTTATAACATGCCTGCATTCAAAGATGTGCTAAGCGGATTAAGCAATGCTTGGAAAAATGAACGTGATGAAGTTTTTAACACCAGTGATAAAGTTACAAATCATTTGCAAAATACAAATCAAACTCAAAATGATGAATTGCTCACCAAAGAACATTTGAATGCCATTGCAAATGCTATGCGAGATTCATATGATTGGGGCTATGGTGGTTGGGGTGATGCGCCGAAATTTCCGCAAGCGATGGCGCTTGAATTTTTATTACATCATTCCGCCATGAACAAAACCGATGAATTTCAAAATCTCATTACGCATTGTCTCAACGCTATGGCGCGTGGTGGCATGTATGATGTAGTCGGTGGTGGATTTTCAAGATACAGTACTGATAACTTATGGCGCGTGCCGCATTTTGAAAAAATGTTATACGACAATGCCTTACTCGTCCGCGCTTATTTGCATGCGTGGCAAGTTACAAAAAATCCGTTTTACAAACGCATTGTGCAAGAAACTTTAGATTTTGTCGCGCGCGAAATGACTCATCCAGATGGCGGATTTTATTCTTCGCTCGATGCTGATTCAGAAGGTGAAGAAGGCAAGTTTTATGTTTGGTCACAAGATGAAATAAAAAATATTTTGAAAGATGATTATGATTTTTTTGAGGCGGCGTATGGAGTCACTGCCAAAGGGAATTGGGAAAATAAAAATATTTTACAGCGTGTCTTAGATGATGACTCCCTCGCCGCCCGCTTCCGTATTGACCTTGAAACTGTTACTGCAAAATTAGCGGATTCTCATTCCAAACTTTTATCTGCTCGCGACTTACGCATTCGCCCCGGCACTGATGATAAAGTCTTAACTGCATGGAATGGTTTGATGCTTGCAGGCTTTGCAGAAGCGGCGAGAGTGTTTGCTCTGGAGTCAGGAAGCTTGCTTCCAAAAGATTCTCAAACATCAAATAGCAAGCTATTTGACTCCAAATATTATCAATTGACTACGCGCAACGCAGAGTTTTTACTCTCAAAACTAAGACCGTATAAAAAATTAGTCCGCGCTTGGCGAGATGGCAAAACTACCAATGAAGTTTTCTTAGAAGATTATGCCGCTTTAATTTTAGGCTTGCTTGAACTCTATCAAACTGATTTTGATAACAAATGGTTCGTCTCTGCAAAAGAGTTAACGGATGAAATGATTGAAAAATTTTCAGATTCAAACGGCGGATTCTTTGATACGCCCAATGATAGTGAGAATCTTTTATTCCGCCCAAAAGATGTGCAAGACAATGCCACGCCGTCAGGAAATGCTTTAGCATGTGAAGCATTAATCAAAATGGCAGAATATACTGGTGAAGGAAAATATCGAGATTTAGCAGAAAAATCTCTTTCGTTAATCACAAGTTTTACTTTGAGATATCCGCTTGGGTTTGCGAGGTGGCTGTCAGCCATGCAAAATGTTGCAGGAAACATGAAACAGGTTGCAGTCATGGGTGAAGCGAATGAAAATCAATTTGAGGCGATGAAAAAAATTATCCAATCTGAATATCGCCCAAATATCATCATGGCGGTTTCATCCTATCCAATTAAAGAAAATTCACCTGCATTATTAAATGATAGAATTATGATTCAAAACCAAGCAACGGCTTATGTGTGTGAAGGTTTTGTGTGCAAGCAACCAACAAATGAAATTGACGTTTTGGTTGAGCAATTAAATTCATAAGAGGAACTATGGAGACGAATTTAGATTTAGTAAGTAACCTAATTAAAGTTGGTATGGCAGTGTTGGTGGGAGGAATTATCGGCGCGGAACGTGAATATCAAGATAAAGCGGCAGGGTTTCGTACAATTATTTTGATTACCTTGGGTTCAACATTGTTTACGATTTTTTCATTGTTGTTAGACCCCGGTAATACACAAACACGCATCGCCGCAAATATTGTGACAGGTATTGGTTTCTTAGGTGCTGGTGCAATTGTGCGTGATGGCGGACGTGTAGCAGGATTGACAACTGCTTCAACTATTTGGTTGGCGGCGGCATTAGGCATGGGCATTGGTGCAGGGGAGTTATATTTTGTGTTAGCGGCAACAGGTGTTACTATTCTTGTATTGGTTATTTTCCCGCGTTTTGAAATTGTGATTGACCGTGTGCGCGAGACACGTTCCTATCGAATTACATTAAGCACGAATGACCTTAAGAAAATCGGGAAAATTGAAAAAGCCCTTGCTGATTGTTCATTACAAACTTTTGAACATCATCAATCAAAAACCGAAAAGTCAATTATCGGTTCGTGGAAGACAATTGGTTCGCCAAAAAATCATGAGAAATTTACACTACTTATGTTGAAAGATAAAGATGTAAAAGAGTTTGATTATTAAATAAAAAAAAACTCTCTTGCGAGAGTCTTTTTTTTTTATTTTGTTTCTTCGTTTTCGGTCTTTTCGGTTTCTTCTTCCTTATTGCCTAACCCTTCACGAAAAGATTTGATGCTTCTTCCTAATTCGCTTGCAATTTTTCCGATGCGACCAGGACCAAAAAGCAAAATGACAATGACGAGGATAATAATCCATTCTGAACCACGCGGTAAGCCAAACATACTACACTCCTTGATTGATTTTCAGTTTGAATCGTACCATGAGTCAATGAAAAAATGGTTAGAATAAAGACCCTAAAGGTTTTAGAAACCTTTAGGGTCTAAACTTTTACAACTCTCGTCGAGAGAATAGACCTTCAAGATAACGTAAAGTACGGCGAGCCAATGAACGTAAGCGGGCAAAGAAACGATATTGCTCTGGGTGGACGTTTCTTTTGGATGGTACAGGTCCAGTCCATTCAGCCACTAAGGCTCCCCATGTCAACCCTCCGCCAAAACCAACCAGCACAATTTTGTCACCGTTTTTTATCATACCTTTTTCTACGGCTTCTACAGTAGCAATCGGTATAGATGCAGTAGATGTATTTCCATAACGGTCAACATTGATAACAAACTTATCTAAAGGCATTTTGAGGTATTTTGCGGCGGTTTCAATAATGCGGTAATTGGCTTGATGTGGAACAATCCATTGAATGTCATCTGTAGTCATGCCTGCTTTATCTAAGGCTTCTTTGGCGGCTTGCCCCATGACTCGCGTTGCAAAACGAAATACGGCTTTGCCATCCATATGAACATAATGTTTATTCTCATGAATTGTTGTTTCACTAGCAGGGAAGCGTGAACCGCCGCCCGGCAAAATTAACGAATCAGCACCCGAACCATCAGAGCGCATCACAGCCGATAAAATTCCGCCCGGTTGTTCGCTGGCTTGTAATACAAAAGCCCCTGCCCCATCACCAAATAAAATGCAAGTGTTTCTATCTTTCCAATTGATAAAACGAGATAATGTTTCAGTGCCGATTACCAAAGCATTTTTAATCGAACCACTGCGAATTGATTGTGCCGCCATATTGGTAGCATAAATAAAACCAGTACAAACACCTTGCAAGTCAAATGCGCCTGCTTTGGTTGCGCCAATTTGGTCTTGGATTAAACAGGCTGTGGGGGGCCAAATATACTCAGGCGAAGAACTTGTACAAATAATTAAATCAATATCAGTAGGCGCAAGGTTGGCTACTTTCAAGGCTTTAATCGCGGCTTCAACCCCTAAGGTAGATGGAAATTGGTCTTCGCGGGCAATGTGGCGTTCACGAATGCCCGTGCGTTCACGAATCCATTCATCATTGGTATCCACCATTTTAGAAATGTCGTCATTGGTCAATACAGGTTCTGGAACAGATATGCCCCAACCTGTGATATGCGCGTAAGGCATGTTGCTCCTTTATTGATAGCGGCTAAGAATTAACGTGGCGTTATGCCCGCCAAAACCGAACGAATTAGACATAATTGCATCTACTTTGACATTGCGCGGTTGATTAGGCACATAATCTAAATCGCATTCTGGGTCTGGCGTTTCATAATTGATGGTAGCTGGTACGACTCCATTGAGTATGGTCATTGCCCCAACAATTGCTTCCACTGCGCCTGATGCTCCCAACAAATGCCCTGTCATAGATTTTGTTGATGAAACAGGAATGTTATACGCCTGTTCACCAAAAACAGTTTTGATAGCGGCAGTTTCGCTTTTATCATTCAATTGTGTAGATGTGCCATGTGCATTGATATATTGAATATCAGTTGGCTTGAAATTTGCATCTTCTAACGCCCACTGCATTGAAAGTGCCGCGCCTGCTCCATTATCAGCAGGAGCAGAGATATGATGTGCATCATCCGATGTGCCGTAGCCAGTAAATTCGCAAATGATGTTTGCGCCGCGTGCTTGAGCATGTTCTAATGATTCTAAAATCATAATGCCTGCCCCTTCGCCCATCATAAAACCATCACGGTTTTTATCAAACGGGCGAGAAGCATGAAGATAATCATCATTGCGGGTGGATAAAGCAGTCATGCTATTCATGCCTGCAAATGCTAGCGAATTAATCGCCGCTTCGGATGCGCCCGCAATCATCACATCTGCCGCGCCACGCCGAATCGTCTCTGCCGCTTCACCTAAAGCATTTGTGCCAGTGGCACACGCCGTCGCCATAGACATATTCGGTCCGCGTGCACCGATGCGAATAGCAAGATTCCCTGCCGCGCTATCAGGTATCATCATCGGAATTAAAAATGGACTCACACGGTCTGGTCCACGTTGTTTCATTAATTCATATTGTTCAATAATAATGTTAATACCACCAATGCCAGAACCAATGAAAATCCCCACACGGTCTCGATTAGATTCGTCAATTTTTAAACCAGATTGTTCTAAGGCTTCATGCGCCGCCGCCAAACCAAGTTGAGTAAAACGGTCTAACTTGCGGGCTTCTTTTACACCAAATACCGCCACGCCGTCAAAGTTTTTTACCTCGGCGGCAAATTTTGTTTTGTGATTACTTGCATCAAATTGAGTTATTAAGCCCGCGCCAGATTTCCCCGCTAATAAAGCATCCCAAGTATCTTTTACATTATTACCAACAGGGCTAATACAGCCCATACCTGTTATCACAACTCGTTTTCTCATTAATAAAAAATCTCCTTCGTAAAAACAATCCTTTGTTTATAACCCGTATTTCGGCGGTTAGACACGCGCCAATCTATTACAATTTTTTCAAAGCAGAATAAGCCTGTTGAATGTGTAAACGGTCATGTTCTGCCATAAAACCAGCAACTTCAAGAAAATTTGTCGGTCCAAAAATTGCGTGGCGTGCTTTTTGCATCCATGCTTCATCAGATGTACTATCTAAAAAGCTGAAGGTTTCACGTCGCGCGATGTTAAATTTTTCTAAGGCAGATATTCCATCTTCGTGCATGTAATCACGTTGGCTTGCCCACACACCAGTATCAGGTCTTGGAATAAATGGTTCTTCTTTTTCGTTAAATAATTTTAATTGCATGTGATGAATTTCGCGTTCGGTGTCGCGCAGATGACAAATTAATTCTGTTAACGTCCAATCATTATCTGAAGGTTTGCGAGACCATAATTCTGAATCTAAATTTTTCAACAAACCATTTAATACCGCAGGCGTAGCAGACATAATTGCTGAAATCGATTCTTTGGATTTGAAATTCGGAGTCAAAGATATCAGGTCTATTGACTCAAGCCACAAGCGTAAACCTGATAATGACCCAGCAGAATCCGCTTCCAATCCAGACTGTGAGGCGGGTTCTTCATCTACCAAATAAGTTTTTAGCCCCAACCTTTTCGCAGGAATGATATCTCTATCCAAATCATTGCCCACCATCAAGATTGGATTATCCGCCCAACCCATGAGACCCAAAACCTCAGCGTAGTAAGCGGGATACGTTTTCGAAAAATGAAAATTTTCGTAGGTGGAAACAATTTCAAATTGATTTGGTTCAAAGCCCGCCCATCGCAAACGATGATGCGTGGCTTTGGTTGTCAAAAGCGGGTCGGTGGCGATGGCAATGCGAAAGCCTTGTGCAAATGCCCACTCAACAAATTCTTTTGCGCCCTCTTTTGGTGAAGTTAAATTTTGTAACGTTGGGAAAATATTATCGTAAAAATTTTCAATTGCAGAATCAAGTTTTCCACGTTCCACTTCAATTTGTGGATAAAACTCTTCATCAAAAACCTCACGCAATGTTCTGGTAAAGTCTTTGCTTTCGTTCATTTTTTGTGTGCCTGCAATTAACGCGCGAAACATAAGTGTTGGTGTGATTTGTGGCGCGAGTTCATTTGCCAACGCTTGAAAATACGCTGGTATAAAACTTTGTAAATTAGTATTGAGAAGGGTATCGTCTAAATCTAATAGGAGGGTTAAGTTCATAAGTATATAGTTTTTAGCCACAGAGAACACAGAGTTCACAGAGAATTAAAAAGATTTTCTCAATTTTTCTCTGTGAACTCTGTGGCAAATTCTTTCAATAGTTTTTTATTCTTTTACTTCAAACTTGAATGGCAGAGCATGACATTCTCCACAACCAATTTGTGGCTCTGCTACGCCTTTTTTTATTTTTTCACAAAAGGCACTCACTTGCACGCGTTTTTGAAAAAGAAATGCAAGTGGACGACCAACCACGACGTTTAATTGCAAGTGTTGGCAAGAATTGGCGCGGGCAATATCAGGTACTGGGCAAGTTTTGCACAAATCACGTGACCATTCCTGCCCTTGCGCTTTTAACAAACGGCATTCTTCTACACTTTTGCCGCGAAAATAATCGCCATAAAAATGCGGGCATTCCCGCCCAGCAGGTGTTTTCATGATTAAACGCGAGTGACGTATTCGCCTGTGCGTGTGTCCACACGGATGGTGTCACCTACATTGACGAAGTTCGGGCATTGCACAACTACGCCAGTTTCAGTGGTCACTTTTTTGGTAACGCCAGTAGCAGTATCACCACGAATCGCCATGTCGGCTTGTACGACTTTCAAATCTACAGAAGTTGGCATTTCAATGTCAATGGCTTCACCTTTGTAAAAAGTTAATTTAACTTCCATGCCTTCTGTAAGAAATTGCGCACTCTCTCCCAATGATTCTTTCTTTACAGATGGTTGTTCAAATGTTTGTTTATCCATAAAGTAGTACAAATCACCATCGTTATACAAATATGAAACGTTGGCAAAATCTAAACTGACATCTTGCACAGATAAACCAGAGTTGAAGGTTCGTTCAATGTTTGCACCTGTCAACAAGTTACGGGCTTTGACGCGAATGGTGGCATTTCCGCGCCCTGTTTTATTGTGACTGTAATCAATCACTTTGTAAAGATTGCCATCTAATTCAAAAGTGACCCCTTTGCGTAGTTCATTTACATCTATCATGCGTTTTTCTTTCCTTGATTTATTTTTATAAGCGGGCGGATTATACCAATGAGTAGCGAATCATGGCTAGGCTAAAGAAAATGCCCCGATTTTTGATAAATCGGGGCATTTTCTTTATTAGGTTTAGGTATATCTTTTAGTAACCAGTACTTGATACATCGTTAGATGGTCGCCATTGTGACCACTTATCTGTTGCTGGGTCAATGGTCATATTGCTTGCTCCGCCACCTTGCCAAAACACTTGGAAGACATTGGCATCACCATCTCGCATAGAAGTAAAAGCTAAATTTGTGCCGCCACAATCCCAAGTTGGTCCAGAGTCAATACCTTCGTAATCGGTCACACGGTATTCCTTATCTTCATTGAAATCGTAACTGTAGATATCAAGGTTGCCGTTGCGTTCAGATTGATAGGCAATCCTATCACCTTCAGGAGACCAAGTGGCATTGTTGGTTTTGCCATCATTTGTAATTTGGGTAATTTCTCCTGTTTCTAAATCAATGACGTATAAATTAGTCGCGCCATTGTCGTTTGAGAGGAAGGCAATTTGTTTACCGTTTGGTGACCATGCTGGGAAGGTTTCATTCGCCAACGAATCAGTGAGTTGATATTCATTACCTGTTTCCACATTGAGGACATACAAATCCCAATTGTTGTTACGGTTGCTTTGGAACACTAAGAACTTCAAATCAGGTGAGTAGAATGGATTGACATCGTCCGCTGGGTCACTGGTAATTTGTGTCTCCTTGCCAGTTTGTTGGTCAATGGTGAACAAAT
>JAEURG010000179.1 GCA_016789345.1 Anaerolineales bacterium | reverse complement strand
ACGAAAGGTGGCAAAAGCCATTTACGCCGCCGTACTTCAGACCGCACCAAGTTGTTATTGAGTGAGATGGTTCCTGTAAAGGGACGCAAATACATCAAACGTATTAAACGTCTTGCTCCAAACATGGAAAAATAATTTTCCGGTCGTAATCATTTTTTAGTTGCGGCTTACGGGTGTATGCAACTGGTGTAACTCACCGACGCCCGCGAGTTTGCAGGAGGTATAAAGTAACATGCGCGTAAAAGGTGGTCCGCAAGGACATTTACGTCACAAGAAAGTTTTGAAAATCACGAAGGGGCAACGCGGCTCAAAACATCTTTTGTTCAAACGAGCAAATGAAGCGATGTTGAAAAGCCTGTGGTATGCCACTCGTGACCGTCGTGTAAGAAAACGTGACCTTCGCAAGTTGTGGATTGCACGTATCAATGCGGCGGCTCGTTTGAATGGTACTACTTATAGTCGTTTAGTGTCTGCAATGAAGAAAGCAAACATTGATTTGAATCGCAAGATGTTGGCTGACCTTGCAGTAAGAAATCCACAAGCCTTTGCGGCAGTGGTTTCACAAACAAAATAAAGTTTATGTAAGGGCGACTCGCGAGTCGCCCTTATAATTTAACGGGGTAAAATAGAAATATGAATACCATCATTGTTGAAAAAAAATTATCTACAAATCAAACTCTGCAAATTGTGCAGGGTGATATTACGATTGAGGAAGTAGATGCCATTGTAAACGCGGCAAATGAAGATTTACAACATGGTGGTGGCGTGGCGTGGGCGATTTCAAAAAAAGGTGGAGATACAATTCAAAAAGAAAGTGATGATTGGATTCGCAAGCATGGTCAAGTTTCTCATGCGCTTCCTGCGTGGACTTCGGGCGGGTTGCTGCCTACGAAATACATCATTCACGCTGTTGGTCCCATTTGGGGTGAAACATCTGACGATGACAAAAATTTATCCGATGCAGTGACAGGTTCATTAAGAGTCGCCGACGAATTGAAATGCAAGTCAATTTCTATGCCTGCCATTTCAACTGGTATTTTTGGTTTTCCAAAAGATAGAGCGGCGGGGATTATTTTCAAATCTATTGAAGATTATTTTTCTCAAAATCAAAATTCAGAAATTGAACAAGTTCGGATTGTGTTATTTGATGATTCTTCTGTGAATGTTTTTGTAAAAGTTTGGAAATCAATTTTTTCATAACTTATCTTTCTTCTTTCATCTTTACTTTTATGATTACATCCAACCAAAATTCAAAAATAAAACTTGTACGGGCATTGCTGAGTCGCGCAAAAGAACGGCGTGAAGCGGGATTATTTGTGATTGAAGGCGTGCGTTTGTTTGAAGAAGCAGTTGATAGTAATTGGGAATTTCATTTCGTTTTATATGATGAGACATTGAATGAAAGAGGAAAGAAGAAAGTAGAAAACCTTAAGAATATTGAGGTTGAAGAAGTTTCTGCGAGTGTGATGAAATCCATTAGCGAAACAGAATCTCCACAAGGGATTCTGGCTGTTCTAAAATTTTCACAACTCCCAATTCCCGAATCTCCGAATTTCATTCTCATTCCTGACCAAATCCGTGACCCTGGAAATCTCGGCACATTGCTTCGTTCTGCAATTGCCACAGGTGTGCAAGCAGTTTTAATTCCACCAGACACAACAGATGCGTTTGCTCCAAAAGTATTGCGTTCTGGAATGGGAGCTCATTTCAAATTACCGATCCACGAAATGAGTTGGGAAGAGATAAATCAAGTTGTAAAGTCTGAAAGTTTGCAAGTTTTATTTGCAGACATGGATGGTCAATCTTGTTGGGAAACTGATCTAAAAAAACCAACGGCTTTGATTATCGGAAGTGAAGCAGATGGAGCAAGTGAATCCGCAAGAAAATTGGCAAATGGAAAAATTAGTATTCCGATGTCTGGAGATATTGAGTCACTGAATGCAGGAGTGGCAGGGTCAGTCTTGATGTTTGAAGTGTTAAGACAGAGAACAGAAGGAAAAAAGTAGACAGATAATGAAACTCTTTTCATTGCGGTTATAAAAGGTTTCTTAATAAAACTTAAAGCAATTTAATGGATATTATTATTTTCTTGTTTACTTTTTTACTATTACCATTGACTAGCCCGTTAATTGTGGGAATAGTAACATTTAGACTTATTGACAGAAATGAAAACATCAAGTTTATTGCGGCGTTTAATTTATTATTTGTCATCTCGTATATTGTATATTTTTTCCAAATGCTTTCATGGCCTGTTATTGATACACTTAATCCAAATGGCAAACCATATCTTTTTGTATCTATTAGAGCAATTGTCCCTGTGGTTTTTGCTATGTTATTTTTTTCATATGTATATAAGCAAAGCTTTAAAAATTGGTGGGCATGGCTATTTTTAGCTTATGATTTATTGTATTGGTTAAATATAGTGCTTGTTCACGGAGATTTTGTTTTAAATTTATTGAGATGGATTTCTCTGGCAATTATAGCTTTATTACCATCTGTTTTTGCAGTTATTTCATGGTCTTTTGTAAAAAGATTAAGTTTAGAGAATAATAAAGTAGGAAATATTAAATAGTTTAAATTTGAGATTTTAAATATAAACGGCTATTAGTATGAAAATCCGTTCCATTACTTATTTTTGCAATCCCAAATACCCACTTGATGAAAACATCCTGCAAGCTGCAGGAGAATTTTTGTCTAAAGCGAAATCTGCATTTGAGTCTGTAGGCTACGAAGTACAGACAGTCCGTTTGGCGACGATTCCATTTCCAAAGTTACTTGGTGAAAAAAATATTAATCAATTGCCAAAATTTGCAAATGAATTTTCCAAATCAATTAAAGAAGTTGAAATATCTTATGCTTCTTTGGGACCTGCTTTACCAGAATCGCCGAAAAGTTATCAAGTGATTCCAGATGCAATATCTGCTAGTGAAAATATTTTTTTTAGTGGTGTAATGGCAGATGATAAAAATATTTATCTTTCACAAATTAAGTCATGTGCCGAAATTATTGTCCGCAATGCGCCGTTGGACGCAAATGGTTTTGCAAATTTACGTTTTGGGGCTTTGGCAAACGTCAATGCTGGTGCTCCGTTTTTCCCAGCCGCATATTGGAATGATGATAAACCTGCGTTTGCAATTGCAGTTGAGTCTGCAGATGTGGCAGTGAATGCTTTCGCTGGACAATCAAGCCTCCACGAAGGAAGAAGCGAGTTGATTCATCAAATTGAGAATCATGCTCAAGCAATTGAAAAAATCGCAAAAGAAGAATTATCAAATACTCGTTTTCTCGGCATTGATTTTTCTTTCGCGCCATTTCCTGATGATGCACATTCGCTTGGTAATGCGGTTGAAAAAATGGGTGTGCGAAAAATTGGCTTGCATGGTTCGCTTGCGGCTGCCGCGATTCTTACCGAAGTGATTGAGCGTGCAAATTTTCCGCACATCGGCTTCAATGGTTTTATGCAACCAATTCTAGAAGATTCGATTCTTGCAAAGCGCGCCACTGAGGGAACATTAACTATCAAAGATGCTTTGTTATATTCAGCAGTCTGCGGCACAGGCTTGGATACTGTCCCTTTGCCCGGTGATTCATCAGCAGATGAAATCGCGCCTCTTTTATTAGACTTGTGTGCTTTGGCTCTGCGCCTCAACAAACCATTGACTGCGAGATTGATGCCAATACCAAATAAATCTGCTGGTGATGAGACAAATTTTGATTTCGCTTTTTTTGCTAATAGTAAAGTAATGAAGTTAGAGAGTGCATCTTTGCAAAATGCTTTGGGTGGTGATGAAAGTTTTTCGTTAAATTCAAAACTCCCCAATCAATAAGTTTGGGGAGTTTTATTATTTAGAAATTTTATTTTTGTGGTTTAAGAAAATACGCCTGATATGTTCCTTGCGAAGTGTAGCCTAATTTTTCTGCTAACTTACATGATTCTAAATTTGCCGCATCCCAATGAGCATCTAAGTTGTTTTCAAAACACCAACGGACAAGATTCGCAGACAATGCAGTTGCAAGTCCCTGACGGCGATGTTCATCAGCAACGAACAGACTCACTTCAATACCTGTACTGCAAATCAAAGAAGAATATGCCGCACCAAGAACTTCTCCATCCTTTTCAACATAAAACCCAATGCCACGTTCTACAAAATCTTCTGATGATTCAAAATCTGAGACATCAATGAAATGGTCTTTTCCTTTTATGCTTTCTAAAAGATTCGCATCCATGCGTTTGACATCGTTTGCAAATTTTGAATCCTGACAAAGTTTTTGCAAATGTTCAACAGATATGTTTTCTGATGAAAACATATATCTTTCGATTTCAAAAAAGCGCTCTCCATACAAATTTTTGAACGCTTCTGCCCAACCCGGCAAAGCAGACATAAACAAGTTATATGGTTGAAATTTTTTTACTACTTCTTGTCCGCCGGTGCTAGTGACATCTCCAGCAAAATAATGAAAAGGTCCAATCTTTATCATATAGGCGGATGGGTTTTCAAGATTATCTACAAATGCCATACCCATTTGATCTTCCAGTACACATTCAATAGAAATATCTACTCGTGGAACATATCTAAATGCACTTGCAAGACGAATACGATTTGCTTTTGTTAATGGATACTCTACAATCATTCTTCTCTCCAATATTCTCCGCCACCACCTTCACGTTTCATTAATTTATATCCAATTAATTCACGGCGTAATGAAGCAGTGTCTTCGTGATATTTATTCAAAATTTCGTTGACTTGTTTTTCAGTATATGTTTTTCCAACTTTGAATGCTTTGACGATATATCTCAATATTGCTTCTAATTTTTTTCGTTGCGCAGGAATCGTTTTCAAACTTCCGTCTTTGCGAACATAATCTTTGATCACTTTGTTATCGTACGCATCGGCATCTACATCTGCGACAGAGGCGGCGAGATTTTCTTGCGAAAATAAACTGCGCGATTTTATCTCTAAGGCTTTTTCATCCAATTGATAAACATTGTAATAACTCTCCGTTTTTGCACTGACCAAACCAACTTTAGCAAGTTTAGATAAATGATGCGAAACCGTAGAGGCTTTCAAATTTAATAAAGCCGCAAGTTCTTCCACGCTGTAAGGTTGTCCAGCTAGCAAACCAATAATTTTCAAACGGTTCGCATCAGAAAGAACTTTGAAGAACGCAACAAGTTCTTCACTCATTTAATTCTCCAATACCTGGAACCATCGCTTTCGCGGGCGAGCATCTTAGCATCTACCAAATCACGGCGTAAACCAGCAGTATCTTCGTTGAATCTTTTTATAATCGTATTGATTTCTTTTTCTGTATAATTTTTATCGAACTCAAAAAAATCAATCAAATAATCTAAGATGATTTGTAGTTTCGGCGGTGCAGGGATTTGACGAATACTTCCATCTGCATTGAGATGGGCTCTTAACACCTTTTTTGTTTTTTCGTCTAACGCTTCATCTGGGACGTATAGTTGTTTCTCTTCGAGCAACTTTTCTTTGGCTAAAACAGCCAGCCGGTCATCGTTCAGAGAAAAAACACCGTTTTCCTGACTAACCACACCGATAAATTCTAGGAATCCAAGATGGGTGAGCGAATCTTTGGGTGAGAGTTCAAGGCGTTCGGCAACTTCTTTACGTGTGGCAGTGCCCTGAGAAAGGATACCGATAATCCGCAGGCGGGTTGGGTCAGACATTACTTTTACATAATCAAGCATTTGGTTCATATTTCACATCCATAAATTTAATTCGATAAATATCGAAATGGATTTTAGGGGTGAATCAGGGATTTGTCAAGTAAAGAAAATGTCGAGGTGCAGAATCAATTATCCATTCGTTAAGAGGCGCGAAGCGGGCAAATCAGAATGGGGTTTTATCAAGTACAATCTCATTTGGAGGCATTGATGGATTTTTCAAAACATGCTTTTTTTGAAGGAAAGATTCTTCCATTAAGTGAGGCGAAGATTGGTATCGCTACACATGGATTTTTATATGGCACATCTGTGTTTGGTGGAATGCGTGCATATTGGAATCAAGAAAAGGGAAAATTATTTTTGTTTCGTCCCTTTGACCATTTTCGGCGTTTGATTAATTCTGGAAAAATGATGGCGATGCAAAGCCCGTATGATGAAGAAGGTTTTATTCAATTAACTTTGGATTTGCTGAAAACTGATAATTGGAAACAAGATATTTATTTACGTCCTACTTTATATAAAGCCGATATGGGGATTGGTGTGAAGTTACACGACTTACGTGATGAGTTTTGTATGTTTGTGATTCCGTTTGAAAAATATGTTAAGAATGATACCGATGCACATTTGACAGTTTCATCATGGCGAAGAATTGATGACAATGTAATTCCTGCTCGTGGAAAAGTTGCAGGTGGTTATGCAAATTCGGCTTTGATTAAGACGGATGCAAATCGTGCAGGTTTTGATGAAGCACTTGTGTTAGATAATAATGGTCATGTCTCTGAAGGTTCGGCAATGAATATTTTTATGGTGCGTGATGGTTTATTAGTAACTCCGCCTGTGACAGATAATATTTTAGAAGGCATTACACGCCGTTCGGTGATTGAACTTGCAAAAAAAGAATTAGGTTTAGAAGTTGTCGAAAGGTCAATTGATAGAACCGAAGTGTTTATTGCTGAAGAAATGTTTATGACGGGAACTGCGGCGCAAATTGTGGCAGTCACAAAAATTGACCACCGCCCTGTGGGAAGTGGTGTGATGGGAAATATCACAACGAAGTTGAGAAGTTTATTTGATGATGTTGTACGGGCGAAGAATCCGAAGTTTAATCATTGGAATGTGGAAGTTAAGTAATTTGCAATGAGTTAAAAGAAACGAGTAACGAGGAAAAGTCTCGTTACTCGTTTTTCATTTCTTATTACTTTTACTACTACGGATTCTTCTTAAATTTCACCAACACTAAATTTTTTGAACAATCACTAAATGTATCAATTTCAATATTGCCAGAAAGCGGCAAACCTGCTTGGTCTAAGATTTGAATCGTGAGCAATCCATCAGATGAAATAGGGACAGTGCCTAAGAAAAATTCAAAGCCTGATTTTCCATACGCGGGGGCAATCCCACTAACGGTTAACTGATTTTGCGTTTTGCCGTTATAAAAACCAGATAATCGAACCGTAATACCAATCATATCCGCATTATTTGAATCTACAATTGTTCCTGCCACGCCTTGCCAATTACAAGCGGCTTCTGGATGAATAATGGTGCTATCAATATATGTCACCGTAGCATTGAAAGGTGCTTTGGGCGTTGCTGTCGGAGGTGGTGTATCAGATGGGGTAATTAATGAAACAACGGTTACAGTAGGTTCTAATGTAAATGTAGGCACAAGTGTTAAGGTGGGAGTTTCTGTAACAACTGGTTGGGTCGGGGTCCAAGTTGGGAGTAATTGAATTGGAGTAATCGTAGCAGTAGGAAGTTGCCCTGCAAAAGCACGCTCTGGGCTTAGTGGATTAAATACCGCATTTGGTGACATATAAATGGCAACAAAATACCCGCCGATACAAAGTGTCATCAATAACGTGAGAATACTCAGCATATCCCATATATCTAAACGTGATTTTGGTTTATCATCGAAATCGTATTTACTCATTTGCTATGCTCCAAAATTTTATTGCATCAAAACAATATTGCCATTCTCTCTTTGTTCAGCCAGCCAATTTTTCAAAGCAAGTTCTTGCATGGTCAACAAAGCATCTGGCGTTAATTCATGTTCTCCGCGTTCTATCGCTTTGAAAATATGAAAACCTGCTTCGGTTGAAACAATTCCACTAATTTCACCAGTTTGTAAAGCAAAAACTGCTTCATCAGCCTGTGCATCTAACAAATAACCTTGCGGAACCCAACCCAATTCACCTTTTGTAATCGGGTCATAAATAGCCGCCAGTTCATCAAAATCCTGTCCTGCATTTAAGTTCTGCAAAACCAGTTGCGCGTCCGCCTCATTATAGGTCAAAATTTGGCGCAGGTGAATCTGCTCTATGATATTTGGCACATCCGCAATGATTTTGTCACGCATCCATGCCGCTTCAATGCTTCTTTTTAAGATGATTCTAAAAGACGCATCATCATATCCAAAAGCGGATTGCCACTGTGATATTGCCTCTGCGCTTCCAAGCGCATCAATGCGTGACTGGAGGTCTGCTTCTGTTACTTCAAAATTTTCTTCGCGTGCGGTTTGGGCAAGCAAATATTGAGCAATCAAATCATCCAACACAATTTGGCGGGCTTGTGAATCTTCGATATTTGGAAACGCAGTTTTATAACGGTTTAATTCCGCTTCAAATTCTGAAATAGTAATGTACTCACCATTCACCATCGCCACCGAAGGCGGAGGTGTAGGAGTAGGAGGCACAGGAGTAGCAGTCGGTATGGTTGGAGTCGGCGTGTTTGGGGTCCCGAATGAGGCGCAGGCACTTAATCCAAAAAGAAGAAGGGAAAGGGTTAAATAAAATCGCATATTTATCTCTGCATGTCACCCTAAGTGAAACGAAGGGGTCTCTTAGATTATGGTAGAGATTCTTCGCCACGAAGAACAAGAGCGTGGCTCAGAATGACATGTCAACTAAAATTATAAATTAAAAAAGTAGGGACACGGCGTCGCCGTGTCCCTACAAATTTGTAGATGGATTTTAGTAATCCATGCCACCCATGCCGCCCGGAGGCATAGCAGGAGCCTTATCTTTTTCTGGCATATCGGTAATCAATACGTCGGTGGTGAGAATCATCGCGGCGATAGAAGCGGCATTTTCAAGCGCACCACGTACCACTTTGACTGGGTCAATCACACCGGCTTTAATCATGTCGGTATATTCATCGGTCAACACGTTGTAGCCAATGTTCGGATTCTTTTTCTCAGAGGCTGTGCGGCGGACGGTGTCAATGATGACGGAACCATCTTGCCCAGCATTGGAAGCGAGTTTACGAATTGGGGCTTCAAGTGCTTTCTTGATAATGTTAATGCCGACTTTGATTTCTTCACTGCCTTCTTCTTGATTCTTGGCAAGTTTATCGAGTTTGTTTGCGGCATTGATGAGAGAAATTTCACCACCAGGTACGATGCCTTCTTCAACTGCGGCGCGTGCGGCAGAGAGTGCATCTTCTACGCGATGTTTCTTTTCTTTCATTTCGGTTTCGGTTGCCGCACCCACGCGGATGATAGCAACACCACCACTTAATTTAGCCAAGCGTTCTTGAAGTTTTTCTTTGTCATAATCGCTGGTGCTTTTATCAATTTCAATGCGAATTTCTCGAATGCGTCCTTCAATGTCGGCTTTCTTGCCTTTGCCACCAATGACGGTTGTGTTTTCTTTATCAGAGACAACTTTTTCTGCACGACCCAATTCTTGGACAGTGACAGATTCGAGTTTGCGACCTAATTCTTCAGAGACAACTTGCCCACCGGTCAGGATGGCAATATCTTGTAACATCGCCTTGCGGCGGTCACCAAAGCCTGGGGCTTTGATTGCCAACACATTCAACATACCGCGAATCTTGTTGAGGATTAAGGTGGCGAGTGCTTCGCCGTCCACATCTTCAGCAATGATGACGAGTTCGCGTTTGCCAAGTTGCACGAGTTTTTCGAGCAAAGGCACAATATCTTGCGCTGCAGAGATTTTCTTGTCATAAATCAACACATAGGCATCGCTGATTTGAGCTTCCATGTTTTCAGCGCTGGTGATGAAATATGGAGAAAGATAACCGCGGTCAAATTGCATACCTTCTACGAATTCTTTTTCGTCAGACATGGATTTGGATTCTTCAACGGTAATCACGCCGTCTTTACCAACTGTATCCATTACGTCTGCAATTAATTGACCAATTTCAGGGTCTGCCGCAGAGTTGGTAGCCACAGAAGCAATTTCTTCTTTGGTATCAATCTTGACAGAGTTTTTCTTAAGTTCAGCCACCACAGTTTCGGTAGCGAGTTCAATACCTTTTTTGAGAAGCATTGGGTTGTAACCTGCTTCCAAAGCCTTCAAACCTTCGTTCACAATGGCATGTGCTAAAACGGTGGAGGTGGTTGTACCATCACCAGCAATGTCATTGGTTTTGGATGCGGCTTCCTTAAGAAGTTGCGCACCCATGTTTTCAAATGGGTCTTCGAGTTCAATTTCTTTTGCAACCGAAACACCGTCGTGTGTGATGGTCGGTGAGCCAAATTTGCGGTCTACAGCCACATTGCGTCCTTTTGGACCAAGGGTTGCAGAAACTGCATTTGCAACAATGTTCATGCCGTTCTTAAGTTTGCGACGTGCGTCTTCTGAAAATACAAGTTGTTTTGCTGCCATAGTTTATTTCCTCTTTTTATATAAAGACTTTTTAAACACGAAGGTCACTAAGGGACACAAAGGAAGTAATTTTTAACCCCTTCGTGTACTTCGTGTCCTTTGTGTTTAATGAATTTGATTATCCAACAATACCGAGAAGGTCGCTCTCGCGCAAGATGAGCAATTTCTTGCCTTCCATCTTTACTTCGGTGCCAGAATATTTGGCGAACAAAATTATGTCACCAACTTTTACATCCATTGCCACACGTTCACCTTCATCATTGCGGTCGCCAGGTCCAGCCGCCAACACTTTACCTTGTTGCGGTTTTTCCTTAGCCGTTTCAGGTAAAACGATGCCACTGGCTGTCACTTCTTCCTGCTCAATGGGTTCCACCAACACACGGCTACCCAAAGGTTTAAACGATATTTTTGCCATTTCTTTTGCCTCCGATTAGGATTTATAAATTTTTGAATACACAAAGAATTAGCACTCAAGCTAACAGAGTGCTAACTGCAATATTACTCACTTAAAGAGGCAAAGTCAAGGGAATTGTAAAAATTTCTTACGAAAATCTGACAGATTTTCCCGCCTCATTCCTGACCTTCAAACTGGTTCAGCACCTCAACCTTTTTTCTGGCTGACAAAACCGAAGTTAAGATTAAGGCGTGGGTGTAGAATCAACTGTCGGCGTGGGTTGAGGCGTTGCGGTTGCATTCAAACTTTCTGCCAAACTGTTGCAAATATTCCGCACCACAACCATATCCGCCGCGATGTTGGGGTCACTGATATATTCAGAAGTTTCGACGATTCTGGCAATGTCTAAGGCTTCATCACAATAATTGACTTTTGGCGTACTCAACGCCGCTAACTCCGAGGCATACACATCAAAATAATATACAGTTGATTGAGAAAGTGACACGGGCTCTACAACCGAAGGCGTATCATTTCGACCACATCCCCCGCGTCCGTCGCAAGATTCTTCTGGCGTACAACCTCGTATCGCGCATTTGAAGGCAAGGATGCCTGTTTCATAATTTCTGTTCTTGTGATACAGCATTCCCAACTCGCCATAAAAGACTGGGTTTTCGGGTTGAAATTCAATTGTCTTTTGAACGTTACGGATTGCAATAAAAAACTCACCCATTTGAGAATAGGTTCGGGCAATCGAAAGATAGGGACCAGGGTCTTGTACACCTAACTGCTCGTTGATGCGTGCCGCTTGTGCAAAATATTCTAATGATTTTTCAAACAATTCTCTTTGAACTTGTTCGTTTGGACTATCAAATGCTAAGCGACGATAACCTGCACCTGCTCGTAAATATAAAAAAGTTAAGTTTGGAGAAATGGCAATCGCGCGGTCATAGGCTTCAATAGCGAGTGCGTATTCACCCAAAGATTCCAACACATAAGCATGGACGCGGTGCACATCCATCAAAGATGAATCTTGTGCCAATGCTTGGTTAATAATTTGTTGTGCTTGATTCCATTGTTGTTGGTCAACTAATACTTCTGCATAAAAAGCGAGAGCCAATGTATTCGTATTATCTAATTGCAATGCACGTACTGCCTCTTGTTGAGATTGTGTCAATATAGACTGTTGTTCGCGCCCGGCAGGTGTGTAAGAGGCTTTCCAATTTAATGCAAATGAATAAACAGCATGGGCGTAACTGCTATCGGGGTTTAATTCGACTGCTTTTTCAGCGGAGGCAATAGATTCATCTAAGCGAGTCAAAATTTCTTCACGGCGGACTAATAATGCGGTTGAATAGGTTTGCACACGCGAGAGTTGCGCCCATACTTCGGCATTGTTTGGGTCCACGCGCACGGCTTCGTTATAAGCGGTGATAGCGGCATTTAATTGTCCAGCTGTGAAGTGTGCATCGCCTTCTAAAGTATAGGAGGTTGCAAAACGTGTCGGAGTGGGGGTTGGTAGAAATAAAGGTTTGACATCACCTTGATAGACAGAGCGAATTAACCATACACCTGCAAGAATTAACACAAGCAAAAAGAATAGACGATATATGGCTGTGTCGTCGCGTTTTCTAAAAATGTTTTTTCTTTGGTAAATGTTCATAGGTTTATTTTTATTATATACACCGTCCCGCAGGTTTATTAATAAACCCTTATCATTTTATTCAAACCTGCGGGACGTTTCGTCAGTCAAGTCTAAGGCGTGGGTGTAGAAACAGGTGTGGACGTAGCGGGAGGCGGTTGTTGAGTCGCTTGCAAGTTTTGTTGGCATCGTTCAATAATCGCGTTGGCATTGCCGACTGAGAGTTCATCAGATGGAATACGAGAGATAATTAATTGGGCAATTTGTAAGGCTTCGCCACAACGATTCAAACGAGAAAGTGCTAAGCCATAGGTGAAATAATATTCAGCAATGCGTGCTGTTGAACCAGAAGTGAGTTCTATTACTTGCATTTCATATCCATCTTCTGTTAAACCACCTGTAACAACATATGCAAGTTCTTGTGCGGCTTCGGGCCAAAAGGCATTACGGTAATACATCACACCTAGGTTGCCGCGTAAATTTGAATCAGCAGGGTTGATTCCCACAGCGGTTTCAGCATATTGTAAGGCTTTACCAAATTCACCGATGGTAGCGTAGGTTCTAGACAATAACAGATGTGGCGTGGGGTCTTCTGGATTCAAGGCAATGGCACGTGTGAAGGATGCTTCGGCTTGGTCGTACACACCGAGGATACGATAATTCGTTCCAATAGATAAATGTAAATCTGCAATATTTGGGTTGATTGCTATTGCGGCTTGATATTCAGCAATGGCATCTTCATAATTACCTGTGGCTTCTAAGATAATGCCACGCGCACGATGTGTTTCTAATGTGTTGGGTGCTAATGCTTGTGCTACACGAGAGATTTCAATAGCACGTTCTATACCATCAAAACCACCTAAGCCGCTATAAAATGAGTCTACTAAAATTTCTACATAATAAGCGTGAGCCAAAGCATTATTGGGGTCTAACTCTAAAGCGCGTTTGATGTCGCTCTCGGCTTGCAAGTATTCACCTTGAAAACTTAATGCCCATGCTCGTACAGCAAACGCCATCGAGTTGGTTGGATTCAATAACAACGCATCTTCCGCCGCTGTTTGGGCTTCTTTATATTTTCCAGCAAATACTAACGTCTGCGCGAGTTTGATATGTGTGGCAGGGTCACTGGGGCGTGAAGCAATGGCTTGCTTATACATATCAATCGCAGGGATTAATTTGCCCTGATTAAATAAACTTTCAGCATCCGCAATTAATGCGTCTGGCGAAATCGTCGGCGTGGACGTAGCCACACCAACTTGCGGAATTGTCGGCACAATATAGCGCGTCGTATAAGATGCGCCTAACACAATCAAACTTAACAAAATAATAGCGAACCAATTGGGTTTGGTGCGCCGTTTGTTCATACTCCATTTACTTCCACGTAAATACATTCTTTTACCTACTTCTTTGTGTCATTCTGAGCGAAGCGAAGAATCTATTAGATAATCTTAAGATTGCTTCGGGCAAAACCAAACATGCCCTCGCAATGACATTAATAAATCATATTACCATCCGCACGGAAGCAAAGTCAAGCAAGCGTGTTGATACTCTTATTTACTTCTTATGCTAAAATCTCAACATGCAATTTGAGGTGTTCACTCTACTGCCCGAAGCCTTTTTTTCTTATATAGATACCAGCATCCTCAAACGCGCACAAGAGCGGGGATTAATAAAAATTAACATCCACAATATCCGCGATTATACATACGATAAACATCACGTCACTGATGATACGCCTTATGGCGGCGGTGGTGGCATGGTGATGAAACCCGAACCCGTTTTTGAAGCCGTAGAAAAAGTTTTAGATATAAACCCGCTTCAAATTTCGGGGAAACCTGATTCTGAAATCCCCATCATTTTACTTACCCCGCAAGGACGAGTCTTCAATCAAAAAATTGCTAAAGAATTATCACAATATCCACGCATTGCATTGATTTGTGGACGTTACGAAGGCATAGATGAACGCATCCGCGAGAATCTTGTGACGGACGAAATCTCTATTGGAGATTATGTCTTAACTGGTGGTGAGCTACCAGCCCTCCTCCTGATTGATGCGGTTTCACGTCTACTGCCAAACGTGCTAGGCGACCCAACGGGTGCGGAAGATGATTCACATGCTATGGGGTTGTTGGAATATCCACATTACACCCGCCCGCCAGAATTTCGTGGAAACAAAGTGCCTGATGTGTTGCTTTCAGGCGACCACGCCAAAATTGACAAATGGCGACGCGAACAAGCGCTTGAAAGAACATTTAGAAAACGCCCCGATATGTTGGAAAAAGCAGAATTATCAAAAGATGATTTGAAATTTTTAGAAAATTTAAAAGAAAGAGGAAAGAAGAAAGATTAATAAACCATCTTTCCTCTTTCTTCTTTCGTTATATCAAGGCAAATTTATCATGGAGAAAAAACTATGTCATCATCACGATTAAATTACGGAAAAACTTTCTTACTCGGTTTTGGTTTTTTTGGAGTCAGTGTTGTGTGGGGTGTGTATAACGCTTTTGTACCAATTTTTCTTTCTGAAAAATTTGGGCTTTCTGCCGCACTCGTCGGTTTCTTTATGACGTTAGATAACATCGCCGCATTATTTATTCAACCACCGGTCGGTGCTTGGTCTGATAGATTACGCAGTCCACTTGGCAGACGCATTCCATTTATTTTAATCGGCGCACCGATTACAGCCGTTGCATTTGGCTTAGTTCCTATCGCCGCGATTCTTCCATTATTTGTAGCGTGTACAAGCACATTATTGTTAAGTGCCGCATTATGGCGCACGCCATTAGTAGCATTAATGCCAGACATTACACCTTCTGAATTTCGCTCACAAGCCAATGGCATTGTCAACTTTATGGGCGGCATTGGAGTCATTGTTGCTTTGCAAACGGGCGGCATGTTATACAAAATGAGTCCGAATTTTCCATTTTGGTTAGGTTCTGCTTTGGTTTTGGTTTCAGCATTGATTGTCTATCTTTTTATTGAAGAGCCAAAAGAATATGGGGAATCTGAAAAACAACCAAGTATGCTCGAAAGTTTGAAAGAAATTTTTAACGATGAAGATAAAAGCGGACTTCGTATTCTGTTTGCAATTTTCTTTTGGTTTATCGGCTATTCTGCTTTAGAAACATTTTTTACATTATATGCAAAAAATCATTTGGGATTAAACGAAGGCGATGGCGCGACATTACTTTCCGTTTTGCCATTATTTTTTGTACTCACTGCCATACCATCTGGCTTCCTTGCTGGAAGAATCGGGCGGCGTTTAACCATTTCGATTGGTTTAATTACCATTTCCATCATGCTGTTTTTGCTTTACATCACACCTGCTCAAGCCTTATTAACAGGTATTGCCCCTTTGCCTTTGGTTGGCATTCCATTGGTTGAAGGTGGAACGAGAATGTTAACCCTTGCAGGTGTGTTTCTTATCGTGTGCGGAATCAGTTGGGCATTCATCAATATTAATTCATTGCCTATGGTTGTAGATTTAACAGGCTTGGCTCGCGTTGGCACATTCACAGGTTTGTATTATTTATTTTCCACACTTTCAGCCATTGCAGGTCCAAACATCAACGGCTGGGCAATTCAGTTAACAGGCAATAACTACAACATGATTATGATTATTGCGCCGGTCTTTATGTTGATTGCATTTTGGTTAATGATTGGTGTGAAACGCGGAGAAGCAAGTTCGAGTTGAGAAATTTGAAAATTAGCAAGTTAAAAAGTTTTTTGTTGGTGATTGGATGCTTGGTATTAAATGCTTGCATTCAATCACCAAATTGTTTTGATGAAGAAATTTTCTGTGCGGCGTTAGTCACAGATACGCTTGGGATAAATGATTACGGCATCAATCAAGATGCTTGGCTAGGGTTGCAAGAATCAGAAGCCGATGAAATTGCTTATATTGAATCAGTAGATACACGCGATTATCAAAAAAATATTGATTATTTTGCTCAAAAAGGTTTTGATGTAATCATTACTTCTGGCATTGGCTTACAAGATGAAACGCTTCATTCATCTGACCTGTATCTTGATTCTGTTTTCGTCGGCTTGAATCAACCCTTTGAGCAGACTCGTGCAAACTTAATTTCAATCACATTCCCCGAAGACCAAATGGGTTTTGCCGCTGGTGCGTTGGCTTCTCAACTTACTAAAACTGGAATCGTCGGTGGCGTGTGCGAAACTTCTGGAATCGATTCGATGTGGCGATATTGCGAGGGGTTTCGGGCTGGAGCATTATTCTTAAACCCTGAAATCAAAGTTTTAATTTTATATCGTGATAGTGGCGACAGAGAAAAATTATTTGTAGATGAAGCATGGGGTTATGAAAATGCTATTTCATTAATCAGGCGCGGGGCAGATGTGATTTTTTCAGCGGGCGGTGTGACGGGTCAAGGTGCATTAAGGGCGGCAAGTGAATCAAATGTGTATGCGATTGGTACTGAAAGAAATCAAATGCAGGCGTTGGGAGAAAACGGCAGAGGTGTAGTCACCAGTTTGTATGGGGCTGGCAGGTTGGAGGTCAAGGAAGTGATGCGTTTTGTCAAAGAGGGATTCGTACAACCTATTCGAATTGGTCAAATTCAGTTTGTGCCTTTGAATCAAAAGTTTCCAGAAGAGTTAACATTAGGTTTAGACCTTTTGCTTGCCACGCTTCAGAATAAAGAAATCTATACAAATGTTACTTTTGAAAAACCTTAACAATCTTCATACTTGCATAAAGGTTATAGAGCATTTATACTTACAGAGTCGTAAGGTTATGCTGAAAGGCAAGCCTGTAAAATTTAAATCTTCTAGAGGAGAAGAAAACATGAAAAAGTTGTATTTTGTTTCAGCCCTGTTAATCATTGCTTCAATGATTCTCGCGGCTTGCGGTACCCCCGCTACTGAAGCACCTGCGCCAACTGAAGCGCCGACCGAAGCCCCAGCCCCAACCGAAGCACCCACTGAAGCCCCCGCTCCTGCCCCTGCTTTCAAAGTCGGTATGGTGACTGACTTGGGTGGTATTGATGATAAATCATTCAATGCCACTGCTTA
>JAEURG010000154.1 GCA_016789345.1 Anaerolineales bacterium | reverse complement strand
ATTTGTTTTCATATTCATAATCAGTAGTTTTTTATCAGGTTGTGCCAATGTATTTGCTCCTGCCACCCCTACGCCTAACCTAGCAGTGACTGAACAAGTACTTAGCATTCAACAAACTCAATTTGCGCTTGATGTAACTGTGCAAGCACAACAAGCCGCACAAACGCAAGCGGCTCTTGCCACTTCAACACCACTTCCAACTCAAACCCCTTTGCCATCACCTACTTCCACGCCTGGACCGATTATTATCCAAGATGATTTCAGTACGAACACGGGCAGGTGGACAGAATGTGGTCAATGTGTGATTGAAAATGGTGTTATGAAAATGGGTCCATACCCAATTTCAAACGATGGAGGTGGCTATTTTGCCATTTGCAGTGATTGTGGCACGCCACAAGATTACAAAATGGGAGTAGATGCAACATTTGTAGATGGATATACAGATAGAGGTTTTGGGTTACTGATTCGTGAAGATGGCGGAAGTTATGTAGATATAGAAATCACCACATGGCAAGTATATGGGGCGTGGTTTTTTGATAATAGTAGAAATGTTTGGGGAAATTTATTAAAGAATGGATGGGAACTAACAGGCAGTTTACGCCCATCTGCTGCAACGAACCGACTTGAAGTTGAACTTATATCAAGTGGTGGAAACAGTACGATACATATCAAAATTAATGGGCAATTGGTTAATACCGCTGAAATACCAGCAGTAAGAGGAAGAGTTGGATTAATAGTAGGCTTACATAGCCTCGGGGTTATCTTTGATAATTTTTATTTTGAAGGTTATCCAATACAACCTCCAGGAAATCAAAACCCCTCTGAAAATAGTGGTTAGCGTTTCAATAAAAAAAGCCCAGCAAAAACTGGGCTTTTTTTATTAATGATGATGCCCCTCTTCATGCACATGTCCATGGTCTAATTCTTCTGCATTTGGTTCACGCAACCCAACCACTTTGACATAAAAATTTAACACTGCCCCTGCTAATGGATGATTGAAATCTAGTTTTACAGTTTTATCATCAAAACTAAGCACATAGGCGGCTTGATGTTCACCATCTTCATCTGTGACGTGCAACTCAGCACCTTCTTCTAATTTCATATCAGCAGGGAATTCACTACGTGGCACATCCATAAAGGCTTCTTCGTCAAACTCACCATAACCATCTTCGGGTTGTACGGTCACTTCTTTGCTATCACCAATTTTCATGCCCATCATTTCTTTTTCTAAACCTGGAATGATATTTCCATAGCCTGCCAAAAATTGTAAAGGACCTGCTTGGTCAGATGAATCTAACACTTCACCATCAACCGTTAATTTATATTCCATAGAGACGACTACACCGTCTTCAACTTTTTCTATACTCATTGTTTTTTCCTTTTCTAAATTAATGCGAACATTGTATCAGCAAACAGGGAAACAAGTAAGCAGGTATAATCGCGCCTGCTTATTTTACTTACAGGAGAAACTATGCAAATTGCTTTACAACGCCGTATTGGACTCATCATTGGTTTAATACTTGGGGCTGGGTATTCAATTACATCAAATTTAATTAATCTCTGGGTTATGCCTGGCATCCCTTTACAAGAGCCACAACCGAGCAGATTTTGGCTAATTATTATCTCAACAATTTTTTTTGGCTTGGTAGGTTTGCTGGCGGCATGGACAGACGAAAGCACACCAAGCATCATTTTATCGGCTGTCATTGGCACGCTAGCTTCATCAATTTGGACTCTTCTGTTTGATTCAGGTAGCCGCATAGGTACTTCAATCATCATCCTATTTTTTATTTTTTTACCGCGTGTATTTTTCTATCTTCCATTTAGTTGGTTAGCACGCTGGCTGGTAAATAAATTTAAGAGTCATCAATATGGCGTTAGGATTCCATTAATAAAAAGAATTACACCCATTCTTATCTCTCTTCTTGTCATTGTCTATATTGGTTCATTAGCGCGAGTATCAGAAGCAGAGCAAACATCTTTAATACGAATGAAAGAATTGATTGAAGAAGGAATGCCTGCATCTTCACGGACTGAACTACCCAACGCGCTTCAAGACGTGGAAGGGTTTGTTCAACGTGCTGAGGGCGAGTACTCCTTCACACTCGGTGCTGACCCCGACGACCTCCCCGTCCAACGCCCATTTGTAGAATATGGCGAAGAAGAACCGTTCATCATCGTGCAATTTGAAAACGGTTTCCGCTTTGGTTGTGTCTTCTCACCACCTTATATTATGCCTGCTTGTATAGATTATTAATGATTCCTCCTCACTTGAAAAGGCAAAGAAAAAAGATTGTGATGTCAAAGCCGTGAAGCGCATCTCTTTAGTTAATCAAACTTTTGATTGATTAATAAATCCATCTCCCTCTTGATGACATCCCAATAAAAGTATTCTACACTTCCTTCATCAAAATCTACATGGAGGTAGAAATGAATACTACAAATAATGAAAAAAGTACGGTTTGGCGAAATATCTCAATTGTTACGCTTCTATTATTGGTGCTGGCTGGACCTAACTTTGGTCCACTTCCACACCTGTTTAGGGAGAGCTTATCCCTTGAAGGTTCTATCACAAGCGTTTTAATTTGGTTCTTGGTAGCCTTTTTAATCATTCTGGCAGTCGTATATAGAATGAGTAAGAGCACGTCTATTGGTGACTTTCTCAAATCAAGCGGATTAGGCGCACCTTCTGGAATCGGCGCGAACATCGCAGGGCTAATACTTGGAATATTATGGGCTCTTCTATTCTTGTCCAGCATCTTACAATTTGACCCAAATGCAAATTTAACTCAAATCAATGGCTTCCGTATTCTGACTGCATTATTGGCGGCGAGTGGCGCATTATTAGAAGATTTAATTACACGTAGCTTCATGATGAATCAATTACATAAAATCGGTTCATCAAAATGGGTACAACTGACTGTCCCTGCTTTGATATTCGCACTCTATCATACAATCTGGGGCTTCAATGTCTTTTCATTTGTCTTTAGTGTCGTTTACGGATTAATGCTGGGCGGATTGTTCTTATGGGGCAAGCGCAGTCTTACTCCAGTCATTCTTGCACACAGCCTTGCTGTCCTCGTTTCGGAACCTTTTGCAACGATGCTTATCTTCCTCGCACCGGGTGCTTAATAAACTATGTCCTGCGGTATCCTTACTAAAGATAGTGGATATCGCAGGATATAATGCCATTATGACGAAAATACAAAAAAGCAAAACCTCTGATGCATGGGAACAATGGGACTGGGTATGGCACTTTTCAGCCTACAGTTTTCTTATCTTGAACATCATATTTGTATATAACAGTGAACCAAGAATCATAAACTTTTCGTTCTTTCTTGTTCTTTCTGTAGCATTGGGTTTATGGTACATCCCATTTATTACGATTTCAAATTTGCGTATTTGGAATAATCCTAAGCGTGGCGCACTTTATCTGATATTAGGATGGACAATCTGGGGTGGTTTGATTTCACTGACCCCTGATTCGCTTTTGTTAATAGGGATATTCTTTCCATTAATTTTTAGCCGATTCCCCATTCGATGGTCAATTGGGATAACTATTTTTCAGACGTTAGGTCTTTATGTTCTATATATCATGTTATATCCAACTGAGAATTGGTTCGTAATTCTGATGCTCATCTTAGGTTTGCTGATTATCTCGACAATCATTGGTACTTTTATTTCATCCATCATAAGACAAAGTACAGACCGCCAACGCCTTATTAATGAATTGACAAAGTCTCGGGCAAATTTAATGAAAGCCGAACGGGAAGCGGGTCAATTAGCTGAACGACAACGCATCGCTCGTGACATTCACGATACACTCGCGCAACATTTCACATCCATCATCATGCACCTTTCAGCAGCAAAGCACAGCAACCCGGAATCAGTCCAATCAGAAGTTCAACAAGCTGAAAACGCCGCACGGGAAGGACTTAACGAGATTCGCAGAATCGTTTGGGACATGCAACCTGAGCAATTTGAAAAGGCTTCACTTGTTGAAGCGGTTGAAGAACTAGCGGCACGATGGTCTGCAGAAAACAATATACAGGTTAAGATGAAAGTAACAGGTAACCCGCGCCCTCTCGCATCATCTGTTGAAACGGCTCTACTTCGCATTTCACAAGAAGCCATGCACAATATAAACAAACATGCTCAGGCTAAAAACGTCAATATCACCTTTTCGTTTATGGAAGATATTTTTGTGATGGATATTGCCGATGATGGACTGGGTTTTGAACCTTCAAAAATCAAGAACGGTTTCGGAATGAAAACAATGCGGGACAGAGCAGAAGAATTAAGTGGAACATTAACCATAGAAAGTGAGCGAGGAACAGGAACAGCAATTGCTGTTTCCATTCCTATTGTAGAAGAAAATGACGATTAGGATAATAATTGCTGATGACCATACAGTTGTCCGTAGCGGATTGCGCGCTTTGCTATCTTCGCAATCAGATTTTGAAATAGTAGGTGAGGCTAACAATGGCGATGAGGCTGCCAAATTGACAATCTCTCTCGTCCCAGATTTAATTCTCATGGATTTGCAAATGCCCATTTTAGACGGCTTAGGGGCAATAAAACTGATTCGAGACAAGTTGCCAAAGGCAAATATTTTAGTGCTTACTACTTATGAAACAGATGCGGACATATTGCCAGCTCTTGAAGCAGGAGCATTTGGTTATTTACTAAAAGATACTCTCCCAGAACAACTATTTCAAGCAATACGCAATGTGGCAAGTGGTGAAATGTCATTAGCCCCTCGTGTAGCAGAAAAAGTAACACAGCGTCTCACAAATTCTTCTAAAAACACATTGAGCAACCGTGAAATTGAAGTATTGGAGCTTGCATCGCAGGGAAATCCCAACAAGGCAATTGCAAAGGAATTATTCATTACGGAAGCAACTGTTAAATCTCATTTCGTTCATATCTTTTCTAAATTGGGAGTAACTGACCGCACAGCGGCAGTAACCGAAGCGGTAAAAAAGAAAATCATTAAAATACAATAGATTTGTGAAGCCACGCCCTTTACATTTGAAACTTAATTTGTCCCTTTTCGTAAACTTGAACAGCAATAGTAGTTTTCTTATGACCTTCTCAATCCAACTTTTGATTGATTGAGAAATCCATCTTTCACTTGATGACATCCAAATAAAAATGCCCTACACTCCATATATCAAAATCAATTTATCAAGGAGAAAGAAAATGAATACAAACAACAGTTACAAACAAAATAGTGGACCTTCATCCAACTTGTGGATAGGTCTGGCTTTGATTGCTATCGGAGCCATGATTCTGCTCAATCAAATGGACACCTTGTCTTTTGAATTAAACTGGTGGGCTATCTTAATCCTATTCCCCGCTTTTGGAGCATTGAGTGGCGCCTACAACCGCTACCGTTCCACGAATGATTTATTTGAAATGGGTGTAATGGTACCTGCTCTGGTCGGTACGTTCATGCTTCTGCTGTCAGTGAGCATGCTTCTTGGCAATGCCATCAATATGAATTTGAAGGTGTACTGGCCCATTATCCTCATAGTCCTTGGACTAGGTTTAATCATTGGCAACAGACGAAAATCCAGCAACGAATAAATACGGAGTAAATATGACCAACATTCTCGAAGTCCAAAACCTTGTCAAAAATTATGGTGACTTTCAAGCCGTAAAAGGGGTTTCATTTCATATTCAAGAAGGTGAAATTTTCAGTTTGCTCGGTCCAAACGGAGCTGGAAAGACAACAACCATTTCCATGCTTTCCACTTTGTATGAACCGACTGCTGGAGATGCGACAGTGGCTGGTCATTCCGTAAAAAAGAACCCAATGGGAGTTCGCAATGCCATTGGCGTTGTGCCACAAGATTTGGCTTTATATGAAGATTTGACAGCCAAAGAAAATTTAATTTTCTGGGGACAAATGTATAACTTGAGTGGCAAGCCTCTCACCTCTCGTGTGGATGAAGTTTTGGAACAAATCGGTTTGACCGATAAAGCCAAAAATAAAGTGAAAACATTTTCAGGCGGGATGAAAAGACGCGTCAACATTGGGGTGGGCTTGTTACATAAACCCAAGCTTTTGTTTATGGACGAGCCCACCGTAGGCATTGACCCGCAATCTCGGCGCGCGATTTTGGACACAGTCAAAGACTTGAACAAACAAGGCATGACTGTTTTATACACAACACACTACATGGAAGAAGCCGAAGAACTTTCTAACCGTGTCGGCATCATTGACCACGGCGAGTTAATTGCCATTGGCACACAAAAAGAATTGACCAAACAAGTCGGTGAAACAGAGACTTTGATACTGCATGTTGGTGAAAACGAAGACCCATCTGCTTTGGTTTCTGCACTAAAAGGTTTACCAAACGTCATTGATGCAAATGTAGTGAATAATGAAATTTCAGTCGTCACGCCTTCTGCAAAAGATGTGTTGGCTTCCGTCGTAACCAAAGCCAACGAACGCGGAATCAAGATTCATTCAATTGACATCCGCGAGCCGAATTTGGAAGCCGTGTTCCTTCACTTAACAGGACGTGCTTTGAGAGATTAGAGAACAGATAATTAGAGAGCAGTAACTGTTCTCTAATCTCTACTCTCTGGAGGCTATTATGTTAAAAACTTTCCTCATTGGACTCAAAGATTTAAAAATCGCATTTCGTGACCGCGCCGCGATTATATTTATGTTGCTCACCCCATTTTTACTCACCATCGGTATGGGACTCGTCACTGGAAGATTTTCAAGCAATGATAACAGTGGTGCATTAAACATTCCCATTGTGATTGTTAACTTAGATAATGATTCATTGGGAGATGCTTTAGTAGAAGTCTTCTCCTCAGAAGAATTGGCTGACTTGCTAGAAACAACTACAAGTCAAGATGCAGAGGCGGCACGTGCATTAGTTGATAAAGATGAAATCACCGTCGCAATCATCATCCCCGCAGGATTCACACAAAATATTTTTTCAGCAAACGCGAGTCAAAGCGAAGAACATCAAGTGGAATTTTATGCAAATCCATCTCGCCCAACCAGTGCAGGAATTGTCAAAACAATTTTGGATGGCTTCATGGCACGCGTGGATGAAATGCGCGTTGGCGGAATCACATCTGTTACACAATTAATTATCAGTGGAAGAATTTCTCCTGAACAAGCAAATGCAGTTGCTGAAGAAATGGGTGCGCGTTTTGAAAACACGCCAACTGATTCTGATGAAACACTGATTACGTTAAATACATCAACCAACCAAACTGAAACAAACGAAGTAGATATGCTTGCATATATTGCACCAGGCATGGCACTCATGTTTTTGATGTACACCGTTAGTTATGGTGGTCGTTCAATTCTTGCAGAAAAATCAGGTGGCACATTAACTCGTTTACTTGTTACACCAACAAACTCAATGCAAATTTTAGGTGGCAAAGTATTTGGCATTTTCTTAACAGGCGCGGCACAAATGTTTATTCTCATTGGTGCAACCTCTTTGCTTTTTCAATTGCAATGGGGCAATATGCTCGGCGTTATATTGCTTGTTTTCGCGGCAGTATTTGGTGCAACAGGTTGGGGTTTATTAATTACTGCTTTTGCTCGCACACCGAATCAAGTTGGCAGTGTAGGTTCGGCTGTGATGTTGATTTTTGCAATCATGGGCGGCAGTTTTCTTAGCACAGAAAACATGCCAGACTTTGTGCAGACGTTAAGCAAGATTACTCCTAACGCTTGGGCATTAGATGGATTCACCTCACTTGCATTTGGTGGAGATACCGCTTCTTTGACTACGCCTCTACTTGCTCTGCTGACGATGGGCATTCTCTTGTTTTTAGTTTCTGCTGTCTTGTTTGGTAAAAAGAATTTGGTACAGAAGTAATTATCCCGTCATTGCGAGGAGCGTTCTTGCTCTTTGCGACGAAGCAATCCCCAACATTGTGGCGGAGATTGCTTCGGGCGAAGTACATCGCCCTCGCAATGACAAAGTGGAGTAAACATGAAAAAAATATTTGCAATTGCATGGAAAGATGCAGTCATACGGTTTGCAAGTTCATCTGAATTATTGTTCTTCATTGTCTTGCCGATTATCTTTATATTCTTAATCTCTGGCGGCATACCCACTGGTGATGAAGATAATCGCAGACTGTTATTAGTCGTTGACCAAGCCAACACGACAATGTCGCAAGAGCTATTATCAGAGTTGGAAAATTCAACTTCAGTGCGACCAAATGTAATGTCAATTGAAGAAGCGCAAGAGCAATTTGATTCAAGACAGGCTCCAGCGATGTTAATCATTCATGCTGGTTTTGATGTCGAAGCAATTCAAAATGGAACTGCTGAATTAGATTTTCGTGGTCAGCCTAATGACATTGATTCAAGTGTTGCTCAACGTGGCGTTGAAACTGCCATACTAAAAGTGAGCAGTGTGTTTAGTGCCGCCAACATGGCATTGGAAGAAGCCAAAGCACGCGGAACATTTGAATTGGCGGGAGATGAGCAAGCCTATTTCAATGCCGCATTAGAAACTGCAAAAGCTTTGCAAGCACAAACGCCCGAACGTGTGAATGTGATTCAAGGTAACACACCTGATGATTTTGATTATGACCCACAAGCCAATACTTCGGCAGGTCAGATGATTACATGGGTATTTATTCCATTATTTGGAATCTCAGCCTTGTTTGCTTATGAAAGACAACAAGGCACATTGCGTCGCGTGTTGACAACACCAACTAGCAAAGCGACATTTTTACTTGGAACAATTTCTGGTCAGGTGGTGATGGCGTTGATTCAAATGACGCTATTAGTTTTATTTGCAATCTTGGTATTCAAATTAAATTGGGGCAATCCAATTGGGCTTTATATTGTTTTGATATGTGCCTGTCTCGCCGCCGCCGCAATTGGTACAACGATGGGAACATTTATCAAATCTGAAAGTCAGGCAACTGGATTAAGCATCATGGCTGGCATGATGATGGCAATGTTAGGTGGATGTATGTATCCACTGGAATTGTTTCCGCCGTTTATGCAAACTGTTTCAAAAATCTTCCCCACCACTTGGGCAATGCAAGGTTTATTGGATTTATCGCTTCGTGGTGCAGGTGTTGTGGATATTCTTCCCGAGGCTGGTGCTTTGATTGGTTTTGCTGTGGTGTTTTTTGGAATTGGTGTGATGAGATTTCGGTATGAGTAAAAATAAAGTGACAGTCACTTTATAACGCAACAAACTTTATCTTCTTGTAAGTTCGTATATTTTGTAGTCGCCTAAATTAAAAAAATGACCTTTTACAAAATTGGGATTAGGGTTTGGATAGTGTCTAACTAATTGAACTGTATATGACAAAAAGTTAAAAATAGAGACACGGGAAATAAGCGAAAAGCCAGTTTGCGCCCAACTAATAGTCACAATATGCATCAATCTTGCTAACCCATTTTGCAACTCATCCTTCAGAATGCTTTCATTGTTTATTATTACAAAAGGGGTACTTTCCAATTCACCATTCCGAATATAAAAACGAATTGGATTAAAGATATCTTGTAAAACAAAATCGGCGCCTTGTAAATAAGCTAAATAATTAAAAGATATTTTAGCAATAGAACGTTTAATTACACTGTCCACACTTGCTTCATACTCGATTAATAATTTTTCTGATTTTTTGTCAAGCAGAGGGAGTTCTTTTTCAAATTCTGGTGAAATCTTTTTGTTTGCAAGTGCTTTTTCTATTAACTCAAAACTATCTCCAAATGCTCTAACATTAGAATCACAATTAAATCCTTCATTTTCTAACTCCACTCTCTCGGGAATCCCATCTAATAAAAAATATTTGTAATTTAATGATATTTTATTTTGAAAACCTACTTGGGGCAAAGGTAATGAAATAATTTCATCACGCTCTTGAGAATATTCTAAGTAAATATAAGCACCCTTAAGCACACCTTCAGCAATTTGCATACCTTGAAGGCGAGTTTTAGGACCTATTGACTTGAAGTCTTTACGATCTTTGATTCTATATTCATATCGTGATATTCCTTCAACAGTATCACGTCCTAGATATATCTCCAAATTATCACCAAAATATTGATTACATTCATCACAAACGACCCCATTAAGAGTGAAATTATTTTGAAATCTACCAAATGCTTGTGGCATAACATGTTCAGCCTTAGTGAAAGCACTATCAGATTTATCACTTAAACAGTAAATACATCTCATGTAGTCAATCTTATTATAAATATTCCAAAATTTATTAAGCAATATTCTTCTCAAAAAACAAACTCAACGGATCTTCTCTATATTCTCCAAAATGAGCAGTCTCCTTAAATCCCCAATGGCGATATAACTCAATCGCATCTTTTTGATGAATGCCTGTTTCCAATCGAAGTAAATAAATCCCATTTTCTTTTGCATAATCTGATAAATGTTCGAGCATCAATTTTGCCAAGCCAAGTCCACGAAATTCTGGGCGGACGTACATGCGTTTTAATTCGCCGTATTCTTTTCCAAAGAATTGCACGCCCCCACACCCAGCAGGGGCTCCATCTTTACGAGTAACGAAAAATGCTACGCCTTGCTTAATTAATTTTTCAACACTGTAACCATGTCTACTTTCACTTGGATAAAAAGGTGCAAGGTCACTTTCTAAGCCTTCAATCAATTGAATCGCATCGGGTGTATCTGGTCTTTCTTGTGTAATGATGATATTCATTAAAATTATTTCCTTTGTTCAATGGTGGTTTCGATACGCCCTTCGCAAAAATGTTTCGATAAACTCAACACGTCGCGCTCAGGGCTACTCAACCACCGAGTTTACTAGAAACTGATTACTATTTTCTATTCACTATTCTCTGCCCTTCTTTTCCAAATAATCACTATAGCCACCTTGATATTCTATCAATTGATTATTTTCAATGGCAAGTAATCTTTCTACAGTTCTATCGAGGAAATATCTATCATGTGAAATGACAAGTACAGTCCCGACAAAATCTTCGAGGGCTTGTTCTAAAACTTCGGCTGAGGCAATATCTAAATTGTTAGTGGGTTCATCTAATAATAAGAAATTTGCACCAGATAAAACTAATAAAGCAAGTTGTAATCTGCTTCTTTCGCCACCAGAAAGTTCGCTGATTTTTTGAGTGACTTGTTTGTAGGTAAATAAATAATGCAAAAGAAAAGCGGTGGCTTTGCCTTCGTTCATCTCACCTGCATATCTGACAGCATCTACAACTTTTTGGTTGAAATCTAACGTCTCATGTTCTTGTGAATAATGCCCAACTGAAATGCTCGGACCGATTTTGATTTCGCCAGAGTCAGGAGACTCTTTTCCGAGAATCATTCTCAACAAAACGGATTTGCCTGCTCCATTGCCACCGATTAATCCAACACGTTCTCCATGCCAAATGGTCTGATTAACATTGGAAAAAATATTTTTCTCGCCAAAAGATTTTGAAATACTATCTAATTCCAAAACTTTGTTTGAACCACGCCAACCACTGAGTTGTAATCCCATTTTTTTTCTTTCAGTAATGGGTTTGTCAATCTTTTCCATTTTATCCAAACGCTTTTGCATAGATTTTGATTTTTTAGATAAATCTTCATTGTCATAAACCTTGCCCCAAATGGCTAACCGTTTAATCGCCGCTTCAAGCCTGACAATTTGTTTTTGTTGTGCAAAAAATAATTCTTCCTGACGAGCCAAACGAATTTCTTTATCAGAAATAAACGAAGTGTAATCTCCT
>JAEURG010000140.1 GCA_016789345.1 Anaerolineales bacterium | reverse complement strand
ATAAGCCGTTTCCATCTTGCGTGCAAAAGTTTTTGGGTCTGGGAAGCGGGTTTGAATGGTGTGTGGTGTAATTTCAATTTTTGAAAACCCTGCGTCTGCAAGAAGCGAGCGGATTTGATTTACATCATGCAATGAAAATGGCGCGAGTAAATCTTCATAACTTACACCCAGTGGCGCAAGATGACGTACTTCAACTTTTGCAAATTCTTCAAACACTTTATGCTGTTCAATGGCTTGCCAAGTGGCTATACCAATCCGCCCGCCTTTTACAAGCAACTTTCGCATTTGCTTTAACGCGGCAGATTTATCCGAAAAAAATTGTAAGCCTTGCTGGCACACTACAAGGTCAAATTCATTTTGTAAATCAAGTTGAGTCGCATCGCCTTCAAGCCATTCAATGGATGCGCCTGCTGGCGGAGTTTGCTGACGAGCAACTGCCAGCATCATTGGATTAATATCTACAGCAATTATTTTTCCCTCTGTGCCTATCAACGGAGCGATATGACGCGCCACCAAGCCAGTGCCGCAAGCCAAATCTAAAACACGCTCGCCTTTTTTCGGTGAGACGAATTGGACAAACGCCTCTGTCAACGGTTGAAAAATACCGGGACCATAAAACTGTTCATACATTTCGGCTGGGTTCGGAAATTGTGCGGACATAACGACCTCCTTATAAAATAGATAAACTTTTCAAAAATTGATTTTTTACGATATAAACATTTGAGCAGAGATATTATGTATTTAATGAAAAACAATTTGTTCGACCAAGAATTTCTTAATTGTTTCATAATCAAGCATATATTTAGGCGGTCGTGGCTTACCGTTGCTATTTCTCCCTTGATGATGAATACCCAAAGAAGAAATATTTTTAGAAGTTACAATCAAAAATAAAATTTCTTGTAACTCTGCTTTTGTTTTTCTATATCGAGAAATGCTTGTTCTTTGCTCACGGCTTATTTCATAATTTGATTTTCCACCTTTTAATTCTTGATGCCATGTTTGAAAAGAACGGTTAACGTCATTGTATTCAACATCACATAATGCAATTATCAAACCATGTGCGCCATATTTTTGGACACTCCAATTCATGGCTTCCACATCGTTCAAGATAGACCGATGGTCATCTGACTTAATGGCTTTTGCTTTCAAATCCCAATTGATTGAGCCTTTTATATCAAAACAAGCAGTTCTTGCTTTTCCGTATTTATCGCCTGGAATTGTAAATGTGTTGCCTAATCTTTGATAACAAAGATATTCAAAATAAAATCCCCACCATTCCATTTGTCGCCAGTTAAAATTTGCCTCTTTTAATTCTAAAACACTTTTCTTGCCTTCCCATTTTATTGGTAATTTTAGCAAAAGGTTCTTAAGAGATTGAACGTCATTTTTGACCGTCATTGATATTTCCTAAAACATTTTTTGCTGTTCAGGCTGATGTTCATTTTCAATTCGCTTCTTTGCGATTTCACAATATTCTTCGCTGATTTCTATTCCAATGTATTGACGTTTATTATTATGCGCCATTACACAAGTTGTCCCACTTCCACACATTGGGTCAAGGACAACATTGTTTGGTTCTGAAAAGCATAAAATCAAATCTTCTGCTAATTTATCAGGGTATGTGGCAGGATGTTGAAGCTTTAGTCTATTCCCTTCTGTATTACTTGTTGAATAATTCCAAACTGTGCCACGGCATTTCAATGGGTTCACTGCTTTTGGCTCAATCGTTTTGAATCCACCATTTGTTAATCTATCTGTTCCAGAGTAAATTTTCCCAGCATGTTTACTTGGAATCATTAAGTGTTCTTTGTGAAAAGTTTTTGGGCGATTCCCTTTGAAGAAAATCAAAATATATTCGTGGTCAACTCGAAAGCGTTGATTCCACCAAGCGCCAGGGTTGCCATCTCTTTTATAAATGACATTTTCAAATAACTTCCAGCCAACTTCATCTACCCAATTAACTGCCAACCTAAAAGATGTAAGCGATTTAGCAAAGTTTTTTGTTCCATCTCCAATGACAACAACAGCAACGCCGCCATCTTTTGTTACTCGGTATAGTTGTTTCCCTAACTCTACAAAATCAAAAGACCAGTTGTTTTTATAATCTCTAATTCCATCATAAGGTGGGGAAAAAACCGTCAAATCAATTGAGTTTTCTGGAAATAAGGATATTTGTTTTAGGCAATCATTGTGAAAAATTTGATTTAGGTTTGTAATATTTTGCTGAGGCATACAATATCTCCATGTATCAAAAATATTATACCTTTAACTTGCTAATGACTACAGAAATACAGCCTCATAAATTAATGAAACTGTAATCTCATATCTCATATTCCTATTTCTTTTCTAGTTATAATACCTATATGGATTTTTTCTTATCAAAAGATGGGCTTGAACGTGCCACCCCCGAAGAAACAAAAATTACGAATCTCACAGCCAAGCCTCGTCCAGATGGTCGGCGAGTGTTGGTGAACCTTGCGATTACGCCGTTTCAAAAACGACCAAGCCTGCAAGTCATATTGCAAAATGCAAATGGGGAAGAAGTTGCTTCTACGAATATTTTGGAAACCATGGGGTTCAAACTTGAGTTTACGATGCACATTCGCGGCGAGATTCAAAATCCATACACATTGATTGCAAAATTATATTATCTTGATGGTCCGAGTGCAGAGCCTTATACAATTTCTTTTGATGTGCATCCATCGTCTGAACCCGATAAAGAAAATTTCCCAGAATAATTGATATTTTTATGTTTACATATTTTCAATCCCATAGGGATGGTAGGATTCTAGAACATGATACGTAATAAAAAAAATCCCAAAGGGATGACATTGAGTTTAAGAACTCTGACACCCCTTCGGGGTTGGTGTGATTTTATTTGTCAATTCTATAATCATTTGACCCCTACGGGGTCGTTTCATGTTTTGATTCTATTAACATTGTTTATTTCAGCATGTTCGCAACAAAATACAGATGTTGCATCTACGCCAACCGTCACACAAATCAATGTTGAAGAAACAGCAACCAGCCTCCCCGTCAGTGATGGAAGCGATAAAGTCTTTTTATCTATTGAAGAAAATGGATATGCTCATCTGTTTGTTTATCATCCACAAAATTATCCGCTGACGAGAATCACAACAGGTGAATGGAATGATATTGCGCCAGCATTAAGCCCCGATAGAACAAAACTTGCATTTGCATCAGATAGAAATAATTTTTGGGATTTGTATGTGATGGATTTGCAAACAGGTGCTGTGACTCAAATTACAAATTCAAATGAATATGATTCTGCGCCGTCGTGGTCGCCAGATGGTTTGTTTCTTGCGTATGAAACATACATCAATGAAAATTTGGAAATTGCTGTTGTGAATGTTGATTCAAAAGAAGTGATTCAATTAACGTATGATTCCGCTTCTGACCACTCCCCAGCCTGGGCGCCGGATGGGAGGCATATTGCTTTCGTTTCATCACGCGGTGGTGACAGTGATGTGTGGCTTGCAGATTTGGATTTGGCTGGAGATGAGCGTTATCAAAATTTAAGTAACACGCCATTTGCTTCTGAGAATTATCCTGTTTGGAATTTTGATGGTTCGCAATTGTTGTGGAGCTCAATTTCGCAAACGGTTGGTTTCAGCGGTTTATATATTTGGAATGCAAATGAACCGACTCGTTCTGCGCAATGGATTGGTGATGGCATGATTGGTACATGGAATGAAAATGCAAATCAAGTGATTGCGGTGGTCAGTGCGCCGAATCAATATTTCATCACTTCGTATGATTTGGAAGGAAAAGTTTTACAAGCGTCTTTGCCATTAAGCGGGCGTGTGCGTGGATTAACTTGGGGAGAAGCAAAATTATCAAACCCGTTACCAGATTCTTTTATACAAGCAAGTCAAACCAATCCACAACCATTATGGTCACCGATTGTGACGCCTGGACCCGAAGCGCCGAATCAAAGATGGTATGTGGTAGATATTGAAGATGTGCAAGCGCCATATCCGCAATTGCATGAGTTGGTAGATGAGTCGTTTAATGCATTAAGAACAAGAGTGATTATAGAAACAGGTTGGGACGCACTTGCAAGTTTAGAAAATGCGTTTGTTCCATTAACCACAAAACTAGAACCAGGTTTTGATGATGATTGGTTATATACAGGCAGAGCCTTTGCGATTAATTCATTGATGGCAAACGCAGGCTGGATGGTGACTTTACGTGAAGATATTGGCGCACAAACCTATTGGAGAATTTACATCCGTGCCAGTGTGCAAGATGGTTCATTAGGCGAGCCGATTCATAATGCGCCGTGGAATTTGAATGCAAGATATGATTTAGACCCTGTCACTTATGAACAAGGTGGTGAGTATGCGCGTGTGCCAGCAGGTTACTGGATTGATATTACATCTTTAGTCTCTGCTTATGGATGGGAAAGATTGCCTTCGCTTCCAAATTGGAGAACGTATTACAAAGGTGCGCGTTTTTCAACTTTTGTTTTAACAAATGGATTAACTTGGTACGACGCAATGAAAGAGTTATATCCAGCTGAAGCATTAGCCACACCGACCAGAGTTTTCGCGCCGACTCTTACGCCGACACCGACACCTACCTCTACACCGACAAAACGCCCGACGAGAACGCCTCGCATCACGTTCACGCCTTCCTCTACACCGACGATTACTCCTTTGCCTTCATCCACGCCCACGCCACCGACGGTGATTCCGTAAAGTTAATGGGTGCGTCGCGCTTCTAAATTTAGAATATTTCTAACATCAAAAAGCGCGACGCACTCTTTTCAATTTATAAAATGAAAAAAAAATCTTTAGTTATTTTATTTATCTTTATACTCTCCGCTTGTTCAAACGCAATTTCACTTGAGTCAACCCCAACACCAGTGATTGTTGAAGAGCAGAATCAAGTTGAAGTCCAGAATGAAGCGGTGGTTTCTCCATCACCGGAACCATTTCAATTTAGTCTTCCAACGCCGGGGGCAGAGCCTATATCAAGTTGGCGGCCGCCATTGTATCCCGTACCCTGGGCGATTGCTCCGTATGACCATTTCTTTTTTACACGCCCCATCGCCGCTGACCAAATCAACTGGCCCATTGCAGATTATCGTTATGGTGGTGTGTTTTTTGGTATCAATGTGGTGCATACCGGCGTGGATATTCCATCGCCAGAAGGCACGCCGATTATGGCGGCTGGAGCGGGCACAGTGGTTTGGGCGGATTGGGGTTTATTTGCTCAAACGCCTGGCAACCAAAGTGACCCGTATGGTTTGGCAGTTGCTATTCGGCATGATTTTGGTTACAACGATGGACAACTTTATACAATTTATGCTCACATGAGTATGATGAATGTAATTGTTGGGCAATACGTTGAAACAGGCGATGTGATTGGCTTTGTTGGTTCAACAGGTGCGACGACAGGTCCACACGTGCATTTTGAAGTGCGAATGCCAAATAATTCTTTTTTTTATACATATAATCCAGAGTTGTGGATTGCGCCTCCGCAGGGATGGGGTGTGCTAGCAGGGCGCATCATGAATACTAAGGGAGAGTTGCTTCAGCAAATGGAAGTGACGGTTACGCCTGAGGCTGGTGGCAGCACGTTTACAGTCCGCACGTATGGCAAGGGAGGGGCTGTAAATCCAGACCCGTATTATCAAGAAAACATGGTGCTAGGTGATTTGCCTGCGGGCATTTACAAAGTGACTTTCAAGTACGAAGACAAACGTATGCAAACATGGGTAGAGATTTTCCCCGGGCAGGTCAGTTACTTTACTTTTACAGGCGAAAAAGGCTTTGACTCAATCCGTCCGCCTGCGGCGACATTGGATTTCATCCCATTAATTTTGCCTGCGACATCAACGCCTCAACCCTAACCTGACACCTATTTCCCCTCTTGACGAGCAGAACATCTGTGCTATACTCTCGTTATCACTTAACTTGGCTTAACCGTTGTGTTTCTGCAATCCCTTTGTGGTTAAGTACCTTTTACAAAATGGAGAATAAAAATGGCTAGAAAACGTGCATCCGCTGAACAACCTGTAGACACTCGAAATATGGATTCCGCCAAACAGGCAATGCTTGACAAAGCAGTTGGCGACATTCTCAAAAACTTTGGCGAAGGCTCCATCATGCCACTTGGCAAAGCCCATGCTATGGTCACAGAAGTTTTCTCAACAGGCTCACTTTCATTAGATATTGCACTTGGTGTTGGCGGCATTCCCCGCGGGCGCATCACCGAAATTTATGGACCAGAATCTTCCGGTAAAACTACCTTGTGTCAGCATGTAGTGGCGGAAGCACAAAAAATGGGTGGAACCGCCGCATTCATTGATATGGAACATGCCCTTGACCCAGTCTATGCCGCCCGCCTCGGCGTTGATATTGATAACTTACTCGTTTCCCAACCTGATACTGGTGAGCAAGCATTAGAAATCGTAGAAACACTTGTCCGTTCTGGTGCTGTGGATGTTGTCGTGATTGACTCAGTCGCCGCACTTGTACCTCGCTCTGAAATTGAGGGTGATATGGGCGATGCCACTATGGGTGTGCAAGCACGTTTAATGTCACAAGCACTTCGCAAATTAAGCGGTGCCATCAGCCAAACCAAAACTGCTGTTATTTTTACAAATCAACTTCGCCAAAAAATCGGCGTGATGTTCGGCAACCCCGAAACTACTACAGGCGGTCAGGCATTAAAATTCTATGCCTCCCTTCGCTTGGATATTCGTCGTATTCAATCTATCAAAGTCGGTGAAGAAGTTATCGGAAATCGCACGCGCGTCAAAGTCGTCAAAAACAAAGTTGCGCCTCCGTTCCGCACTGCTGAATTTGACATCATGTTCAACGAAGGCATTTCCAAGAGTGGTGATGTTTTGGACTTAGCAACCAAGTTTGAAGTCATCACGAAGCGTGGCGCATTTTTCTCTTATGGTGATTTACGGCTTGGTCAGGGTCGTGAAAATGCAAAAGATTATCTGCGTGCCAATCCTGATTTGATGAACGAAATTGATGGACTGATTCGTCAAAAAGCATTGAGTGGTGAAATTGCTTTGCCACTTGATATGGGCGATGGTGCAGATGGTGGCGGCGACGTTGGTGGAAGTGAAGAAGAAGCATAGTAAACTTAATGGGACACAACAGTGTCCCATTTTTTTATGATAAAAAACATTCGCTTCCTTCCTAGTCGACAATTGATTCTGCTCTTCGTCATTTTCTTAACTTCAAATTGTGCATCTCAACCTGAACCCACACCGTTTCGCCCACCGACATCTATTCCGCCTACTCAACCACTTGCAACCACAACACCCATTCCAACAACATTGGCATTAATCGAAACACCCACACAACAAATTGTTTCATTGACCCCAACTTCAACCGTTTGCACAAACGTTTTATCTTTTTTAGATGATGTAACTGTAGAAGACGGCACATCTTTTTCACCAAACGCACAAATTGATAAACAATGGCTTGTAAAAAATGATGGCACATGCGATTGGGATTCAACTTACAAACTCAAATGGGTAGGTGGTGACCCCATGTCTGCAAATACCGAACAACCTTTATATCCCGCGCGTGCTGGTACACAAGCCACATTGCGAATTATTTTTAATGCACCTACAATTGCTGGAGCATACGAATCCGCTTGGCAAGCAGTTGACCCTGATGGAAATTTTTTCGGTGACTTGGTTTTTATACAGATTGTTGTAAACCCATAGGAGTTTTTTATTGACTCTCGAACAATGGACAATCTTTGGCACACTTCTCTTAACCCTCGTTCTGTTTATCATCGGGCGCTGGCGTTATGATATTGTTGCATTGCTTGCTTTGGTCATTGTCACGCTCACGGGTTTGATTCCAGTGGAGCAAGCCTTTATCGGGTTCAGCAATCCAGCCGTCATCACGGTTGCGGCGGTACTTATCCTCAGCCGTGGTTTGAAAAATTCTGGTATTGTCGGTATTGTCGGCGGTTGGTTATCAAATCTCAAGGGTGGCATTAGCATTCAACTTACTGCATTAACCAGTTTCGTGGCATTGCTTTCCGCATTTATGAACAATGTTGGCGCGTTGGCATTGCTATTGCCTATTGCATTACAAATTTCAAAAAATAAAAAAATTCCCGCCTCGTATTTGATGATGCCGTTGGCATTTGCCTCGTTACTCGGCGGTATGACCACGCTCATCGGCACACCACCAAACATCATTGCGTCTTCATTTCGCCAAAGCGCGGGCTTGCCTCCTTTTAAGATGTTTGATTTTTCACCAGTTGGCGTTGGCGTCGCGGTAGCAGGTTTAGCATTCATTGCGCTTATCGGCTGGCGGTTTATTCCTGTTCGCAAAAGTAACTCGGCAAATGAAACATTATTTGATATTGATAACTATATTACTGAAGTAAAAATCCCCGAAAAATCAAAAATGGGTGGCAAGCGTTTATATGAAATTGGCGACTTTTCAAAAGCTGAAGTGATTGTGGTCGGTCTCATTCGCGGCAGTGAACGCCGCATGGAACCGTCGGCACATACTAAACTCGAAACAGGTGACATTCTCATCGTCAGCGCTGATGCGGAAAATATCAAAAAACTGGTTGCCTCCACTGGCTTAGAAATGGTCGGCGATAAAAAGATTCATCAAAAAGATTTAGGTTCTGATGAAATTACATTACTCGAATGCGTCATCATGCCAAGTTCCAACATGATTGGTGGCACGCCTCGCACTTTGAATTTGCGCGGCAGTTATGGTGTGAATTTGTTAGCCATTTCGCGTCAGGGTAAACTTTTGCAAACAAGGCTTGAAAATGCAAAATTTCAAAGCGGCGATGTATTGTTATTACAAAGTCATGTAGAAACTTTCAAAGAAGTGGTGGAACGATTAGAATGCCTGCCGCTCGCTCAACGTGATATACGCCTCAAACAATCACGCGGACATTTGTTTCTTGCACTTGGAATTTTTATTTCGGGTCTGCTTCTTTCCGCGTTTGGGGTTGTGTCTGTGCAAATGGCGTTTCTGTGCGCCGTTTTGCTAATGGTGATGACCAAAATTATCAACTTGCGCGAAGCCTACGAAAGCGTAGATTGGTCTATTATCGTTTTACTCGGCGCGATGATTCCAGTGGGGACAGCCTTAGAAACAACAGGTGGCGCACAACTTATCGCAGACTTGATTTTGAAAATCTCAAGCCAATTCCCGCCAGTGGTGGCATTGATACTTCTTTTAGTAGCAACCATGTTTCTTTCCGATTTGGTCAATAACGCCGCCGCAGTTGTGCTAATGGCACCTATCGCTATCAAAATTGCGCAAGGTTTAGGCACATCTATAGACCCATTTTTGATGGCGATTACGATTGGTGCATCTTGCGCGTTTCTCACGCCGATTGGGCATCAATCCAATACCTTAGTGATGGGACCAGGTGGCTACAAATTCGGCGATTATTGGCGTATGGGCTTATTACTAGAAGTGATTGTATTGCTGGTTGCTGTTCCATTAATCCTAATGTTCTGGAAGTTTTAAGGAGAAAATATGCCAAACGAATTCCCTATCGTATTTGAAAAACTAAAAAGCATAATTAAACCGTATGCCAAGAAGTTAACCGTCAAAACAGATAAAGCAGATTTGTATTATCTTGATGCTGGATTCAGCCAAAAATGGAAGAAAGAACTTTTCTTCGCTTCCGCACAAATCAAAAAGAATTACGTCTCTTTTTATCTGATGCCTGTTTACATGTATCCTGATTTGCTAAAAAATATTTCGCCTGAATTAAAGAAACACATGCAAGGAAAATCTTGTTTCAACTTCAAAAAAGTGGAGCCGAAATTATTAGATGAGTTAAATCAATTGGTGAAAAAAGGGTTTGAAAGATTGATGAAAGAGGAATATTCGTAAGAATGACTACGTTGCAAACTGATACAACAACACCCCCGCCGCCACAGACAAATTCAACGAACTCACCCTCCCCTGCATTGGAATGGAAACAGTCACATCACACGCATCTATTTGTTCTTTAGTCAACCCCTTTTGCTCATTACCTAAAATCAATGCCCAAGGCACTTGCGGAATCAAAGTGTGATAATCAACATCCGCTTTAGCAGATGTGCCAATGAGTTGAACATTTTTATTCTTTGCCCAAGCAATAAACTCATCAAACGAAGTTTCGATAACTGGTTTCCAAAACAATGTACCCATACTGGCGCGAATTACGGTGGGATGATACAACTCCACGCCGCCATCTAATAGAAAAAGCGCATCCACATTTACAGCATCCATCGTGCGAAGAATGGTGCCGAGGTTTCCAGGGTCTTGCGGTGAAACCAATGTCACAGCATTATTTATTTTTAAGTTATCAAAAGAAAAAATTTTTTGTTTAACAACCGCCAAAATGCCTTGCGGATTTTCTTTATCTGACAAGGCTTCCATCACATTCACAGAAACGGGCTGAAGTTTAATATCTTTTATTTTTTTTAATAACGCTTTTGCAAATTCACTGATTAATAAATCTGGCGCATATAAAATAATTTCAACATCCCAACCTGCTTCTATCACTTCTCCAACATGATGAATTCCTTCTACAAGAAAAGTTTTTGTTTCAACGCGCGTTTTTTTTAGGCGAAGCGCGCGCACTTGTTTTATTAACGGATTCGATGTGCTGGTAATCATATTCATCACAAAATTTTATCCGATTATAATTAACTTTATGAAACAATTTCGAAAACTGGCAAACGTGCTGATTCTTTTTCTATTTGCCTGCCAGCCAAATGCGCCAGCGCAAATCACTATTATTGATGGTGAAAACATCAGCACAATTGAATCAAGCCAACGTGTGCCATTATTAATTCTTTCCGAAACGGGCATTCCCATTCAGCCAACCGATAAAGTTTTTGCAAATGGAATTTTGATTCCGTTAGATAAAACCATTAATTCAAATTTTATTCAATTACAAATTCAACGCACAAAAATCATTAACTTAAATGGTCAGTCGATTCAAACTTCAGCATTAACCGTTGCGGATATGTTATATGAATTAGGTTATTCAATCAGCATGTATGATGAAGTGACCCCGCCTCTTGACTCGCTGATAGTTGATTCTGCATCGGTTACATTTTCTCCCGCTAGAGAGTTATCCGTTAGCGTGGATGGCAAATTGATTTCGATACGCTCATCGGCGCAGACGGTTGGCGAAGCATTGGCTGAGGCGGGGATTCCGCTGGTTGGAACAGATATCAGTTATCCGCTAGCGAATGAAGCGTTACCCGCCGATGGTCAAATCAAACTTGTGAGAGTCAAAGAGTCAATTGAAGTTTCTTTCGAGCCGATTCCTTTTTCTGTAGAAGAAATTGTTTCTGAAGATATACCGTTTGGGCAAGATGAAATACTTGAAGCGGGCATTAACGGCGTGGCGATGATTCGCACGCGCATTCGTTTTGAAAATGGTGTGGAAGTGAGCCGTGAAGTGGAAGATGAAACGATTTTGCAAACGCCGAAAACGCAAATTGTAGCCAGCGGAAGAAAAATTGTTTTATCACCTGTTGATGGCGATGCGCCTTATCAATATTGGTATGCGACTGAGATGTATGCTTCGTGGTATTCGCCTTGTAATTCTGGTATTAGCGGATGTTCGTATGGCACTGCCAGTGGTGCGCGTGCTGGTTACGGCATTGTGGCGGTTGATTATTCAATTTATAGTTATTTGGCAGGGATGCGCGTTTATATTCCGGGCTATGGTGTGGCAACCATTGGTGATACAGGTGGAGGTCCAATTATTGAAACGGCGTTTGGTGTGCCGCGAACGAAATGGATTGATTTGGGATATGATGATAATAACATCGGTGGCTTATCTGGCTGGGTGACTGTATATTTTCTTGAACCCGCACCTGTGACTATTCCATATTTTTTTGAATGAGGCTTTTGCCACAGAGGTCACAGAGAAAAATGAGAGGTTTTGAGAAATGATTTTGGTGATTTATCATGGAGGCTGTTGAGCAATGATTAAGAAGTTTCCACAAAAAGAAAAACCTGAAAATGATGATCAATTAACTCGTAGAATCATTGCTTGTGCTATTGAAGTTCACAAACGCTTAGGACCAGGCTTACTTGAGAAGCTTTATAAAGAAGCAATGGCAATTGAATTAGAATTAAACGGGCTAAAAGTTGAAAAGAATGTGAAAATCCCTGTGGAGTATAGGGAAAAGGTAATCGGAGAATATTTTATTGATTTACTAGTGGAAAGTACTGTTATTTTAGAATTAAAAAGTGTAGAAAGGCACGATACAGTTTTTGAGGCGCAAATATTATCCTATATGAAATTAACAGGCAAAAAAGTTGGTTTGTTGATTAACTTCAATCAAAAAATGGTTAAAGATGGTATTAAACGCTTCGTTCTTTAACTCAAAAAACTCAGCGCCCTCTGTGTTCTCTGTGGCGATGCTCTTAAAACATGTCTAAATTTCAAAAAACTATTATTACGTTTCTTTCAGTTGTTGCACTTTTTCTTATTGTTGGGCTTGGTACTTATGCCTATCAAACCTATCAAACAGTCGCCGCGCAACCACTTGGACCTTCACTACCAACTTTTGCGCCACAAACCTTGCCCCCCACATGGACTGCTTCGCCAGGTCCAGCACCAACGGCGCAAGGGCTAGTAACGTTTGCCCCAACAATTTCTTTTCCAACGAATACGCCTGTTGCAAAATGTAACGGACCTGGCATTATGAATGTCCTCGTGGTTGGGTCAGATGCGCGTGGCGATAACTACACTTATGGTTTGGCTGATGCGATTCGTTTAGTCCGCATAGATTTTGTGACTCCAAAAGTCACTGTGCTAGAATTTCCACGCGATTTATGGGTAGAGATTCCACATATTGCTGACAATTTAGATGGTCAAACGCACGAAAAATTAAATCAAGCATTTTTATACGGCAACCCAGGTTTCAAATATTGGGATGACCCCTCACAAGGTTCTGGCTTGCTTGCGCTTACTTTAAATGTAAACTTCGGCGCAAAAATTGACAATTACCTTACTGTAAACATGCGAACGTTTGAAAACATCGTCAATGCAGTAGGTGGCATTGATGTGACAATTAAAGATAAAGAAACCGCACGCACAACCGATTTACCGATTGGCACACATCATTTGGATGGAAGCCAAGCCCTCAAACTTGTGCGCAATCGCGAAAGCGGAATTTTTGAAAGAGCAGATAATCAAAATATTGTTTTATGTGCGTTGCGAAAAAAATTAACCAGCCCTGCTATCGTTACCCAAATTCCAGAACTCATTGAAGCCTTTCAAGATAACATTCGCACCGACTTTACCCCAGCCCAACTAAGTCAATTAGCATGTTTAGCAAGCCAAATGCCACCAGAAAATGTTTCGTTGGTTAGTTTCCCTGCCAACCTTTTCAAATCTACCAGACAGTACGACCCTGTGTTTGATAAACGCATTGCCATCCTTGATGCAGACCATACCATCCTACGCGATTATGTTGCTCGTTTTCAAAGCGGTATGTGGCCCCTCGCCAACCCTCCGCTTGACATCACAAAAGAAGAAGATACCCCACTGGCTTGCGAATGAAACAAATACTCCCACTGGATGCACAAAAATTATTAAAACAATATGGCTTGCGTGCCGATAAAAAACTGGGTCAAAACTTTTTGCAAGATGATGAAGCTTTGCAAAAAATTATTCAAGCCGCAGAAATTTCAGCAGATGATTTTGTGTTGGAAATTGGACCTGGCGTCGGCAGTTTAACTCGCTACCTCGCCGCTTCTGCTTCTACGGTGACGGCTGTGGAGCTAGACCTCGACCTTTTGCCTCCCTTGAAAGCGGTTTTGAAGCCGTATCCAAATGTGAAAATTGTTCATGGCGATATTCTCAAAATCAACATTTCAGAGATTATCACAACACCAAATTATATTGTCGTCGCAAATATTCCTTACAACATTACTTCTGCTATTATTCGTCACTTGTTAGAAAGTGAAAATAAGCCGAAAAGAATTATATTGACCATTCAAAAAGAAGTGGCACAACGAATTTGCGAAAAACCTGGCGATTTAAGTCTATTAGCATTAAGCGTGCAAGTGTACGGAAAACCAAGCATTCATGCTATCATTCCAGCAGAATCTTTTCACCCAATTCCAAAAGTGGATTCGGCAATTTTACGCATTGATATTTATGATGAACCATTGATTGAAAAAGATTTGTTGAATACTTTTTTCAAACTTATTAAAGCGGGGTTTGCTCAAAAACGAAAGACTTTACGCAACTCTCTTTCGAGCGGGTTACAAATTTCTAGCCAAGTGGCGGAAGGTTTGCTAGCATCAGCCCAAATTGAGTCAATGAGGCGGGCAGAGACGTTATCCATTGAAGAGTGGAAGAGGCTTTGTCAAATCTATCTTCAAGCATAGTACTTTTGTCGCTTTTATTTTTAGTACCAATAGTTGAATTTGCGCCTTGACCCTTGTTTAGGATATGTCATAATGCAAGAAAAGGAGAACGAAAATGTTTAAGAAAAAATCTGCTTTATTTTTATTTGTTGTTTTGATGCTTGTACTTTCAGCATGTAACTTGCCCAGCGGAGAGGCAACCCCGACAGAAGAAGTTTCTGATTTGGCGTTGACAATCACTGCGCAAGCATTGTTATTGCAAAATTCACCTACCCCAGAATTTACAGCAACGCCTGAGTTCACGGCAACGCCAGGTGCTACTTTTACACCTTCA
>JAEURG010000054.1 GCA_016789345.1 Anaerolineales bacterium | reverse complement strand
AGCTTACATGGCAATAATCACAGAAATTCAAGAAGCAAAGAGGATGTCTATCCACATGGAAGAACAAAAAGAGGTTTTGTTATCTGTTCGAGAATTACGCATTTGGTATGAATTGCGCCGCTTCGGTTTTGGGCGTGCAGGCTACGTCAAAGCAGTGGATGGTGTCAATTTTGAAATAGAGCATGGGGAAACAGTAGCAGTTGTCGGTGAGAGCGGATGCGGTAAATCTACTTTAATGAAAACGATTCTCGGAATCAACATCCCAACAAATGGTGAATTAATTTTTGAAGGAAAAAACCTTGCAAAATTAACTAGCAGTGAATTACAAAAATATCGTTTTGAAATTGGATATGTGCAACAAGACCCGTATGCTGCACTTCCGCCATTCATGAGTGTGCAAGAAATTTTAGAAGAACCATTAATTATTAGTGGTGTAAAAAATAAAGAAGAACGGTTAGCACGCATTCATAAAACAATGACGGAAGTAAAACTTCATCCAGTAGATGATTTTATTCATAAATTTCCGCACATGTTAAGTGGTGGTCAGCAACAACGCGTGGTGATTGCACGCGCTATGATTCTTGAACCAAAAATGATTGTTGCAGATGAACCTGTTTCTATGCTTGATGCTTCGGTGCGTGTAGAAATTTTAAAATTATTACGCGCCTTGCAAGAAGAACATAAACTTACCGTCATTTATATTACGCATGATTTATCAACTGTGAAATATTTTTCCGCCAGAATTTTTGTGATGTATGCGGGCAATTTAATTGAAAAAGCCGAAACACGCCGTTTGCTTGAAAATCCTTTGCATCCATATACACATGCCTTGCTCGCGGCAACTTCTGACCCTGATGCCGCCAATGCCGATTCGTTTAAAGATATTCCGCCCGGCGAACCGCCTAGTTTGGTCAACCCGCCAAAAGGATGTCATTTTCATCCGCGTTGCGCCAAAATGATTCAAGGTTTGTGTGATGTCAAAGAACCGATTGAGTTTGAACCCGAACCGAATCACTTCGTATCTTGCTGGTTATATCAATGATAAAAAGCCCGCGCTTCTTACTGACCTTCGGCTTGTTTCTGATGCTAGGCGGCATTGTGCTACCTTTCTTGATGGTGATTCAAATTCTCGAATCCACTTTCTTCCTAAACTTTTTAGCGTGGGGCATTTCTACGCTGGGACTTGCTTTAGGTATGGTTGGGTTTACTTGGTTAAATAGAGATAATAAGCGAGATTAAAGAAATCATAGACAAGCATGTTATTTATTTTGTTGGCAAATTGCCTCTTTATTTTCAATTCCATATACCATGCGTTCGCTATCAGTTAAATCGCGCAATAAACGCGAACAAGTTGTATCAATCAATTCCTGTAAATCTACAGGTGTGATTTGCCCATAGCCATTGAAACTTCCAATCACTATATTTTTTCCATCAGGAGAGAATGTAGCATTAGCAACTGAAAAATTTCCATATCCTGGAAAGAGGCGGATTTGTTCACCTGTTTGAACACCCCACAAGCGAGCAGTTTTATCTTGGCTTGCAGTTAGGGCATATTTGCCATCGGGTGAAAATGCCACACGCCAAATAATGTTTGTATGCCCAACAAGCTCTTGCAGTAATTCGCCAGTTTGTATATCCCATATACGCGCGATGTTATCACGACTGCCCGTAAGTAGGTAACGATTGTCGGCAGAAATAGCCGCCCATACTGCATCTGAATTTTTTTGAAAAGCACCAATTTGTTTCCCTGTTTCAAAATCAATCCATAAGACATGGCCTTCAACTTCAATCTCTGTATCTAAAGGGATTGCTATATATTTTCCATCTTGCGAAAGAGTAAAGCCTGCTATGTCAGGAGTATTGGGAGGGATTTCAATAATTCTCACTAATTGATACGTTTGAACATCATACACGGCAAAATTTGCAGGGTCTGGTGCAGTGGTCACAATGTATTTGCCATCAGGGGTAAATACAGCGGCACCACTACCATCGGGCGAATTATCAAACGTATGGATTAATTCACCTGTTTGTAAATCCCACAATTTTGTTGGCGAACCTTGCCCACTGGTGACAATTAACTTGTTATCAGGTGTAATATCTACACCATCTACGCGCCTGCCATCATTCAGTAAATGGAGTAATTGATTTGTAGAGGTATCCCATAACGCCGCAGTACCATCGGCACTACCTGTAATAAAATATTTTCCATCGCGTGAATATTTCAACCCGAATAAGAAATTACTTTGTGCTGTGAGCGTATTAATTTCATTTGGAATAGTAATATCCCAAATTCTTATGCTTCCATCTTTGCCTGATGTAGCAATGTGATGTCCATCGGGTGAAAATGCTACGGAGTAAACGGCGGCAGTGTGAGCATTGTAACGGCGAATTTCTTGCCCTGTGGCTACATCCCATAACCTTGCAGTAGTATCTAAACTGCCTGAAAGTAGATATTTTCCATCGGGTGAAAAAGCAATTTGGAATATAAACTCGTTATGTCCTTCAAAAGTTTGTACTGCCTCACCAGTTGTCAAATCCCATATCGTTATAGTTTTACTATCCTGCCAAGCAGTTGCGAGATAACGATTATCAGCAGTAATGTCCATTCCCCAAAGATTTTCAGGCGAATCATTTATAGGAAACTCTTTTATTAATTCATTAGTATTTACGTCCCAAATATTCAGAGTTCCTTGATAAATTGTGATAACCCATTTACCATCTTTAGAAAATAGGGCTCTTTGTGCATTCCAATTTTGAATTTCTTTGTCGTTCTCTATATCCCATAATTGAGCAATATCTACGCCATTTGAAGCGAGGAACGTTTTTCCATCTGGAGAGAATTGTATAAATTTTCCAAAGAAAGGAAGGACCTTAAGTTCCTTCCTCGTTTTTGCGTCCCACAGATGCACGGTTTCATCATAACTGCTGGTTAAGATATGTTTCTCATCAGGTGAAAAGAAAGCTTGTATCACAGTATCTTTATGGTCTTTTAATTGCATTACTTCTTTTTGTGACTCTAAGTCAAATACATGCCCTGCGAAATCTCCACTGCCAGCAATGATGTATTTTCCATCTGGTGAGAAAGATACAAAGTCAACCCTGCTTGGTAAAACATATAACTGCTCACCATAATATTTATGTGAAGCGCGTTGTAAAGCCGCATCGGCTTGTGGAGAATATTGTGTTTGTAAGCCACGAATAGAAAGTAATGCCGCAAGTTCGGCACTTTCATTGCGTTGCAAAATTCCATTGGCTTCTGCCGCCAAGCGTTGACTTTCTGCATTCGCATAACTTTCGCTAGATTGCTTTCCGAAAATCCCAGCCACAATTGCTAAAAGAATTGCGAGTACTCCAATGACTGAAATGATACGGTTTCTTAACCTTAATGTTGTAGCAGATTTTTTTTCATTTTCCGCTAACTTTTTTGCCACTTCTAATTCACGTTCTCGTTGTGCTTCTTTTTCCAATGCTTCATGTTGCTCTTGTTGTAGAGAGGCTTGGAGAAATTCTCGTTCCAATTCATTCAAATGTTCTTGATTTTCAACTGCCCATTCATTAGCTTGTGCCAAACGTGCGCCACGATATAACTCACTAACATCTTTATTTCTTAATTCCCATTCGCGGGTAGATTCGGTTAAGTGACGATGCAATCTTAATCCCTCGCGGCCTTGCGTGAGCCATTCATGCAATCTCTGCCATTCACGAATTAATGCTTCGTGTGCCACTTCTGCACTATCTTCATTCAATGTAATTAAACGCGCTTCTGCTAAAGTATTTAATACAGTTCGCAATTGAGTCGCCTCAGTAGATTGACGAACCAATTCATTTAATGCGGCACGGCGGCGTGTATCTTCTGTGCCTTCCCCTAATTCAGTCAAACGCAAAAATACATCGCGTGCAATTTGTTGTTGCTGTACATTCAATTGGTCGGTAAACACACTTTCAGCAGTTTCAGCAATTGCACCTTGCACACTCCCCGATGCGCGATAGCCTTCAATCGTAAACATTTTTCCACGCCGATGTTCCCAAGTTGCTAACAAGGCATGTGAAAGCAAAGGCAATGCACCGGGCTCAGGCTCGCCTGAACCTGTGGCACCAACATCATTTAATAAAACATCTACCAAACCTTTTTCAAATTCCCAGCCGCCGTGTTTGGCTGGCTCTTCAATCGCACGGCGTAATTCGTTTGCATTCATTTGTCCAATATATTCTTGTTGCGCCGCTACTGCGTTTCTTAATAAAGGATATTGTGAACAATGTGAATAAAAATCTGCTCGTAAGGCAATCACCACAGTTGTTTTATTTGATGTTTCTTGAGCCAACTCCAATAACTTTTGAATGAATTCAACGCGACT
>JAEURG010000263.1 GCA_016789345.1 Anaerolineales bacterium | reverse complement strand
ATGGGCGATGTTGCCAGCACATTTCTTGGTTATACGTTTGCAGTGTTGCCGTTGCTTTCTGCCGATGAAGGTGGCGACGCGCTCATGCTTGGCACGCTCATCATGTGGACGTTCATCATGGATGCAGGCGTCACGTTTATTCGTCGCACCATCAAACGTGAAAATGTTTTTGCCGCGCATCGCACGCATTTATATCAACGCCTCGTCGCTGGCGGATACAAACATGCGGCAATCAGTTTGCTTTATATTTTTCTGACGTTGCTTGCAGGCTTGCTTTCGTATGCTTGGTCTTTGGGGCAATTTTATGCTCCGCCATTAATTATTATTGGATTACCATTGATTTGGATTTTCTTATCTCGATATGCTAAAACCTTAACCACAAAGGAGACAAAGAACACGAAGGATTCTTAATAAAATCCTTTGTGACACTTTGTGTACTTCGTGGTGAAAAAATATGATTAATAAAATAAAAACCTTCGCTTCACTCTACCGTCAACTTGGTTTTCGTTGGTCAGCCTTTCGTCTCGCCTACGCCTTTCGCCTCCGCACTGGACTCATCCGTTTGCAAACCCCACAATACAAATGGAGTGACCGTCCACTTAACACGTGGCTGAAAAAAAATACTCCATCTGATATTGAGTCTTATTCTCAATATCGAAAAAATAATTTACCTAAATTTTTTAATTCTATAACATTGGGCGGGAAAACCCCGCCCCTACGGAATCAAAAAATCGCAATTGACGAAGCCGATAAACTTTTATCTGGCGAAATAAAATATTTTTCAAATCAATTTCATAAAACAAATTTCCCTCCCAATTGGCACAGTGTCACCCTGAGCCAAAGCCCTGAACGAAGTGAAGGGGCTGGCGAAGGGTCTTTACCAATTTCATCGAAGATTCTTCGCCGCAAAAACAAGAGCGCGGCTCAGAATGACATGAACCTGCATTGGTCACAAATTTCTGATGACTCAAACACAGACATCAAATTCATCTGGGAACCAAATCGTTTTGCATTTTTTTACACACTCGTTCGTGCTTATTCAGCAACTCAAGACGAAAAATATCCTCAAGCCTTTTGGGGATTGATAGACGATTGGGCGAAACACAATCCTGCCAACACAGGCGCAAATTGGAAGGATGGTCAAGAAATTGCACTTCGTCTCATGGCTTGGATATTTGGTTATTATGCATTTCTTAATTCCCCATCTTCAACCCCCGAACGAATCGTTAACTTTACAATTTTCGTCGCTGCCCAAACCGAACGTATTTATAAAAATATTGACTATGCCATTTCTACAAAAAGCAATCACACCATCAGCGAAGCCTTTGGCTTATGGATGGTCGGTTTGCTTTTCCCTGAATTGAAAGACTCAGAAAAATATTTTTCATTGGGCAAAAAGATTCTTGAAGAAGAAATCAAACAAATCTTTCCTGATGGAAGTTACGCAATGTACTCGCTTAACTATCATCGTTTCATTCTTCATATTTATTTGTATGCAATTCGTTTGGGTGAAATCAACCAATCTCCAGTCTCTAGTCTCGTTTATCAAAAAGTTGAATCTTCTATCAATTATCTTTCCCAACTCATTGACCCAGAAACAGGTCAAATCCCATTTTATGGCTCAAATGATGGTGCATTAGTCTTGCCATTGAATAACTGTGACTTCACTGACTTTCGTCCGCTGTTGCAATTGGGTTCATATATTACTAAAAGGGAATTGCTATTTGAATCAGGTGCATGGGATGAAGATATTTTTTGGTTATATGGAGAAACTTTAACCGCAAAGAGCGCGAAGAACGCAAAGAAAGAATTAAATCTTAGCGAACTTGGCGTGCTTCGCGGTGATTCTTTTTCCGATGGCGGAATTTATGTTTTACATAACGCGAACAGCAAAGCTATCATCCATTGCAGAGATTTCAAATCTCGACCTTCACATGCAGACCAACTGCATCTTGATTTATGGTTAGGAAATCAAAACATTGCTATTGATGCAGGTACATATCTATACAGTGGCGAAGGCATTTGGCGAAATGGACTGGCTCACACATCTGCTCACAACACAGTAACTGTAGATGACAAAGACCAAATGAATATGGTCAGCCGTTTTACATGGACGAATTGGTCAAAGGGAAAAATTTTACAAAACAACAAAAAAATTTGGCAAGGCGAACATGATGGTTATCAGCCAGTGACTCACCAACGAAAAGTAATTGCATTAGAAAATGATAGATGGCTAGTGATTGATAATTTATTTGCAAAAGAATCCCACCTTTATAAATTGCATTGGCTATTAAGAGATTGTAATTATGGAATGCAGGAGCTTGCTCCTGTAAAGTTTCAGGTGTACCTAAACTATCCGACCAGCAAGCTGGTCGACTCCAAAATTAAAATGCAAGTTGGAATTTTGAATGGAAAAGCGGATTTGTCTATCATTCGTGCAGATGAAAATTCTACGCGAGGGTGGAGGTCGAGATATTATGGTCACAAAGAGCCAGCGATTTCTGTTTTGTTAGAAGCGAATCAACCTCAAGTCACTTTTTGGACATTCTTTGGTTTTGAAGAAGACGAATTTGTAGTAACAGAAAATATTTTTAAATTAAATAATACAATTATCAATCTTGAATAAACTGATAACTGTTCTCTGCTCTCTAATTACTCTTTCTCTGTTAAGTAGTGAAGAAGAATCAAGCCTAAGCCAAGAAAAAGTGGAACGAAGCCACCCAGCATCCACGGTCCGAGACGAAGCGGATAATTATTTTCATCAGCAACAAATCCAATTGTGTAAAGTCCAATTGAAAGCGCAAATCCAAGTGCGGTGATAACAATTCCCCATCTTAATAAGCCTTTGCCTGATTTTTTTTCAGGTTTGGTTAAACCTTTTTCGGCAAGTGCAATCGTCTCTTTGTAATTCATGTAACGCAAAAATGCCAGAAAACCAAAAATGATAATAAGAATAGTAACAATGCCGAGGCAGGGAATAAGCGCGTCCATAACAGTCCTTTCAAAAAAAATTAGGGCTTGGAATTTTTCCAAGCCCTTTTATTTTACTTGATGGCTGTGATTGTGATGTCGCCGCTGTTGGTGTGGACTGTGAGTAACGCCCCGCCTCCGTTCAGCGTGCCAACTTGTTTGCTCTTTTCGGCATTTCCATCTAAGACGATGGTGATAGGAATGTTTGAACTGATATTGCCGAAATCGGTTTTCAACTCTACATCTAGTTTTGAATCAGCAGGTAGATTAATGTTGATTCCGCCAAAATCTGATTTGACATTGTGCGGACCTTCGCCTAGCGAACCGCTGAAGTTAATCGTGCCGCTGTTTGTTTTTATATCTAATGTAACAGATTGAGCGTTTTCAATTTTGATGTTACCAAAATCAGTATAAGCTTTGACTTTGCCTTTTGCACCGTTGATGGTAATGCCACCGCTGTTGGTGTGTAAATCATAAGCACTGGCTGTGGCTTGTATTAATTCAATATCGCCAAAATCATTGTCAATGATTAACTCATTGCGTACATTTACTTTGGTAATAGAAACTGTGCCGCTGTTTGTATCTATTTTTAATGACGCGGCAGAGCCATTTTGGAAGTTTACATTTCCAAAATCAGACTTGGCAAATAATTCACCTGTTGCACGGACATTATTTAATGTAATTGTTCCACTGTTGGAGGTGATGGAAATATCCTTGCCATTGACTTGCTCTAAAGTTATTTTTCCAAAATCAGTAGCGATGGTTATGTCACCACTACCTGCATTGATAGAACGAAGTTCAATTTCGCCGCTGTTTGTTTTAACATCCACTGCCCCTTCAATATCAGTGACGCTGATATTGCCAAAATCATTTTTGATGATGACATTCCCATTCAGCCCAGATACATCTACACTACCAGAACTGGTTTTGATATTTGCAACGGTATCATTTGGTACAGTGATGATAAAGTCAACGGTATTGATTCTGTTGCTAATATTCACAGAGCGAGGGACTTCATACCTGATGGTAATTTTGTTACCAACTTGCTCAATGATATATTGAATGGTCTTTACTTCTTCATCCGCGCGGGCTTGTGTAGAATCATAAGCAGTTTTAATAACTCTGACTTCAATCTCATCTACATCTCCGCCAGTGACTACAACCCTGCCAGACGCGCTTTCAATTTTCAAGTCTACGAGTTGTTCTGTGTCAAATTCCAATGTTTTGTTTTCTTCTAACACTGAGGGGATATGTTGACGGTCAAAGGGGTTGTTGGTCTGAAAGTTATTAGCAAAGTAAATCACTGAGCCAATCCCAACGCATACCAATACCAATGCCGCTATCAACAATCCAATAATTACGGGTCTTTTCATTTTGTTGCTCCTTGTTGTATGATGTTCTATTAGTTTTGACAGACGAATCGAGAAAAAGTTTCAGAATTACCCCCATCCCCAGCCCTTCCCCCAAGTGGGGGAAGGGAGTTCCCTCTCCCTTTTGGGAGAGGGTCTGAAACTTTTTTACCTTTTCCCTGTCTAACTCTTTAGAGCCTCTATGCCTGCCGACGAACAGAAACTCATTCAACAAGCCCAAAAAGGCGACCATGATGCTTTTGCTTCCTTAATCAATGAACATCAACGTTATGTGTATAACCTCGCATTGCGTGTCGTCAAAGATGAAAACGAAGCATTGGATTTAACGCAAGAAACTTTTGTGCGAGCATGGACGGCTCTGCCGAATTTCAAAGGTCAATCACAATTTCGCACGTGGCTATATCGCATCGTCACGAATCTTTGTTACAACCGTTTGCCAAATCTGCGAAAATCGCTTAATGATTTAGGCGATGATGTTATGGAAGATATTCCGCAATTTGATAACCCCGCTTCGGAAATCGAATCAAACGAAACCAGAAAATTTTTACATCAAGCCATAGATGAATTGGATAGTCAATACAAAATTTTGATAACACTTCGCTATCAAAATGAATTGTCTTATGAAGAAATCGCCTCGACTCTTAACCTGCCACTTGGTACGGTTAAAACAGGCATTTTTCGTGCAAAGGAACAGCTTCGCAAAACCCTTGCACACTTGGAGGAATCATGGATAACCGCCTAATACGAGATTCACAAATTGAAGATGCACTCAAACATTATCCAATGGCTGATATGCCACAC
>JAEURG010000210.1 GCA_016789345.1 Anaerolineales bacterium | reverse complement strand
CTGAAAGCGGATTTTTTGCAGTCAATGTTTTGTCTGCACGTCAACTTGAAATTGGAATGCGTTTCGCAGGTATGAAACCTGAAATAAAAAATCGGTTTGAAGGTTTACAAACACATACTGCTGTAACGGGTAGTCCATTGTTGCCCGATTCATTAGCATGGATTGATTGCAAAGTTTGGAATATGTATGATGGTGGCGACCACACAATTTTTGTTGGCGAAGTAAAAGATATTTCTGTATCCGAACTTGATACACCGCTTTTGTATCACAATCGTTTATGGCGGCGCAGTGAAGCGCTTCAAGTTCCCACTGTTCCGAGTGAAGTGAATTTAGTTGAAGTTGGTTTGCGTGATGGAATTCAACGCGAAGAAAAATTTATTCCAACCGAAATGAAAATTGAATATGTCAAAGGTTTGATAGATGCGGGACTCAAAGAGATTCAAGTAACTTCATTTGTAAATCCGAAAATTGTTCCGCAAATGGCGGATGCCGCGCTTCTTTCCTCGCTTCTGCCTGTTTCTGATTCTGTGACATTTTCTGCGCTGGTACTTAATCTTAAAGGCTTAGAACGTGCCGCTGACGCAGGTATCAAAAAAGTGGATATGGGTGTACCTGCCTCTGAAACGCTTGCAAAGAAAAATGCTAACACTACGATTGAAGATGGTATGCAAGAAATGGAAACAATGGTCAAAAAAGCACGCGAACATAATATGAAAGTTCGTGCTGGTGTGCAAGTTGCATTTGGATGTGCTTATGAAGGAAAAATTGAAGTAAGCAAAGTAATTAATATGTCCAAAAGATTTTTATCTATGGGCATTGACGAATTATCACTGGCAGATTCTGCTGGGTTAGGAAATCCGCAATTGATACGAAGAGTCGTGCAAGAAGTGTTGCCATTAGCAGGTAATGTGCCTGTTGTGCTTCATCTGCACGACACCCGCGGACAAGGCTTAGCAAATTTATTATCTGCTTTGAAATCTGGCATCACTGCATTTGATACATCTTTTGGCGGACTCGGTGGTTGTCCATTCATTCAAACTGCCAAAGGAAACATCGCTACAGAAGATACAGCCAATATGCTCCATGAAATGGGTATTGAAACTGGAATTGATGTTAATAAAATTGGTGCGTTATCAAGACAAATGGAAGAATTTTTAGGTAAAGAATTACCTGCAAAGATGCACAAGTTATCACTGGAAAGTAGAAAGTAGAAAGTATTTACCACTTTCCACTTTCTACTCACTAATATCTTAAATATGAATCAAACTATTTCTGAAAAAATCATCTCTCACCATGCAAACAAACCTGTGAAAGCAGGTGATATTGCTATTGTTAAAGTAGACGGTGTCATGGCGACGGATGCAACATCACCATTTGCGATTAAAGCATTTCGTGCTATGGGCGGCAAAAAAGTTTGGGATAAAGAAAAAGTTTCCCTCGTCATTGACCATGCCTCCCCTGCACCAAATGAAGCGGTTGCAAATCTACATAAGTTAATGCGTGATTTTTCATCCGAAATGGGATGTAAGTTGTATGACATCGGCGAAGGAATTTGTCATCAGCTGATGATTGAGAATGCACACGTCAAGCCGAATGATTTATTTCTCGGTGCTGATTCACACACGCCTACTTATGGCGCAATCAATGCTTTTGGAATCGGAGTTGGATCAACTGATTTAGCCGCCACCATGTTGACAGGCAAAACTTGGTTGAAAGTCCCAAAGACCATAAAAATAATATTGAATGGCGAATTACAAAAAAATGTAACCGCCAAAGATTTGATTTTATTTTTGGTGAAACAACTTGGTTCAGAAGGTGCAAATTATCAAGCCATTGAATTTACTGGCGAAACAATAAAAGATATGACTCTTGCCAGCCGTATGGTGCTTGCTAACATGAGTTCTGAAATGGGTGCAAAGACTGGTTTAGTAGATACAAACGGTTTGGAACTTTGGTATCCGTTTGAAGCCATTACGCCAGATAAAAATGCAGAATATGCTCGTGAATTTAATTTTGATGTTTCAGCGTTACGTCCACAAATTGCAAAACCACATTCGCCAGAAAATGTTGTAGCGATTGACGATGTCATCGGAACAAAAATTCATTATGCATTTATTGGTTCATGTACAAATACACGCCTTGAAGATTTACATTCCGCCGCAAATGTTTTGAAAGGAAAAAAACTTTGTGATGAAGTTCGTTTGGTGATTGCACCCGCTTCTAAAAAAGTTTTCAACGAAGCACTGAAAGACGGAACAATAGAAATTTTATCGAATGCAGGTGCTACATTTATTACATCAGGTTGTGGACCCTGTGTTGGTTCGCATCTCGGTGTGCCAAGTGATGGTGAAGTAGTCATTTCATCTGCCAATCGAAATTTCAAAGGTCGCATGGGCAACCCCAATGCTTCTGTTTATTTAAGTTCACCTGCTGTTGTTGCGGCATCTGCATTAGCGGGTGAGATTGTAGAACCAGAATAAAAAAATATGAAAACAATCGCTCACGTTTATTCAATAGATAACATAGATACTGACAGAATCATCCCTGGTAAATATACAAAAACTTTGGATATGTCTTTACTTGCCTTACATGTTCTCGAAGACCTTGACCCTGAATTTTCTAAAAA
>JAEURG010000194.1 GCA_016789345.1 Anaerolineales bacterium | reverse complement strand
TGATTCGAGGAAACTGCCACCAAATTTTTGTAACACAGGAAAACGTTGACTCAATTTATGAAATACACCTAACGCCCATTGATTATTGCGAGCAAGAATATACATCATAAACAAACCAAATAAAACCAATCCGCCAACAATGTAACCAATTCGTTCAGAACCTTGTGCGCCAACCACAAATGGAATGGAAGCAATTAACAAACCAGCAGAAAAAGCGAGGTCAACTACACGTTCAATAACAATGGTCGGTAAAACTTCGCCAAATTGCATCCCTGATTTTCGGCTGATTAAGAATGCTCTTCCGAGTTCGCCGAGGCGAAATGGTAAAAATGTATTTAATAAATATCCTTCGGCAGTGGTGAAGAATGTATCAATAAATTTTGGTTTATCGCGTAATAAGGTATGCCAAACTTTTGCACGCCCTGCCATCCACACGAAAGATAAAATTGCTGAGCCTGCTAAAATTTTATAATTTGCATTCTTAATAGCATTCCATAATGTTTGAAAATCTACAAAGTATAAAATTGCTCCAATGAGCAAGATGCTGATGATTGCGCCGGGGATTAATCGTTTTATATCTTTCATTGATTCACCAAATGTAGGGGCGGGGTTACCCCGCCCCTACAATAAATTACATTAATCATCTTCCAATTTCAAGACAGCCATAAACGCTTCTTGCGGGATTTCGACATTACCAACCATCTTCAAACGTTTTTTACCGCGTTTTTGTTTTTCAAGCAATTTCTTTTTACGAGAAATGTCACCGCCATAACATTTTGCTAACACGTCTTTTCTTGTGGCTTTGACGTTAGCGCGCGAAATAATTCTTCCACCTGATGCGGCTTGCACTGCAACATCATACAATTGGCGTGGAATCAAATCTTTGAGTTTGGTGATAAGTCTCTGACCTTTGTGGTACGCATCTTTCTCGTGGACGATTGCCGCAAGTGCGTCAAGCGGTTCACCGTTGACAAGGATTTCAAGTTTCTGCAATTTATCCACGCGATATTCAAGGAATTGATAATCTAACGAAGCGTAGCCTTTTGTCTTTGATTTCAATTGGTCAAAGAAATCTACGATGACTTCAGAGAGTGGAATTTCAAAATCTAATTGCACACGATGAGGCGCAGGATATTCTTGTTGTTTAAAAATTCCACGCCGCTTTGTGACCAATTCCATAATAGGACCGTAATAATCTGTCGGCGTGATGATTTCAATATTCATCCACGGCTCGCGCACTTCGATTATTTTGTCTGGGTTGGGTAATTCTGCAGGCGAATCTACTTTGATGACTTCATTTTCAACAGTCAGCACTTCATATTCTACAGATGGGGCTGTGAATAAAACATCTAATAAATATTCACGTTCGATTCTTTCTTGAATAATTTCCATGTGAAATAAACCAAGAAAGCCTGCACGAAATCCGAAACCAAGTGCTTGTGATGTTTCAGGTAAGAAAGTTAATGAAGCATCATTGAGTTGTAATTTTTCAAGTGATTCACGTAACTCGGTGTAATCATCTGCTTCAACAGGATAAATCCCAGCGAACACCATCGGCTTGGGTGTGAAATATCCGGGCAAAGGCTCAGCCGCAGGTGCAGAAGCAACTGTAATCGTGTCACCGACGCGACATTCGTGCACAGTTTTAAATCCTGTTGCAATATATCCAACTTCGCCAGAACCAATTTTATCCACTGGCTTCATGGATGGTGAAAAAATTCCAATTTCAACAGGGCGTAAATCCATATTGGTTGCGAAAGTACGAAGCACATCATTACTTTTAATTGTGCCTTCAACAACACGAACATAAGCGACAACACCTTTATAAGAATCATAATGCGCGTCAAAAATTAAAGCACGCAATGGTTCGTTGTCTGCATCTTTTGGAGGCGGAACACGTTCAACGATTGCTTCAAGAATCGCTTCGACGTTGATACCTTCTTTTGCTGAGACGCGAAGAACCGCATCGGGATCTACCCCAAGCAGGCTACCGACATCTTCAGCCACTTCATCGGGTCGAGCGGATGGTAGGTCAATTTTGTTAATGACGGGGACAATTTCTAGGTCAGCGTTCAAGGCTTGATATAAATTCGCAAGCGTTTGCGCTTCGATACCTTGAGTCGCATCCACAACTAAAATTGCACCTTCACAGGCTTTGAGCGCACGGCTGACTTCATAGCCAAAGTCCACATGTCCGGGTGTGTCAATCAAATTAATTTCATAGCGTTGGTTATCTTTGGCGTTGTAATACATCCGCACAGCGGATGCTTTAATCGTCACGCCTTTTTCTTTTTCCAAGTCCATCGAGTCTAGGGCTTGCTCGGTCATGTCGCGTTCAGAGATTGCGCCTGTTAATTGAAGCAAGCGGTCTGCGAGTGTAGATTTGCCATGGTCCACATGAGCGATGATACAAAAGTTACGAATGTGTTGTGTCATATTTGCGGGCGCAAGTATAACCGATTAAAAAGTGACAGTCACCTCAAAGGTGACTGTCACTTTTTACTTTTATTTCTACGCAACTTAATATTCTTTTATTTCAACTGCCTCAAAAATCCGTGCTTGGGGATTTGTCATAATTGTGCCTTCCACTCGTGACCATACTTGTCGCATAGCATTTAATAATGCTTCGGCTTCGTTGGCTGTATCAAATTCAAGGTTGATGATGACGTTGTTGGGTTTATCTACGGGGCGAATAATTTGATATTTTTTCACGCCCATTTTTTTACGACCAACGGGGTCGCTATCAAAGGCTTGTTTCCAACGCTCATAACTAGGGACAGGGTGCTCAATATTTAGAATATACATTTTATTTTCCTTTCTTACTTAACTTGATTGGCGGTTATATTAAATACAGTAATACTGTATTTAATATTGGTATGATAAAATAAAACAAGAGAACTGTCAAGAGATATGCCTCCCCAAAAACAGACCAAACGCAAATATGATTCAAGCCGTCGTAAAGCCCAGGCTTTTGAAACGCATCAGCAGATTCTTGAAGCGGCTGATAGACTTTTTAATATCAATGGTTATTCGGGAACTTCAATTGAAGCAATTGCTCAAAAAGCAAGTGTTGCCCCAGAGACAATTTATGCGACATTTAAAAATAAGAAGACGATTCTTTCAATGTTAATTAAAACTTCTATTCTTGGGGATGATGACAATCCCGTTCCAATCATGTTGCGAGAACAAATTCGTGAAGTGGCTGAAGAGAAAAATCAAAAGCGACAGATTCAAATGTTTGCAAAACGGATTCATCTATTGATGTCTCGTGTTGGGCAATTACTTGAAGTGATGAAGAGTGCCTCCAAAACAGAACCTGAAATTAAACGTCTGTTAAAAAAGTATTTAGATGGCAGATTTCAAGGAATGGGATTCTTTATTGATTGTGTTATGGCGAATGGTGCATTACGAAACAAACTAGATAAACTAACAGCCACTGAAACCGTTTGGTTATTAACTAGTGCCGAAGTTTATAATTTATTGATTATTGAACGCGGATGGTCGGGAGAAGAGTACGAAATCTGGTTATCACAAACGCTGACAGATTTTTTGCTTCCTTAAATAAAAAAGACCAACTAATGTTGGTCTTTTTTATTTTTAGATTTTTATTTCACTAAATTTCTCAATACTGTGTGTAAAATACCGCCGTTGCGATAATAATTCACTTCCACTTCTGTGTTCAACAATGCAGTGGCTTTGAATTCAATCACTTTTCCACCAGTTTTTTTTGCTTTGACAGTTAATTCACTTTTCGGCTTGAGATTATTCATGCCTTCGATGTCGAACTCTTCGCTTCCATCCAGACCGAGAGATTCGGCATTTTGATCCTCAGCAAATCTTAGCGGGAGGATTCCCATGCCAACCAAATTAGAACGATGAATACGTTCAAATGATTCGGCAATGACTGCTTTTACACCTTGCAGTAATGGGCCTTTTGCCGCCCAGTCACGGCTAGAGCCTGTGCCGTATTCTTTGCCTGCCAAAATAATAGTTGGAATGTTGGCTTCAATGTATTTCATCGCCGCATCAAAAATAGACATGACTTCACCAGTCATGTGGTGCTTCGTCCAGTTACCTTCTTTGGGTGCAACCAGTTGATTTTTCAAACGAATGTTTGCAAATGTACCGCGTGCCATTACTTGGTCATTACCACGACGCGCACCATACGAATTGAAATATTGTGGAGCCACATCCTTTTCTTGTAAAAATTTGCCGGCAGGTGAATCTACAGCAATGTTGCCAGCAGGTGAAATATGGTCTGTGGTGATGGAGTCACCGAACATGCCTAACACTCGTGCACCTTTAATTTCTTTAACTGAATCAACTTTCAGAGAAATGCTTTGGAAATACGGCGGATGATGAATGTATGTAGAACTTTCATTCCATTCATACAAATCGCCACCAGAGACTTCAATTTCTTTCCACATATCTGAGCCACCGAAAACGTCGGCATATTTTTCTTTGAACATTTCAGCTTTGACGTTTGTCGCGATTAAATTACTAATTTCTTGTTGAGTGGGCCATAAATCTTTGAGATACACTGGCGCGCCATCTTTATCATTGCCTAGTGGTTCTGTGTCTAAGTCAATATCAACCGTGCCAGCCAAAGCATAAGCAACAACCAATGGAGGCGATGCTAGATAGTTTGCTTTAACAAGCGGATGAACACGCCCTTCAAAATTTCTATTACCTGAAATCACCGCCGCGGCGACTAAGTCTGAGCCTGTTACTGCTTTGGCAACTTCACCTGGAAGTGGACCTGAGTTTCCAATACAAGTTGTACACCCATAAGCAATGACGTTGAAGCCAAGTTGTGAAAGTGGTTCAATCAAACCTGCTTTATCAAGATATTCTGTCACCACACGTGAGCCGGGAGCGAGTGAAGTTTTGACATACGGTTTTACATTCAAGCCTTTTTCAAGTGCTTTCTTTGCAACTAAACCTGCCGCTATCAAAACGGATGGATTTGATGTATTAGTACAAGATGTAATCGCCGCAATGACGACTGCACCATGTTTCATTTTTTGTGTGCCGCCGTTTGTCCCAAACGTGGCTTCGCGCGTTAAGGCATCACCAGAGAGTTCATACCCACGGTCTTTGACAGGAGCAGTCAATGCTTTTTGAAAAGTATCTTTCATATCGGTCAATGTGACGCGATCTTGCGGGCGTTTTGGACCTGCTAATGACGGAACAACTGAGGCTAAATCTAATTCGAGTGTGTCGGTAAATTCTGGGTCTGGGCTATTTGATTCGCGGAAGAGTCCTTGCTCGCGTAAATAGGCTTGGGTTAAGTCAATGGTTTGTTGTGAGCGACCAGTTAGACGCATATAACGAAGCGTCTCTTCATCAACAGGGAAGTAACCCATCGTAGCACCATATTCAGGAGCCATGTTTCCAATGGTGGCGCGGTCAGTCAGTGACATAGAATTTAAACCATCGCCATAAAATTCAACGAATTTATCAACCACACCTTTTTTGCGAAGCATTTGTGTGACGGTTAAAACCAAATCGGTGGCGGTAACACCATCACGAAGTTTTCCATAAAGTTTGAAACCGATAACATCGGGAAGCAACATATCCATTGGTTGACCCAACATGACGGCTTCGGCTTCAATACCGCCAACGCCCCAACCCACAACACCGAGACCATTAATCATTGTTGTATGTGAATCGGTGCCGACTAATGTATCTGGAAATGCTAATGTTTCTTTATCAACTTGTTTGGTCATGACAACTTCGGCAAGATTTTCCAAATTGACTTGGTGCACAATGCCAGTCATCGGCGGAACGACTCTGAAGTTGCTAAATGCTTTTTGTCCCCATTTGAGAAATTCATAGCGTTCACGATTTCGTAAAAATTCCATTTCGGTGTTGCGATTCAAAGCGTCGGCTGTGCCAAAGAAATCTACTTGAATAGAATGGTCAATGACTAAATCTACAGGCACAAGCGGATTAATCTTCTTTGGGTCGCCACCGAGTCTGGCAACAGCGGCACGCATGGCGGCTAAATCTACAATGGCTGGCACGCCGGTGAAATCTTGCATCACCACTCTGCCCGGTAAAAATGGAATACCCGGACGTGCGCCTTTGGGGCTCCACGAGGCGATGTTTTTCACATCATTTTGTTTAATTTCTACATCATTGCATTGACGAAGTGCGGCTTCAAGCAAAATGCGAATCGAATAAGGTAATTTGTTTAATTTTGTTAAACCAGCCTTTTCGAGTGCATCGAGCCGATAGATGATATATTCTTTTTTTCCGACCTTTAATACATCACGAGACTTAAATAAATCTTTCATAGGTTTCTCCTTTTGGTATAAATTTCACCGAAGAACACAAAGGAGCGCCTTTGTCATCCTTGATTTTTTTATGTTGAGGTTTTGTTAAAAATCTTTTGCCACGAATTACGCGGATTTTCGCTAATTGATTATTTATTCGCGCGAATTAGCGAAATTCGCGGCTATGCTTTTACAATTTTAATTCTTTTTTGAGCGAATTGGTTAACGTCGTTTTATCTGCATCACTCAAAAAGGCAGATTCAGCCGCAATTAACACAGACCTTTTCAATGTATCAAGTGGTACATTTAATTTATCACAAGCCACCTGATATTCATTCGCTAAAGTAATTCTTGAAATGCTGGGGTCATCGGTATTGATTGTCACCTTCAACCCTTTTTCCATCATCTTTGGTAATGGATGCACTTCTAAAGAATTCACCACACCCGATTGAAAATTACTAGTCACGCAAACTTCAAAAACAGTACCACGTTCTTTGGCAAGCGAAACAACAGTCTCATCTTCTAAGACGCGCACACCATGACCAATTCTTTCGGCACCTAAATTTTCAATCGCCTCTTGCACGTTGGAAGCAGGTCCCCACTCCCCAGCATGAATCGTCACATGTAAACCTGATTCGCGCGCTTCTTTGAAAATCCCATAAAACGGGCTGGATGGAAATTCTGCTTCATTACCTGCTAAATCCAAACCCATGAGCCCATGTTTCATGTGGTCAACTGCCAACCAAGCCACTTGTTCAGCAAGGTCTGGGCTTTCGTGTCGATTCACAGAAGCAATCAAACTGACTTTAATTTTATGTTTCTTTGCCGCTTCTTGCGAACTTGTGATAACCCAATCCATTACATCATGTAACGGAAAGCCTTCGGCACGACTCAATGCCACTGGCGTAAAACGTAATTCTAAATAACGAACATTATCTTTAGCGGCATCTTCTACCGCTTCAGCAGAAACACGATGAATCACATCTGGTGATTTATAAAACAAACGAAGCGTCTTAAATTTTTCAAGAAAATTTGTAAACGTCATAGGGTCTTGGTCTTGTACTTGCACCAACCCACTCAAATTTAACATTGAGACAGGCACCGTAACCCCATGTTTTTGAGCAATATCTAACATCGTTGCCAAACGCAAAGAACCTTCCAAATGGCGATGCAAATCAACCTTTGGAAGAATTACATACTTGTTAAGGGGAGCAGTGTCGTCCGAAAACAAATCTTCCTCAATAGACCATTCAGACCAATTAGACTAATTCGACCTTTTAGACCTATTAATTTCGTCTTCTTCTTTTCTTTTTACCACTTGATGCACCTTCACCAATTTGAACCGATGTATCACTTGGCACATGAGCAACTTCGGCAGTTTCAAGCGGCGTAATTTCCACACGGCGAGGTCGAGCCGCAAATGCACGTCCAATCACCAGCCCGCGCACATCTTCTAACAACTGTGCAAACATCTCCGAAGCCTGACTCTTATATTGTACCAGCGGGTCACGCTGTCCGTAAGCCTCCAACCCAATTGAAACGCGCAAGGCTTCTACTTTTGTTAAGTATTCAACCCACAATTCACTAAAAGCGCCCAATAATAATTGGCGATGAACTTCATTTAACACATACTTACCAATAGATGAAGACAACGCGCCTCTTTCATCTTCCGTCAGGCTGGTTACTAGCGCGGATAATTTTTCTTCACCCAAAGCATTTCTTGCCGCTGGACCAAAATCTGCAACTCGTGTTGCATTCTGACTCAAACGTGCAAACTCACTTTGTCCCCAAGTTTCTTGCAAAACTTTTTCCGCTTCTTCTAAATGATTCATCACATCTTCAATCACTTCTTCGCTATCTTTGCCTTCTAACAATTGAGCGGCATAAAACGCATACGTAAAACGATTGAAAATCCGCTTCACTTGCTTATGAGTCTTTTGGTCAAAAGCAGTGCGCGTGCCTTGAGATAACGTCAACAACAGACGTAATTTACCAGCATCTGTGCTAACGTCTTCTCTTTGTAACAAAACGTCAATATCACGCGCAATCTGATTATTTAAGCGTTCACGTTTTTTATCAAAGGCTTCACGGGTTGTATATAACAAAATATCTGCTAACTCATCCCAATCGGATGGCAAAGGACTTTGTAATTGCAATTGTTCACCCAAACGATTTTGAATCGCACCAATCACACGCGTTGCATTGATTTTTGTTAATTCATTGGCAACCATCTCTTGAATAGTCTCTTTGGCATCTTCGGGGTCATCTGCCAACATTTTTTGGACTTCATTATTAAATCTTAACGGCAAGCGTGCCAACGCATTAATCTCTTCTTGAATCTTTTGCGGACGAGGCATTTCTTCCAAATCACGTAACGTTTGGAAGTAGGCATCCAACGCATCTTCACGGTCAGATATTTGCGTCTCAAGACTTTCTTGCGTTCGATTTATTAAGTTTTCAATCGCCTTATTCGCGTGAGCGTATTCAGCTTCGATAGATTTGGCTATAAGGTCTAAGGTTGCAGTCTTTATTTTGCTCTCGGCGGAGTCCCCGCCGCCGAGGACGGCGGCTTGAGCGTTTATGTTATTGAGTAATAACTTAAATCCAAAGGATGGATACAAACCATTCTTCGATTCAAATGCAGGTTGCACTTGGTCTAACCAAGCGATTAAACGCCATGCACCTTCTTCATCTGCTAAACCTGCTTCTACACGTTTGGTCACTTCGGCTTCGAGCATTTCATTGATATCATCACTCAAATCCTCTTTAACGAAGATACGGTCACGTTGGTCATAAATTTGCTGACGTTGTTTATTCAAAACATCATCATATTCCAACAAATGCTTACGAACATCAAAGTTGGCACCTTCCACACGCGTTTGTGAACCTTCAATAATACTGCTCACCAAACGCACTTCTAATGGAAGTGAGTCATCCACTTTGAGGCGACCCATTAAATTACCAACTTGGTCACCGCCGAATAAACGCATCAAATCATCTTGCATCGAAAGATAAAAGCGTGAAGAACCTGGGTCGCCTTGGCGGGCGGCACGTCCGCGCAACTGATTATCAATACGGCGGGCTTCATGGCGTTCAGAGCCAATCACATGCAAACCACCCAATTTTTTGACCATTTCCATATCGTCAAAGTAATCTAAAAAGTTTTTTACTTCCGCTTCTAGTTTTCCATAAACGGTTGGGTCAATTTTTTGTAAGGCTTCGCGACGTTCCTGCAAAGTCATATCAAATGGATCGTTGTAACCTGCCCAAACCAATACACGATTCGCGGCTGAGATAACTTCTTCGGCAATTTCGCCGCCGAGTTTAATATCCACACCACGACCCGCCATGTTGGTAGCAATTGTGACAGCACCGAATGCACCAGCACCGGCAATGATTTGTGATTCTTCAGTATGCTTGCGTGCATTCAACACTTGATGTGGAATTCCACCTTGAAAAATTTTCTTCAATCTTTCTTTTGAAGAATCAGGCAAATTCAATAAAGATAAAAGTGTTTGTAAATTATTTTCATCATCTAAACTGATGTTGGTTAATCCATGCGGTTTGATGAACGCCCGCAATGCATCAGGCGTAATTTTATCTATCGGTTCATTGAACGGCACGAGGTCAGTAATGAGGCGACCATCTTCTTCTAAATTATTGGCATGCAAATAATGGTCACGCACCAAAGCATATTGCATTAATCGTCTTACTGATTCGGCTTTGAGTCGATTCGATAATCTTTCAGAAGAATCAACGGATGTTGTACCCACCAACAACGGGCGACCCAACGCATGAAAACGAATAATTTCAGTAACAATCGCGCGCAGTTTTGCCTCGACTGTTTTGAAAATCATATCGGGATAATCTTTACGACGATAGAAAAGCGGCGTATCCTCACCCGCTTTTGCAAAATACGAATAGGTATAGCCTTCTTCATCTTTTGCTTTGATTTCAACCAATGGTGAATCTTTGCCATAACTTTGATATTCAAGATTCGGCGCAACAGGCGCAACTTCCAATTTATAAATTTTATTAAACTCTTCGGCTTCGGTTAATGCGGTACCGGTCATGCCTGCTAGTTTTTGATACATGCGGAAATAATTTTGCAATGTGACCGTAGCATACGTGACCGATTCAGGCTCGACCTTTACGCCTTCTTTCGCTTCCACTGCCTGATGCAAGCCGTCACTCCACCTTCGACCTGGCATCAATCGTCCAGTAAATTCATCAACGATGACGACTTTGCCACCTTGCACCAAATAATCTTTGTTACGATGAAATAAATATTGCGCGCGTAAGGCTTGTTGTAAATAACCCATGAGGCGTGCTTGTTCTGGAGATAAATCTTCGGGGCGTTCGGGGTCAAGCAATTGCAAACCTAAAATAGACTCAACGCGGCTGACACCAATTTCAGTTAAATTGATGTTGCGATTCTTTTCTTCCATTTCATAATCTTCAGGCTTGAGTTGTTTCACCACTTGCGCCATGCGTCCGTACCATTCCAAATCACCAGAAGCGGGACCAGAAATAATTAATGGCGTGCGGGCTTCATCAATGAGAACATTATCTACTTCATCAACAATCGCAAAGTAATGACCACGTTGCACACGGTCAGAGAGGCGCATGGTCATGTTGTCGCGCAGATAATCAAAACCAAATTCAGAATTTGTACCAAAGGTTACATCGGCGTTATAGGCTTCGACTCTATCCACCATTCTTAAATGCCGTTGGTCTTCATGTGGCGATTCTTTTTCAAAATCAACAATGAATGCTTTTTTGCCATTCTCGGTGACTGCCGCCATTTGCAAAACACCGACCGATAAACCAAGCGCATGATAAATCGGAGCCATCCAACGCGCATCACGACGCGCTAAATAATCATTGACTGTGACCAAATGCACGCCACGTCCAAGCAAGGCATTTAGATAAACTGGCATTGTAGCGACTAATGTTTTACCTTCACCAGTTCGCATCTCGGCAATATTTTTGTGATGCAATGCCGCCCCGCCGATGATTTGCACATCATAATGGCGTAAACCAATTGTGCGCTTGGAGGCTTCGCGCACCAACGCAAAGGCTTCGGGGAGAATTTCTTCTAATGCGTCTTGTTCGGCTTGGCGGAGTTCTACTAAGTTCCCCCCCCGCCCCCCGACGAGCGGAGGGTTTAAGCCTTCGGTTGCTTCTGCAATCTTTTGTTTAAACTCAGCCGTTTTTTCTTTAATGGCTTGGTCACTTAAAGAAGCAAACTGCTCCTCTAGCGCGTTCACTTGTTCTACAATATGTTGGTATTGTTCAACGGTCTTCTTTGTGGGGTCACCACTGAATAGTTTTACGAAGTTTTTAAGCACGTTTAGTCCCTTTCACGGAAAGGGATTATAGCATGGAGGGCTTTTAATCATTTATGTGATATACCATTAAGTATAACTTTAAGCACTTTTATAATTGCAACAATTGTCACTTGCATGTCACAAATATGGAACATTAAAGTCTTAATATGATGATATATTATTAGGGAGTTAATCTATCAACTATTCATTATTAATGGTCAATCTATTTGGTAAATGTCTATGAATAATAATCATTCAACACAAATAAGTTCAGCACTTCTTGGGCGGGTTAAAATGCAAGAAGAGATTCATCAATTACAACAAAAAGTTGATTATTTAACTAAACTCCATAAGATAGGTGAGCTTCTTAGTAAAACCTTTGATTTAGATGAAATACTAACACAGGTTGTACAAGAAGCGATCTCAATAACCTCAGCAGAAGAAGGTTTATTAATACTTATTGATGAAGAAACAAATGAGTTGGTATTAAGAGCACAACAAGGATTTCAAGAAGACTTCGTGCAGAGGCAAAAAAAAAGCGTTACTGATATTCTTGCACGAGAATGTATAAGCACAAAGAAAAGTCTTAGACTAACAAATAAAGACAGGACATTAAGCCGGGTAACAGGTTATTATGTAAGTTCTGTAGTATATGTTCCTTTACTTGTGGACGATAAAGTCGTTGGTGTGCTTTCTGTGGATAATCGTAATTTAGAAAAAACATTTACTGAAAGTGATGAGTTTCTCTTAAATATTTTAGCTAACTATGCTGGGATTGCAATCCGCAATGCATACTTGGTTGATAATTTGAGAACTAGGGCAGATGTATTATCTAGTTTGCATGATACTGGAAAGTCAATTTTATCAGTTTCGTTACTGAGAGAAGTATTAGAACAAATAGCAAATGAAGTATTTAGATTATTAAAAGCAGATAGCATTGTTTTGTATGAATATTCCTATCAAGATGATGATATTACTGTTCCACCTATCATTAGAGGAAACCTTAACAATGAAGAGCGTTTGAAAAATAAAAGCCCAAATCATAAACAATCATCTGTATTTAAGTTAATCAAGAATGGACAGCCTTTTTATGCTTCAGATGCTCAAAATGACTGGGTTCAAAATGGACTTGTCGGGTTAGATTACAAAGAGGATGATAGTTTTTTGATACGGGAAGAAATTATTTCATCAGCAGGAATACCTCTTATTGCTAATGAAGAAACTGTTGGCTTAATTTTCATTAATTATATAAATAAAAAAACTTTTCAGGATTCAGATAAAGAATTTATTGAATTACTAGCAAATCAGGCAGCTATTGCAATTCAGAATGCCAGATTACTTGAGGTGAAAGATAGTAATATTACAGAATTAAAAAAACTAGTCGAAACAAGTAGAGATGTTACATTTTCTCATACAAAATTTAAAAATGTACTTCAAGTAGTGGCAGATCATACAAGAAATGTAGTGGATGCTAATTATGCTTTTGTCTATCCTATTGATACTAAAACAGGGGAATTCCGGGATGACCTAGTTACTTTCAGTGGGGAGATAAATGACGACTTAAGAGTACATGCACCTCGACACGGTGGAATAACTGAATTAGTTAAAAAAGAAAGAATAGTCATTATTGAAGATACGCATAACATTCAAAAGTATCCTTTTATCGGACAAGACCCTGATTCATTCATAGTAAGATATAACATAAAAACCGTTATTGGAATTGCTTTATGGTCTGGTAGTGACTTTATAGGAGTGCTATATGCTGATTTTCTTGAAAGTAAAAAATTAAGTGAAGATAAAAAGCAAATCCTTCAACTTTATGCTAATCAAGCTGCTGTTTCTATTCAAAACGCATATCGATTTGACCAAAAAAATCAACACAACAGGGAACTCTCTATACTAAATAAAATAGGTCAAATACTAAGTGCCAATGAATCTCAAGGGATTGATTATCTATTAAGAAATATTTATGAACACACAAAATTATTAATGGAAGTAGACAATTTTTACGTAGCTATTTATGATGAAGATCTTAATAAGGTTTCTTTTAAGTTTGCTGTTGAGAAAGGTATTCTGCAAAAATTAAATGAAGGTGATTGGAAAGATCGTACTGATGGAAATGGATTAACAGAATATATTATCCAGAATAAAGCACCAATCTTAATTCCCAAAGATATAGAAAAATGGCTTAGTGATAATGGGGTTAATAAATTAGGACCGGATGCCAAATCTTGGTTAGGTGTTCCTATGCTAGCTAGCAACAATAAGGTATTGGGTGTAATATCTATTCAAAGCTACGACAAAGAAAATGCGTATGATGAACATCATCAAGATATATTATTCACTATTGCTGGACAAGCTTCAATTGCTATACAAAACGCAAATCTCTTTGATGAAAAAATCAGAGAGATTGAAGCATTAAATAATGCTTATACTGCCATCTTGTCAAAACATGAGATAGATGAAGTATTAAAGAGCATTATAGATAAATTTGCTACGTTAACTAAATGTGAAGCTTTTCTTATTAGACTATATGACTCTAAAAAAGAGGATTTGGTATTAAGAGAGCACCGAGGAAACATCGAAGGGAAAATCCCTAAAAGAATTAACATCAATAGCGAAAGTATTTCGGCTCGAGCAGCAAAATTCAAAAAAATAATTATTTGTGATGATGTACAAAAAGACACATTACGACAGTCTTTTGTTAATTCGATAAATGACCCGGAAGAACGTCGTTATTTGTTTTGGTCGCAATCACAAGCTGCAGTTCCATTGATTGTGAAGGAGAAACTTATTGGTGTAATGATTGCACAGTCACATAGTAAATCAGGAATCATAGACACAGAAGCACAAGTATTAGAAAGTTTTGCTAACACTGTTGCCATAGCAATTGAAAATGCAAGCCTATTTGAAGAGATAAAACATCGGGCACTGCAACTCTCCATAGCAGCTCAAGTAGCACGCGATGCAACAAGAACATTAGATATTAAGAATCTTCTCAACCAAACTGTTAATTTAATCTCCCAGAGATTTGAGTTTTATCATGTAGGGATTTTCTTGTTAGATAATAAATTTGAGTTTGCAGTTCTTCAAGCCGCCTCATCTGAAGGTGGCAAACTTATGCTTAAAGAAGGTTATAAACTCAATAAAGGTATCGTTGGTTTTGTAGCCCATAATGGAAAACCACGAATTGCTGATAATGTAGAGATGGATGAGGAATTCTATAATAATAGGTACCTGCCAAATACCCGCTCTGAAATGGCGCTTCCTCTTACCGTGAACGGTCAAGTAATCGGTGTCTTGGATGTACAAAGTACGGAATCAGATATATTCACAGATGATGATAAGGATGTACTTCAAATTCTAGCCGATCAACTTTCTAATGCCATTGAAAATGCTCGACAGTATATTGAATTAGAACAAACACGGGGCATTGTATTAGCTCGTACTGCATTGGCTTGGATGGGTATGGCAAATAGCGACTTACGGCATGCAATTGGAAATGATATTGCAGCAATTGACGATTATGTAGTGCATGCACGAAAAGATATATCTAAAAATGCCCCTATTGAAAAAATTCTTGAAAGATTGGATCGTATTACAGAAATTGTTTCTAAGATACAAAAAGTACCTATTACTGCTCCATTATATGATGAAGAAGTTGTACGTCCAATTATTCTACACGAAATGGTTGAGGAAAGAATTAATCAACTCTTAATGCGTGAGCAGTACCGAGATATCTCATGCAAATTAAATTTTGAATCTGGTAGTTCAGTCTCTGTAAGAGCAGACCCCGATTGGCTAAGGCGAGCATTTGATATTTTGATTGATAATTCCGTCAATGCAATGTCGGAAGCAGTTAAGAAACAACTCTTAATTACTATTAGTTTAGAAAATAAAGGCATCGCATTAACTATCAATGATAACGGACGTGGAATTCCAAATGATTTATTACCTTTTTTGTTTAATGCAAAAATACCTAAGGTGAATGGGTCAAAAGGATTAGGAATGGGGTTGTTAATGGCTGATTTAATTGTGCAGTTGTATGAAGGGAAATTGGAATTGGTTTCAACAGGCCCTTATGGAACTATTATGAAAATATGGTTGCCAATGGCAATAAGGAATGTACACTAATGGTGAGAAAAATTAATCAATATAAATCTTTAATTGTTACTGGAACTGATCATCTAGAGAACAATCACTTTCTTATTGATATTCTTAGTAGTCTTGGTTCTGTAAAAATCATATCAAATAATAATATAAGGCTTTCAATTCAAAAAAAAACTTTTGACTTAATAATTATAGATGCTGTATCAGTAATGAATCCTTCAAAAGCAGTAACCCAAATTCGTGATTTAGGTTTTAATTCGAAGATAGTAGTTTTGAGTGCTTCAACTCATTGGAAAATTGCAAAAGCGGTTATACAAGCCGGAGCAACAGACTATCTATCAAAGTCTCTTAGCAAAGAAGAAATGCTTTCTTATTTGCTTAAAATCTTAATATAATATTTTATTAATAACCAGAAAAGAGAAAAAGGATAAATAATGCCTAAGCGAAAAATCTTATTTGCCGACAATTCAATAGATTTTATAAACGCTCGAAAAGAATTTTTAGAGAACGAAGGCTACGAAGTTATTATCGCTACCAACCCATCGGATGCACGTAAAGTATTAGAGCAAAAAGGGATAGATGTTGCAATTTTAGATATTCGCCTCTTAAGAGATTACGATGAAAATGATATAAGTGGCTTGATTTTAGCAAAAGAAGTAGCTCGTCATGTTCCAAAAATCCTTTTGACTGGTTACCCATCTATTGAATCTGCAATACAAGCTCTTGCACCTGACCTAGAAGGACTACCGATAGCTGTAAAGTTCCTAACAAAACAAAAACAAGAACTTGATGGTCCAGAAGCCCTTCTTAATGCTGTAAGTGAAGCATTGCAATTTGGGAAACGTGTTTTCCAACAAGTAGTAGATGATATTACTAGACAATTAAATGAAGATTATGTAAACGCTAGACAAGAAGCCAGAATTCATTATTGGGTATCTATAACTGTATCAGCAATAGGAATAATACTTATATTTGGAGGGATATTGTTAGGGTTTCAGAACACAGAAAATTTTCCGCTTGGTCTGGCTAGTACAGTATCAGGAATTGTGACTGAAGTAGTTAATTACCTTTTTTTCCGTCGACTAGATATTGCTCACGAACGGGTGGATAAATATCATAGTGAATTACTTAGAATGAATTTTTTTGAAAGCCTATTGACTTTAAGTGATGAGATGCTTTCAGAGAATAATCGAGAAAACACAAAAAATAAAATTATTAACTTGGCCGCCAAACAATGGCTTATTTCAGGTAGTGTAAAAAAATTAGAGGGTGAAAAGTAATCGACTAATAGGAGATTTATAATATTATGACTACAAAAGTAATTTTATTTGCAGATAACAACATTAGATTCTTAGATAGTCGGTCAGAATTTTTAGAAAATGAGGGTTACACTGTTCTCAAGGCTTCATCTCCTGAAAAAGCACGCGATATTCTTAATCACAAAAGAGTACATTTAGCTATTCTTGATATTCGGCTTACTGATGATAAAGAAGGAGATATTAGTGGGTTGGATTTAGCATTAGACCCAGCTTATAGTTCTCTTCCAAAGATCATGTTAACTGGATTTCCAAGTGTTAATGATACTAGAATGTCTCTTAAGCCTTTTATAGGTAATTTGCCACCTGCTTTTGATTATATATCCAAGGTAGACGATGATTCTAGGAATAAATTAATAGAATCAGTAAAACTTGCTTTTACCAAACATGTACTTATTAATTGGGATTTGATTATCCAATGGGATACCCGTGAGCCTTTATCTTTTGCACATCTTGTAAATCTAATACAACCTAACTTACCAACTGATATTTTAACTAATAAAGCACTAGAGCTTGAAGATTTGATTCGTCAGATTTTCTATAAATATAAACAAATTCGCTTCGGTCAATTACTTTGGCATAGTCACCAACGGTTTTCTATTCCTGTTATGACTGAGTCAATAGACCGTGTAACTAATCTTTATATTCTAACTTGTGGAGACCGGGTATTATTGAAATTAGAAAAATTACAAATTGAGAATTTAGCTCCGGATATGGTTCAAGCAACTCAAATACGAATTACTTCAGAAACCATGAATTTTGGCGGAATTCTTTATACACTACCTAGTGCAAAGATAGATACATTCCAAACTTTGCGTGATCTTTTACAATTAGGCAAAAAGGACCCAAATAAAACAGCTATTGCAAATCTATTAGAAGATGTACTTAATGCTTGGCATTTGCATGGCCAAGTAATACAAGAATCTGTTGATCTTATGTCCTTTTATCGTCAGTTGATAGGTTTAAGAGATGAGGAATTGCTTCGTATTGATTATGAAAAGCATATCATTTCATTAATACAATCAATACGCACACTTGGCTCAATAGAAATTGAACGTGATAATGAGTTAATGAGTTTTGGTTTTCCATATCATACGTCACAGTCCTTTCCTGATCCTCTTTCTACTTTATATAAATCCTTATCACCTAAATATAATAAAGAAGTATTCTGCCGATTATCACCAGGAAAACTCACAGCTGATAATATATTAGTCGATTCAGAACGACGGGCATGGTTAACTGATTTTTTACAGGCAAATCAAGCCCCACAATGGTGGGATTTTATATGTTTAGAGGCGATTTTGCGTTTTGAAGTTACTCAAGCAACAGATTTAATGGCTTTTCAGGAGTTTGAAGAATGTCTGTTGAAACCGAGTTCCCTTGATGAAAGACTAGATCAAGGAAGCGTCATTCCAGAATTAAAAATGAATATTGAGTTAATTGAACAAATCCGACGACAGGCAAGTATAGAAACAGGTCCTGACTTAATACCGTATTATGCGGGACTGCTTGCATGGGCTGTTGGTACGCTTATAAACTACAACTCAGAGATTTTATCTACTCAAGCAGATAAGTTAAAAAATGCCCACTTATTGCTTGGAGCATCTATGTTAGCAAAGCGACTTAGCACAAATTCGGAGAGGATAGAACAACTTGAAGGCGAGTTACGCTTACAGGAAGATGGTAGAGTTTGGATTGGAAACCGTTATATCAAAAATCTATCAGGATTACGTCTAAAGTTACTTAAGTATTTATATGATGAGGCAGGCAAAACTGTAAACTTCCGCGGAATCGTAGAAAGTGTTTATGGCGAGAAATTTGATGAATTAGATCGTACTCAAAATAAACGGATCCGACAAGAAATACATAGATTACGTGAAGAAATTGAGCCAGATCCTGAACATCCAAGATATATTTTGACAGTGCCTACAATGGGATATCGATTAGTAATAGACGGTAAACCTGAGTTATGAAATTAAGTATTTTATGTGTCACTTAATTGTCATATTAAAAACAAGAATGTCACACAATAGTTATTAAATAAATCACTTTTTGATACATACGGAATATTACTGAAAGCCAACCGTTATATGGTTGGCTTCTTTGTTGCTGTAAGATGTGCTTATAAATATATTACTGAGTTGAAAATTAATAAGTCAGGAGAAAAATTTATGTATACACAAACTTCAAATGAAGCAAGAATAAACAGTTCTACTTATCCTCTTAGACAAATTCTAAGACATTCATATCAATCCCAAAACCTTGAAAAGCGATTAATAGATCGTGCAGAATTGGTCAAGTCAATAGCAACTAAAAAAGGATTTGACCTTCAAATACTTGGAAATGCTCCTCTCTTTGATGGTTATAAATTATCAAAACATAATAATCCTTATTGGGCACTATACAATCTTAGTCACGATCCCTTATGGAAGGAAGATAAGTTCCCTATTCCTGCAAAACACCTTCGAAAACTTAATGACTTACACCGAGCCGGTGTCGAATTTGATGTGCTTTATGTTGCACATGAATTACCTATGGATTTCAAACCAGATCGCGACCACCTTGAATTAAGCCTGATAGCACCACCTCCTCCAACAACAGCACTGAGGCTTGCACATAGTCTTGGGTTTGTGGCTGATAGTATTTTAGCAACATATGCATCTGTAATCAAAATTCCAATCAAAACATTAGCTGGAGTTAGCAAGAATAATTTTGCTTTGTTACGAGATCCAATTCTAATTGGCGCAGTTATCCAGCCTGGTATTAATCCAGAGCCTGGAATTCCGGCTGTTTGGTTCTTATTAGCAGCCTGGAGGTGGTAATATGCAAAGAGTAACACTTAGTCAATTTGTTCAAAATACAACTGTGTACGAAAGAACACCTATTAATATTAATCCAGGGCTTCGTCGCGGAGTATGGATTACTTGGTTATTAGATAGTGTTATTGGTGTCTTCTACGCTTTTTTACCAAGAGGTTCATACCTTCAATCGAATCTGTTTTTTCAATGGACAAATGATTGGATGATTAATAGCTGGGACTTCGTAGCAGAATATAGACAGTTTTTTATAGCTGCTTGTGCCTTAGTATTTTGTATAAACCTAGGGCTACTTATTACAACCCGCGCCTTTAATCAAGCTGAAATTGCATTACACATTGCCCTATTCGTCCCGGTTATCTTTGTATCTATTAACCTGCTTTTCGTGATGGTTTTGCTTTTGCCGGTCATTGCTAATTTAATTATATGGCTTTGTCTTGCAGCTGCTTGCATCGTAGTTGTAATAATAATCCTATTAAATTTCGTTCGAGCTCGCTCTCAATAATGTGTAATAAGAAAGGATTTAATTATGAGATGGGAAACACGTATACACTGGATTTGGGGTCTATTAATTCCTGGTCGTTGGTATATATTATTTCTTGCAACAGGAGTAATATTAGGGATATTAATACTGAAGTGGTCAGTATTAATATCATTAACTATATTAATAGTGTTCGTTACTATTAGTATTCTTGGCTTATTAGATATTTGGATTAAGTGGACAAGTTTTTCGTTATCTTTATCACCTACAGGTAAAGCCTTTTTGGAGCGACATGGTTTAGGGATGATAGCAGAACGCCGAATTAACTTGAACATGATAGGAACTTGGGCTTTCGAACAATCATTTATAGGGCGTATTTTAGATTATGGATCTTTATCAATCGGGGCATTGGGAGGTCCCTATAAATATGAAAATCTCGGTAATTTTCGTATTCTGAGGAGGATTATTGAATCACAAGGTGAATGGGTACCTAATTCCCGACAATAGTTTGTCTAAATAAATTTCCCCAAGATGCGCTTCCTCTCCTCCATCGGACTCCCGATGTTCGAGACCCCAGAAAGTGAAGCGCATCTTAAACCCCTTGCTTTCCCCGCCCGAAAGCCAAACCAAAGAGGCATTCCGCAAATTGCAAAGGCTGTTATCCTGATACCATTGTAGAGAGTTCGTGTCAGTGATGCAATCGGGCATTTGTTTTACAGCATAGGCAAATGTCACGGGTACTTGATTTATGGGAACCTTTCTGCTACGCTAAACGTAATCAAACAATAGGAAACCGTTTAAGAATTAAACACAAAGGACACGAAGTACACAAAGTTTGAACAACAATCTGTGTAAATCCGCGAAATTCGTGGCTAAAGTTTTTTTTTATCTTGTTTTCAAGCAATGAGAACTTTTAGGGTCTAGGTATAAAATGGATACAAAAATACGCGTCGCTATCTTAGATGACCACTTGGCTACTGTTATGGGATATGTTTCTTTAATCATGGAACAGGACTCCCAAATTGAAGTGACAGCCAAAATG
>JAEURG010000183.1 GCA_016789345.1 Anaerolineales bacterium | reverse complement strand
TGTGGCGCCTTGCTTGAAACTTACTGGAAAAATCGCGCACGCTCCTCCCCCAATTTGGGAGTTATTTAGTAAAAAAATCAATAGGATATTTTTTGACTCAAACATCCGCATCACCCTAATTGATTTGTGCCGAATGTGATTGATTAAATCACATCGTATTTTGACTTAACCCCAAAACCGCTTCTTTCTTGACCTTGGGGCTGGTCACATCACCCAGACATTTTTCACAGCCGAGGCAGCCGTTTAGACGGAGGTCTCGGCTGTGTGTGTTTAAAGAGTTCGATGTCATTCTGAGCCACGCTCTTGCTTTTTGTGGCGAAGAATCTCTACAATAATCTCAGAGACCCTTCGCTTGCCCCTTCACTTCGTTCAGGGCTTCGGCTCAGGGTGACACAGCAAGGACATATGAAAAAAATAACTGCCATCGAACCGCAAAAGAATCGCAATCGAGTCAACGTACACCTCGATGGAGAATTTGCCTTCGGGTTGGCACGCATCACAGCCGCATGGTTAAAAGTTGGAGATGTTTTAACTGAAGAGAAAATAAATGAATTAAGAAATAAAGATGATGGCGAACGAGCATTACAACAAGCACTACTTTTCTTAAGTTATCGCGCTCGTTCAGAAAAAGAAATAAAACAAAATTTGCTCAAACATGAATATTCAGAAAATATTATTGAGCAAACCATAGAAAGATTGCGTGAAAATAAATTAGCAAACGACAATCAGTTTGCAAAAACTTGGGTTGAAAACCGAAATACCTTTCGCCCAAGAAGCAAAAGAGTTTTGACAATGGAACTCCGTCAAAAAGGATTGGATGAAGAAACAGTAAAAACTGCCGTCGCCGATTTGGATGAAAATGCCCTCGCTTATGAATCCGCTCGAAAAAGAGCAACCAGATTCGCAGGTCTAGAAAGAAGCGAGTTTCGTAAGAAACTATCAGATTATTTAGCAAGGCGCGGCTTTCCGTATTCTGTGGTGTCAGGCGTTGTCAATCAAATTTGGAACGAACTGCACCCAGAAAAAAATTATTATGAAGATGAGGAATAAACATGACACTAGTAGAAATATTAATCATGGTTTTGGCATTAATCATTGGTGTATTGGCTGGATATTTTTTCCATCGCTACCAAGCAGACCGTGCCGCCAAAGCCAAGCAAGATAAAGCCGACGATATTTTGAAAGCCGCCCAAACGCAAGCAGGTTTGATTGTGAAAGGTGCGCAAGATAATTCAACAAAAATTATTCAAGCGGCTGAAAGTGAAATTAAAGAACGGCGCATTGAGTTAAACAAAGAAACAGAACGAGTTGAAAAACGCCGTTCAGAATTGGATGTGCGGTTTGACAAAATTGAACAACGTGAACAAGCCTTAAACAAGCGACAATCACAAGTAGATAAACGCGGCAATGAAATTGAAAAGTTATATGAAGAAGAAATAAAAAAGCTTGAGCAAATTTCACAATTGACTCAAGATGATGCCAAGAAAGAATTGTTTGCCGCTGTTGAAAAAGAAGCCCGTGGTGACATGGCGAGAATCATTCGTCAGATTGAAACAGAGGCGCGTGAAGAAGGCGAAAAACGTGCGCGCAAATTAATCGCGGATGCCATTCAAAGAGTCGCATCTGAACATGTGGCCGAAGTGACTCGTGCAGTGGTTACATTGCCAAGCGAAGAAATGAAAGGTCGCATCGTTGGTCGTAACGGACGTAACATCAAAGCCTTTGAACAAGCCGCAGGTGTTGATGTGATTGTGGACGACACGCCAGATTCGGTGACAATTTCTTGTTTCGATTCTGTGCGCCGTGAAATTGCACGCCGCGCTTTAGCAAAATTAATTTTAGACGGAAGAATTCACCCTGCTCATATTGAAAAAGTAATTGAAGATGAAACCAAAGGTGTTGAAAAAGTTATCAATGAAGCGGGTGAACAAGCCGCGTATGAAGCCAATGTAACAGGTTTGCACCCAGAAGTTTTGAAAATGATGGGACGTTTAAAATTCAGAACTTCTTATGGTCAAAATCAATTGGCTCATGCAGTTGAAGCATCCAAACTCGCGGGCATTTTAGCGGCTGAAATTGGGGCAAATGTTGAGTTATCAAAACTCGGTGGCTTCTTACATGATATTGGCAAAGCCATGGACCATAATCAGGATGGCACACATGCCGGGCTTGGTGCAGAATTTTGTAAACGCTATGGCGTTCACCCTGTTGTGTTGAATGCAATCGCTTCGCATCACCACGAAGTTGACCAAGATTCTGTTGAAGCAGTTATCACCGAAGCGGCAGATGCGATTTCTGGCGCACGTCCCGGTGCACGCCGTGAAGATTTAGAAGCCTATATCAAACGCATTCGTTCACTCGAAGATATGTCAATGTCATTTGACGGCGTACAACAAGCCTTTGCTATTCAAGCAGGGCGCGAAGTTCGTATCTTGGTCAAACCCGAAACGATTGATGATTTAGGCTCTGCAAGATTGGCGCGTGATATTGCAAAGAAAATTGAAGAGACTATGCAATACCCTGGTCAAATTCGTGTAACAGTGATTCGCGAAACTCGTTCTACTGAATATGCAAAATAAAACCTAAAAGTAAACTTACAGGGATATTGCGAATGAAATCCCCCACCTCACAGAGTGCTACAATATTGGGTATGAAACTAAACTTCCAATCGCCTCTTGTGAAGTGGGGGATTGTTGTATTATTTGCCTTACTTCATATTTATCTGACGGCAACTTTTAAGAGCGACTATTCGGGGGCATTGAGCATTTTGCCCGTTGCCACAGCAGGCTGGTTTTTTGGTAGTTCAATAGGTTTCATCACTGCTATTGTTTTAGCATTTTTTTACGCTTTTCTTATAAACACTAATAACTTAACTTTACAAACATTTCTTAACACCGATATTGTTTTAGGTTCTCTGATGCTGATATTAATCGGTGGAGCATCTGGTTGGTTGAGTAAAATTTACTTTAATCAAAGCCTACGAGACCGTGAATTAGAGATTCAATTAAAAGAAGCCGATGCACTCTCAAAAATTTCAATTGCATTAAGTGAAGCGGAACGAGTGGGGCTTTCTAACATTCTGCAATTAATTGTAGATTCCGCCCGCAGTTTAATCCCTGGCACTGAGCAAGCCGTTATTCACATTTACGACGATGAAAAAAAATACTTAATCGCCAAAGCCGCCAGCGGATTTCAAGAAGCACCCGAACACCGTTTACAAATGAAACATGGCGAAGGCATTGCAGGGCAAGCAGTGATTAGCGGGCAAACAATTAACATCACCGATATTACAACCGACGAACGATTTCTTAAATCTGCTTCAAACCCACGTTTTCGTTCATTAATGGTCACTCCAATTTTAGGAGGCGAACAAACACTTGGCACCATCAGCGTGCAAAGCAAGAAGCCAAATGCATTCACCAAACATGAACAAGATTTATTAAGTTCGCTAGGCGTGCAAGCCGCCATTGCCATTGAAAACGCCCATTTACTAGAAAGCACGCAACAATCTTTAAGAGAAACGAATGCGTTGTATAGAATCAATCAAGGCTTGGCGGCATTAAGCATCAACGAATTATTAGATGATGTAGTAAGTTTATTACAGAAAAATTTTGGCTATTATCATGTGCAGGTTTACATTATTGACCCCGAAAGCGGAGATTTAATTCTGCAAGCCGCCAGTGGTGAAGTGGGGCAAAAACTTTTAGAACAAAAAACAAGGCTATCGGCAGGTCAAGGAATTTCAGGTTACGCCGCTGAAACATTATTACCATTCTTCACCAACGATGTAGATGAAGTGATGTTCTTTGTGCATCACCCATTATTACCAGAAACAAAATCCGAGATGGCAATCCCAGTCAAAATTGGTGAACGTCTTTTTGGCATTTTAGATATTCAACAATCGTTACCTAAATTATTTTCCGCCAGAGATTTACAACTCGTCAGCGTTGTTGCCGACCAACTGGCTATTGCCCTACAAAAAGCAGATTTATACGAGAACTTACAAACATCTCTGCAACAAGAAAAATCCATGCGCAATCAACTAATTCAAAATGAACGCCTCGCCGCTATCGGGCGTTTACTGGCTTCTGTTTCTCACGAGTTAAATAACCCACTGCAAGCAATTCAAAATGCGCTCTTCTTACTAAAAGAAGAAAAAGGAATTTCAGAACAAGGCAAGCAAGACCTCAACATCGTACTCGCCGAATCAGAACGCATGGCAAGCATGATTAAACGCCTACGCGATACCTACCGCCCCATCCGCGCAGAGGATTTTAGACAAACTCAACTGAACGCGCTGATTGAAGATGTATATGCACTCGTCGCTACACATTTGCGCCATAAACAAGTTACCTTTGAATTTTTCCCAGACCCTGAACTGCAACCCATTCCCGCACTTACAGACCAAATTCGCCAAGCCATTCTCAACCTAGTCATTAATGCAGTTGAAGCAATGCCTGCTGGCGGAAAATTAACAGTTTACACAGAGTTTCTGCCAGAAACAGAAGAAGCACTCATCACCATTGTGGATACTGGCACAGGTATTGCCACCAACATCATGGATAATATTTTTGAAGCCTTCACCACTGACAAAGATAAAGGCACCGGATTGGGGTTAACCATCACCTACGACATTATCACCAAACATCGCGGACGCATCACCGCCGAAAATAATGTTGGTTTAGGTGCTACCTTCCGCATTTGGTTACCCGCCAAAGAAATGGAGGACATTACATGAAAATCACCGGTCATATCCTCATCATTGAAGATGAAGCCGTTCTACGAAAAACACTTGCTCGCATTTTGCAACAAGCCGGGTTTGAAGCCACCACTGCTGAAAGCGCCGAACAAGGGCTAGATTACTTAAAAACCACAACCTTTGATTTGGTCTTTACTGATTTACGTTTACCTGGCATCGCTGGCGTAGATGCTATTAAATATATCCATACCATCAACCCATCATTGCCAGTCGTTTTATTTACTGCCCAACCAGATATTAACTCAGCCGTAGAAGCCCTACGGCATGGCGCAACCGATTATTTACTCAAACCGCTCAAACCAGAAATCATTGTTGAAAGAGCAAAAACAATTTTATCGAATCAACAAAAAGAAAAACGCAAACGTGAAATCACAAGCGAAATTGAAAAATTACAAAACGAATTAAAGCAACTCGAAAGCGGCGAAGAAACACAAACAAAAAATATTCCCGAAACAAAAACCGAACGCTTCATCAAACAAGGCAATCTTGTTTTAGATTTACACACTCGCCGCATTTCAATTAAAAATGAAACCATCAACTTGCCACCCACTTCATTTGATTATTTACTCGTCCTCATGCGTCATGCCCCCAACGTGGTGGATTTTCAAACCCTCGTGGCTGAGGCACAAGGCATTCAAGCCGAAACCCGCGAAGCCCAAGAACTTACCAAATGGCACATTCATCAAATTCGCCAAGCCATAGAAAAAGACTCTCGAAACCCCCAAATGCTGATAACCGTGCGAGGTACAGGCTACCGCTTTGTGGCTGATTAAGAACACCGCCTCTTTTTGTGGCTTCAACTTGATTCTGTTTCAAAAAACTTTTACTTAACTTTTAGGAAATTTAGCAACCACTACCCTCCAGCCAAGCATAAATTATCAGAAAATAGAACCAAGAATCGGCTAGGAACGAGGCGGGGTTTCATCCCAACTTTTGCCAACTTTTTTGCGTGTAACCCTATCGTTTGCAAAAAACATTTCGGGGAAAATGATAGGCATGGAAAAAAATAACTCTCCTAAAACAGATGCCGTTCGCATTTTGATTGTGGATGACCATCCCTCTACTGCCGCAACGTTGGCACGTGCATTAAGCCAACTTGGCTCGGCAGTGGAAGTGGTTTCGGCTACGAATGGTGCTGAAGCGCTTGAAAAAGTGAAAGACAAAGGTGTGGATATTTTAATTACCGACATGATTATGCCCGAAATGACAGGCTTGGAATTAATTGAAAAATTACGAGACCATCCCGGCGGTAAACCCGCCCGCACTTATTTGGTAACCGCCTATGATGTGCCGGGCTTAAAAGTGACTGCTTCGCGTTTGAAAGTGAACGAAGTGCTGATTAAACCCGTGCGCCCAGAGCGAATTTATGACATCGTTTCGCGCGCGATAGAAGAAATGAAGCACAGCACACAACCCAATAAGAATGCTACAGAAGAAAAACGTAAGTTCAAAATTTTAGTAGCAGATGATAGACCCGATAACGTGACACTTTTGGTTCGTTATTTGGAATATGAAGGCTACGACCATGTCACTGCACAAGATGGTGAGGAGACATTAATCAAGGCGCAAGATGATACGCCTGATTTAATTTTGCTTGATGTAGATATGCCGAAGAAAAATGGCTTTGCCGTGTTAGAAGAGATTCGCGCAAATGAAAATTTGAAACATATTCCTATTATTATCTTAACCGCCGCCCGCTTAGATTCTGCTGATGTGCAAGAAGGTTTGAATTTAGGGGCTGATGATTACATTACCAAGCCTTTTGACCGCCGTGAGTTGATGGCACGTATTCGCACAAAATTAAGGGTGAAAGAAGCTGAAGATGCCACTCGCCGCCGCAATAAAGAATTAAGTCTGTTGCCTGAAATTGGCAAAGAATTAAGTGCCCGAACCGATATCACCGATATTGCTACAATTTTATTAAAAAGAACCGCCGAAACGTTAGGTGCATTTCAAGGTCACATGGTGATGTTGGATTCAAATGGCACTATTACAAATAATTACAAAATTACTGTCTCAAACACAGATGCGCAAGCACAACAAATTGATTTGCAAGAGAGTTTATTCAATCACATCCGCGAGACGCGACAAGGTGTGATTATTGAAAATACTTCCGACAATGATTTTTGGAAAAATGTAGAAGCCGACCCAACCCGCTCGGCGGTGGTTGCTCCTTTATTTGGCAGACACGATTTATTAGGGTTACTGTTCCTGACTCATGAACAAGAAAATTATTTCACGTTAGACCATATTCTTTTATTACAAGCAATCGCTAGTCAGGCGGCGATTGCTATTGAAAATGTGCGGTTATATCAAAATGTGACCGAAGAGCAAAAACAAATTGAAAAAATCAAGAATGAGTTTATCGCCACTGCTTCACATGATTTGAAAAATCCCATTATGTCTATTAGCGGGTATAGCACTTTATTAACCAAAGCAGGACCATTAAACAATCAGCAAGAAGAGTTTGTGGGACGTATTCAAAATTCCACAAAAAATATGCTCGAACTCGTGCAAAACATGTTGCAACTGACTGAAATTGATTTACAAAAAATGAATGGTAATCAAAGCGATGTAGATGCGATTGAATTGTTAAAAGAAATTACTGCTGAATATCAAATGCAAGCCCAACAAAAAGAACAAAAATTAGACTTTCAAACAACACTTACAGACGCTTTCGTACATGGCGATGTACTTCAACTAAAACAAACTTTCCGCAACTTAATTGGCAATGCCATCAAATACACACCAAATGGTGGCAAGATTTTAATTTCTGCAAAGCCTGCCAATGGCTTTGTAGAAATTCAAGTGCAAGATACTGGCTATGGAATCCCTGCCGCCGATTTACCTCACATCTTTGACCGTTTTTATCGCGTACGCACAGGCAAAACCATTGAAGTAGAAGGCAATGGGCTAGGTCTGGCAATTGTCAAATCTATTGTAGAACAGCATAAAGGCGAAGTGCAAGTAGAAAGCAAAGTAAACGAAGGAACGATATTCACCATTCAACTACCGCTCGTTAGTGCGGCAGTGTTGCAGAGTGCTTAATGAATTACATTGATAAAAAGAAATTAGAAATCTAATCTAATTATTTATAAAAACTTAAGGAGTGCAAAATGAATAAAAAAATGAACGTTTTATTTGGGGTAGCAATGATAGTGGCAATTATTTTATCTGCTTGTGGAAGTACCGCCTCAACAGAACCTGCAGACACAGTCACTGTGCAATTAAGTTGGTTCCATGGTGTGGAATATGCAGGCTTTTACACCGCCGTTGAAAAAGGCTACTATGCGGAAGAAAATATTGAAGTGGTATTAAATGCTGGTGGTCCTGAACTCAACCCATTAGATGAGGTAGCCAATGGCAATTCGCAATTCGGTATTGGCTCTGGAGACGGTCTCATCCTTGCCAAGGCAGGTGGGCAGAATTTTGTTTCTGTGGCTACCATTTTTAGAGAAAATCCGCTTGCAATTACATCGCTTAAGACAGATGCTATTCAAAAGCCACAAGATTTAGTTGGCAAAACAGTTGGCACATATTCTTTAGACTTGAGCAGTTCTTCTGATTTGCTTTTCCTTGCCTTTATGAGTCGCACAGGGCTAGCAAAAAATGATATGAAATATGCGTTGATTGAAGACTTCTTCGGCGCAAACGAAATCAAATCTGGCAAAATGGATGCCATGAGCGGCATGTTTGCCACCGACCAACAAGTAATGACCCGCCAAGTTGGCGACGAAATCAACTTGATATATTACAAAGATTACGGTGTAGATGTATATATTAACGCCATCTTTGTCACAGAAGAATACTTACAAAACAATGAAGATTTAGTTGCTCGCTTTATACGCGCTACGATACGAGGGTATCAATACGCAATTGAAAACCCAAATGAAGTGGCTGAATTTGCTGTCAAGTATGATGAAACACTTGATTTAGATTACCAAAAACAAGTGATGCAAGCTCAAATCCCCTTCATTGACACTGGCAATGCCCCTATCGGCTCAATGGACGAAAATGTGTGGCAAGTAACTCAAGACATTTTGATAGAGTTTGGTATGCTTTCTGCCCCAGTAGATTTATCCACAATGTTCACCAATAAATTCGTTTCACCGTAATCACGAGTTTATTATAAATAATATTTTGACTCAGTTGCTATACCGGAGGTTTTTATGAACCAAAATTTAACTGCCAAACGTTCGCTATTCTCAGGCACGGGCTCTAGAGGTATACCATTTCGGTCTATATCCTTGAGAAGCCGTCTGTTATTAGCCTTTATTCTATTGGCAATCTTACCTGTGTTGTTAACTGGTTCTGTAGCAACTGCTGTAAGTGCGCAAGGTCTGAGAAATGACGTGTTCGATGAACTCGAATCGGTTTCAATTTTGAAAGAAAACGCCATCAAAGACTGGCTAACTGTGG
>JAEURG010000150.1 GCA_016789345.1 Anaerolineales bacterium | reverse complement strand
GCGTGTGAAGATTCCCGTCAATGGAAAAGAATATTCCCCGCAAGAAATAAGCGCCATGGTGCTGAGCAAGTTGAAGTCAGATGCTGAAGCGTATTTAGGTGAAACCGTCACGCAGGCTGTGATTACAGTCCCTGCTTATTTCAATGATAGTCAACGTCAAGCGACAAAAGATGCCGGTAAGATTGCTGGACTCGAAGTGTTGAGAATTATCAACGAACCGACCGCTTCTGCTCTTGCGTATGGTTTGGATAAAAAGAAAAATGAAAAGATTCTTGTCTTCGACTTGGGTGGCGGTACGTTCGATGTATCTGTGCTTGAAGTTGGCGAAGGTGTGATTGAAGTTAAATCTACAAATGGTGATACACATCTCGGTGGCGATGATTGGGACCAAAAGATTGCCAATTGGGCGGCTGATGAATTTAAGAAAGACCAAGGCATTGACTTACGAAATGATAAGCAAGCCTTACAACGTTTGCGTGAAGCCGCAGAAAAAGCAAAGATTGAACTTTCGACAGTAATGGAAACAGAAATCAATTTGCCATACATCACTGCCGATGCAAGTGGACCAAAACATTTGCAATCGAAATTGAGCCGTGCAAAATTTGAGCAAATGACAGAAGATTTGTTGCAACGTTGCCGACAACCATTTGAAGCGGCGTTAAAAGATTCTGGTTTATCTGCTGATCAACTTGATGAAGTTGTTTTAGTTGGTGGTTCTACTCGTATGCCAATGGTTGCAGATTTAGTCCGCAAGCTGACTCAAAAAGAACCAAACAAAGGCGTGAACCCTGATGAAGTCGTTGCGATTGGTGCCGCAATTCAAGGCGGTGTGCTTGGTGGTGAAGTGAAAGACATTTTGTTATTAGATGTCACCCCACTTTCTTTAGGCGTTGAAACCATGGGCAGTGTGATGACCGTGATGATTGAACGCAACACAACTATCCCCGTTCGCAAAACGGAAACCTATTCCACTGCGGCTGATAATCAAACCGCTGTTGATATTCATGTGTTACAAGGTGAACGCCCAATGGCTGGTGACAATATGAGCCTCGGAAGATTCAGACTCGATGGTATTCCACCAGCACCTCGTGGCATTCCACAAGTGGAAGTGACTTTTGATATTGATGCCAACGGCATTTTGAATGTAACAGCAAAAGACAAAGCCACTGGCAAAGAACAAAAAGTGACCATCACTGCTTCAACCAACTTGAACAAAAATGATATTGAACGCATGGTGCAAGAAGCTAAACAAAATGAATCCGCAGATAAAAAACGCCGCGAAGTGATTCAAGTGAAAAACGATGCTGATAACCTCGCTTATCAAATTGAAAAATCATTGCGTGAGCTAGGCGATAAAGTTCCATCTGCTGAAAAGGCTTCGATTGAAACAAAAGTTAATGAACTCAAACAAGTCGCACAAGGTGATGATGTTGAAAAGATCAAAAAGGTAACCGAAGAACTACAACACACCTTCCACGCTTTGAGTCAACAAATGTACGCACAAGGACAAGGTCAACAACCACAACCTGAAGGTGGACCTGCACAAAGTCAAGATGGTGATGTGATTGACGGTGAAGTGAAAGAATAAGACGTGTCATTCTGAGCCACGCACTTGTTTTTTGTGGCGAAGAATCTCTACGACTATCTTATAGACCCTTCGCATTTGCTCAGGGTGACACACAAAATTAGTAATACATAAAAGACTCTATTGGTAAAAAACAATAGAGTCTTTTTGTTTTATAATCTTTTCCATGAATAAGATATTTAGCAAGTTAAAACAAATTAATAAAAAATGGTACATCCCAATTGGCATTCTGCTCGTCATTGGCATTTACTTTCTCCCGCCCGTCCACGACCGCCTCTCCACGCGTGTTGATTTACTTCGCGCGCGCATCGTCTACTTTTTTAATCCGCCTAGTGAAGCAGTTTTTCAACCAAGTGAACAAAATCCATTGACCGTTGAAACCGCAGTTGGAACTGCTCGCGCAGAAATGATGTTGACATTAACACCCGCTTCAACATCCACGCCTCAGGCTGTTTCTACTCTTCAACCAACGATTACACCTGAGCCTTTGCCTGCTTCCGTCGTGCTAGACGGTGTTATCTATGTTGACCAACACAACCGTTGGAATTATTGTGGACCTGCAAATTTAACAATGGCATTAAATTTTTGGGGCTGGGGTGGCAACCGTGATGATGTTGCCAAAGTTGTTAAACCTGGCTCACCAGACACAAAAAAAGATTTTATTCAACGCGGCTTACCAGATAAAAACGTCATGCCGTATGAATTGGTTAACTTCGTTAATCAAGAAACGACAGAATTTCGTGCTTTATCAAGGCTCGGTGGTGATATTAACTTAATCAAAAAGTTAATTGCGGCAGGCTTTCCCGTTGTCGTTGAAAAAGGATATTACGAACGCGATTACAGCGGCAAAATAGATTGGCTTGGTCATTATCTTTTTACAACAGGCTATGATGATGAAAAAGGCGGCTTCATCGTCCAAGATGCATACCTGAAACCTGGCAAAGATTTACTCAGCACTTATGAAGAATATATAGACGGCTGGCGTTCATTCAACTATCTATTCATGGTGGTTTACCCCGCCGGGCGCGAAAGTGAAGTATTGAGTCTTCTTGGTCCATGGGCAGATGAAACTTGGGCGGCTGGACATGCTTTGCAAATTGCTGAAAAAGAAATTGAAGAAATCGAAGGCAATAACTCGTTTTTCGCGTGGTTCAACAAAGGCACTAGCCATGTTGCCTTGAATCAATATGTAGATGCCGCCTTTGCTTATGACCAAGCCTTTCGCTTATACGCCGCATGGGATACAAAAGCAGGCAATCGCCCCTTCCGTATGATGTGGTATCAAACTGGTCCATATTATGCTTATTATTATTCTGCACGCTATCAAGATGTAATTAACTTAGCAAATACAACATTAAACGATACAATCTCAGAGCCAACTTTAGAAGAATCACTCATTTGGCGTGGACGTGCTTACTACATGATTGGCAATACAAATGCTGCCATAGCAGATTATCGCGCCGCGCTTCAAGTCCATGCCAATTGGTTTCCGGCAGTGCAGGCTTTGCAAGAACTTGGAGTTCAACCATGAAGTGTTTACAAGTTTTCAAGTTCACATGTTTGAAGGTTCAACTTGTAACTTTCCAACCTTCAAACCTTCCAACAAATTAATTATGAAATTACTCCACTTCGCTGACGCACATATTGACATGGCAAACTATGGACGGCATGACCCCGTCACCGGCTTGCCCTTGCGTGTTTTAGATTTTCTCAAATCATTAGACACAATTGTTGATACAGCGATTCAACAAAAGGTAGATATGGTCATCTTTGCGGGGGATGCATATAAAGACCGTTCACCGTCACCGACATTTCAACGCGAGTGGGGCAAACGAATTATGAAATTATCTCAAGCGCAAATTCCGACTTTGCTTTTAGTTGGCAACCATGATATTTCTCCATCTATTGGACGCGCTCATGCTTTACAAGAATTCAAAACATTACAGGTGCCGTTTATCAAAGTTTTGGATAAACCTGAATTTCTCAAATCAGAAGATTTATGGAATTTGCCACTTCAAGTGATTGCCATGCCCTGGGTATCTCGTTCCTCTTTTATGGCTGTTACTGGTGAAACGGATTCCAAAGAAGCATTCTCTCGCATTGAAGAAAATATTGGCGAATTAATTGAAGGCTGGTTAGATGAATGTGATTCATCTCTACCAGTTATCTTAACTGCTCACGCTTCGATTGAAGGTGCAAAGTTTGGCGGTGAAAGACTTGTCATGTTAGGAAATGATTTAGTTTTATCTGGCAGTTTGGTGAAAAATCCAAAATTTAGTTATGTAGCAATGGGTCACATTCATAAACCACAAAATGTGAATGAAGGCAATCAGCCACCAGTTGTTTATCCTGGTTCGATTGAGCGAGTAGATTTTGGCGAAATTAAAGAAGATAGATTCTTTGTCATTGCAGAAATTGAGAAAGGCAAAGATACAAAAGTTAACTGGCATCAACTCAAAGATGTGAGAAAATTTATAGATAAGCACACAGTTCTCAGGTCAAGCGAAGAGGCGACGAAATTCCTCAAAGAACAATTGCCAAGCCCAAAAGAAATGGCTGATGCAATTGTCAAATTAACGGTTGAATATCCAAGAGAATGGGATTCGTTAATTGATGAATCGGCATTGAGAAAATATGCTGAAACAGCCTTTGAATTTCATTTAGTGAAACGCCCGCAAAGTGAAGCGCGTGTGCGCATTGCAGAGGGTCAAGTGGTGAGTAGTTTAAGCGCGCTGGATTTATTGGAACAATATTTTGATTCAGCAAAAGTAAATAATGCCGATGAATTAAAAAAACTTGCTCAAGAAATTATTTCAGAAGAAGAATAATTGGTAACTAAAACTTTTTTATGTGTTTTAACAAAAAAGGAGATTTATAATGAGAAACTTAAAATGGATTTTGCTCGGCGTATATTTGATTATTGCAGGCTTGGCTTTACTCGGCGTAGGCTTCCCTTTGGGAAATGTGATTGCAGGCGTGTGCGCCTTAATCGCAGGCATTTTGTTTATCTTAAATCGGTAAAATAAATTTATAATAAAAGGCAGTCTCTAATTTAGAGACTGCCTTTTGATTTTATATATCTCTTTATTGCGAGGTTTCATGTCTGCTGAAAATTCACGTTATCGTTGGTTCGTGGTTGTTGTATTTTTCTTTTTCATCTTATTGCATCAAACTGATAAATTGATGATTGGTTCTTTACAAGTGCAAATTAGTGAAGAATTTCAAATCACAAATACGCAATGGGGTTTGGTTAATTCAGGTGCATTGATTGTGGCAACTGTTTTGTATCCTGTGTGGGGATATTTATACGACCGTTATTCACGTTCAAAATTACTTTCGATTGCTTCTTTTGTTTGGGGAGCAACCACTTGGTTAAATGCCATTGTGCGAACTTTTGGTGGATTTTTAGCGACTCGTGCATCTACGGGGATAGATGATTCTTCATATCCAGGTGTGTACACGCTGATAGCGGATTATTTTGGTCCGAACTTGCGCGGAAAAATTTATGGTATTTTGCAATTAGCACAACCGCTTGGTTATTTACTTGGCACAATTTTGGCATTAATGGTCGCGCCTGCCATTGGTGGGTGGAGAAATGTTTTCTTCATTACTGGTGCATTAGGGTTGGTGATTGCTCTTTTAATTTTCTTCTTCGTCAAAGAAATGCCACGTGGCAAAGCCGAACCAGAATTTGAAAACATGCCCGAAATGCAAACTTTCAAGTTTTCGTGGGCAGAAGTAAGAGAAATTTTCAAAAAGAAAACCATGTGGTTTATTTTTCTACAAGGCTTTGCAGGTGTATTCCCATGGACTGTGATTACATATTTCTTCTTTGGCTATCTTGAACGAGAACGCGGCTATGATGCCGATAGCATTTTATTTACGATGGCACCTGTCATTTTAATTTTGGCGGCAAGTTATTTTATTGGTGGCATGTTAGGTGACTTATCATTCAAACGCACCAACAAAGGCAGAATTATTGTTTCGAGCATTGGCGTATTGATGGGTGCAATTTTTATGTACTTTGCCTTGAACACGCCACTTGAAGCACGAAATCAATTTTTTATTTTGATGTGCATCACTGCGGTATTTATGGCACTTTCATCACCGAATGTGATTGCAACTGTTTATGATGTCACAGTTCCTGAAATCCGCTCCACGGCTCAAGCGACTTCATACTTCATTGAAAATGCTGGTGCAGCATTTGCTCCGATTATTACTGGCGTGATTGCTGATGCCATTGATTTGAAAACTGCCATTCTCTTAATTTGCACTGTTGCATGGGGATTATGTTTCTTCTTTTATCTCGGAGCAATTTTCACCATTGATAAAGATGCGAACGATTTGCGGAATCAAATGGGTGAACGGGCAAAGGAAATGTAAGTTTGCAGAAACATATATAGGTCACGTTTGAAGCGTGACCTATTTTTTTGTAATCAACTGTCAGAGAGATAAAATTTCCAAATGGTATAATGCCTATATTCATCTATAAACTCCCACAAATGTGGTCATTATTCTGAAGGAGAACGTGTTATGTCTGGTCATTCCAAGTGGTCTACCATTAAACGAAAAAAAGGTGCGGCAGATGCCAAACGTGGTGCCATCTTCACACGCCTTGCTCGTGAAATTTTAATTGCCGCACGTGAAGGCGGTGGCGACCCTGAAACTAATTTCCGTTTGCGCTTAGCAGTAGATAAAGCCCGCGCCGAAAATATGCCGAAAGATAATATCGAACGCGCCATCAAAAAAGGAACTGGCGAAGATAAAGAAGGTGGCGGTTTAGAAGAACTGACTTTTGAAGGGTATGGTCCACATGGTTCGGCGATTGTAGTTGTATGTTTATCCGATAATCGTAATCGCACTGTCCCCGATATTCGTCATGCTTTTAGCAAAGGCGGCACTATGGCAGAAGCGGGTGCAGTGGCATGGCAATTTGAAAGAAAATCATATTTTTCATTTCCATCGAGTGCCATGAATTTTGATAAAGCCTTTGAACTCGGCATTGAAGCCGGGGCAGATGATGTCATTGATAATGGTGACACAATCGAAATTTATGGCGCAGTCGAATCATTCAAAACGATTGCCGATGCGCTTCACAAAGCCAATGTTCAACCTGCTGAGGCGGGTTTGAGTTTTGTCGCCAAACAAGAAATCGAACTTAATGTAGAAGAAACATTGCAAGTGATGAAACTCATCGAAAATATCGAAGACCTTGATGATGTACAAAATGTCTATCACAACGTCAAAATGAGCGATGAAGTTTTAGCCGCACTTGAAAATGCGTAATATTGTAGGGGCGAGATAACCTCGCCCCTACTTTTTATTTAATGATATGACTCTTGCATTAGGAATTGACCCCGGCACCGCAACCACTGGCTACGGATTCGTGCGCCTCATGCCTGATGGCGAGTTGTCTGCTGTTTCATTCGGCATTATCTCCACTGACAAAGATGAGTCGCCATCAGCCCGCCTCGAAAAAATATTTGATGAATTAAATAAATTAATCAAAAAACATAAACCCGAAACTGCCGCTGTTGAAAAACTTTTTTTTGCACGCAACGTCACAACGGGTATTGCAGTTGGGCAAGCACGTGGGGTCGTGTTATTAGCATTGCAAAAAGCAGGGGTAGAAACTTTTGAATATTCCCCTAATGAAGTGAAACAAGCGGTAGCAGGATATGGCTTTGCAGAAAAACGTCAGATGCAAGAAATGGTACGCACTCTTTTACAACTTGATAAAATCCCCAAGCCTGACGATGCCGCTGATGCGCTCGCCATTGCCATTACACATTTGAATACAAAACGATATTAATACTATTACGCTATAACTTCCTAACTTGCTTTCTCTATATGAACCAAATAGGCTTCAACCATAAGCAAATTCTTTTCACCAGCGCGTTGAATTACACTCAGCAATTGGTCCATCTTATTGATTTCTTCCAGTTGCTCGTCAATAAACCATTGTAAAAAGTTTTGGGCGAGATAATCATTTTCTTCGGTGGCAATGTCCATCAATTTTTTAATTTGCTCGGTCACTTCTTTTTCCCAAGCCAGCGCGGCTTGCACTGCTTCTTCAGCCGAGGAAAAAGTCGGTTTCGGCGCGTTGACTGCGGGAATTTCTAGTTTGCCTTGTGTATCTAAAACATAGTGCACGAACTTCATCGCGTGTTCTTTTTCTTCATCCGCTTGCTCAAAAAACAATTTAGAAAGCAAGTTCAATCTTTGGGTTTGAAAGTAACCGGCAATGCTCAGGTATTGTAAAGAAGCACCAAATTCGTTACCGATTTGTCCGTTTATGGCTTTTGTAAGTTTGGGGCTAATTATCATAATATTCTCCTTTCGATATATATTATAGTCAGCGTCTATTAAAGATATATAAAAATGGCAGGTTAGAGTTCTGTTAGTGTGACGTTTGTATGCTTGACTTTCAATTCGGGCGGGTATAAAAATAGCCTATTATGGATTATAAGGACTATTACAAAATTCTCGGCGTAGACCGTAAAGCCAGTGCAGATGCCATCCGCTCGGCATATCGCAAACTCGCCATGAAATATCACCCCGATAAAAACCCCGGCGACAAAAAGGCTGAGGATAGATTCAAAGAAATTAATGAAGCCTATCAGGTGCTGAGTGATGATTCAAAGCGTGCCAAATATGACCAACTTGGCAGTGCTTATACAAACTTTCGTGGTCGTGGCGGGAATCCCACTGATTTTCAATGGGATGATTGGTTTAATCAAAATGCAAGCCAGCAACGCGGTGGCTATCAAAATGTAGAAGACCCATTTGGTGGTGGCGGAATCAATAATTTTTCTGACTTCTTCCGTATGATGTTCGGCGAAGCTATGCGTTCATCGGTGCGAAATCAGGCGGCGCAAGGTTATGAACAAGAAGCACAAATTTCATTTGATGAAGCCTATCATGGCACAACCCGCCAGTTACAAACAAATGGAAAGAAACTGAATGTAAAAATCCCGGCTGGGGTTAAGACAGGCTCGAAGGTGCGAGTAGCAGGTGCGGGTCCAGAAGGAATCGATTTATATCTGGTGATTAATGTCCAACCCGATAGTCGCTTTGAGCAAGACGGAAGTAATCTCACAACAATATCTACCGTAAGTATATTTACTTTAATTCTCGGCGGTGATGCGGATGTGGAAACACCAGCGGGCAAAGTCAAATTAAATATTCCGCCCGGTACTCAACCTGAACAAGTTTTCCGTTTGGCTGGGCGCGGAATGCCCAACTTAAAAGATACAAAAACAAAAGGCGATTTGTACGTGAAGTTAAAAGTACAAGTACCAAAATATTTAACGACCAAACAACGCGAGTTAATTGAAGAAGCCTCGAAAATAAAATTTTAAAGGTGACGAATGAAAACGAAACGAATCTTATTTGCATTTCTTATTTTGGTTTTGGCAAGTTTGGCATGCCAAACACCATTTAGGCAAATGAATCAACCCACTCCGACAGCACAGGTACAAATTGTGCCAACCATTGTGCCTGCCAACCCAGCAGTTGCAAATCCATCTACAGGTCAGCAAGAAGGTTTAGTGGCTTTATATGAAAACGTCAGCCGTGGCACGGTTGCCATTCTTACAGATGTTGGCGCAGGCTCTGGTTTTGTATATGATAGTAACGGACACATTATTACAAACTATCATGTTATTGAAGGCTCAAAAACAGTAGAGGTTCGATTCACTTCGGGCTTCATGGCATACGGCACTGTGATTGGAACTGATTTAGATTCAGATATTGCTGTTGTAAAAGTGGATGTGCCATCTTCTGAATTATTTCCGCTCCCGCTCGGCGATTCAAACTTGCTGAAAGTTGGTCAAACGGTAGTGGCTATTGGCAATCCCTTTGGCTTAGAAAGCACTATGACAGTTGGCATCATCTCTGCACTTGGGCGCACATTAGACTCTATGCGTGTTAGCCCAGATGGTGCTGCATTCAGTGCAGGTGACATTATCCAAACCGATGCGGCGATTAACCCCGGCAATTCTGGTGGTCCATTATTTAATATCAATGGCGAAGTCATTGGTATCAATCGCGCTATTCGCACAACAAACTTTACGCAAGAGGGCGAACCCATTAATTCAGGCATCGGCTTCGCCATTTCTATCAATATCGTTAAACGAGTTGCACCTTCCTTAATTTCAGAAGGAAAGTATGATTATCCATTTTTAGGTATCGCCTCTACCGATTTATTCAGTTTAGAAATGGTAAAAGCATTAGGATTAAGTCAATACACCGGCGCGTATATTACCAATGTTGTGCCAGGTGGACCTGCAGATAAAGCAGGACTCAAAGCAGGCACAACCTCCACCAATATTCCAAACCTATTAGCAGGTGGAGATTTAATCATCGCCATTGACGGACTCCCCATCCGCACGTTTGATGAACTGCTGGCTTATTTACTCACGAACAAATCCCCCGGTGAAACCGTAGTTTTGACGGTGTTAAGAGATAATCAACCCGTAGATGTGACGATTACATTGGATAAACGACCGTAAAATAAAACTCGGTAGACTCAAAGACCGCCTGCCTAGTTTTATTAGTACTCTAAAATCTCTTTCAACTGACCCCAATCTGTGAGCTGAGCATCGGCATCATCTTCGCTGAAAGTTTCGTTATACAAAATGCTGAACAAGCCTTGAGCCTTTGCTGCTTTTGTCGTGCGGTTGATGTCGTCAATCATCACGCACTTACTTGGGTCAAATTCACCTGCGGCTTGCATCGCAATCTTAAAAGATTCGGGCATCGGTTTGCAGTATGGGTCAATTCTATTTACATCTATAATCGTTTCAAACAAATCGCGTAAGCCGAGGGCGTTTAACACTCTATCAGCATGGTTGAAATCTGCGTTTGTAAAAATCAGGTTGCGGGTCGGTAATGAAGCGATAACGTCGCGCAGAATCGGATTCGGGGTTAGATAATCTTTCAATGGCAAATCATGCACAAAAGCAAGAAAATCTTCTGTATCAATGTTGTGATGCGCTTGCAAACCGCGCATGGTGGTGCCATATTGTAAAAAATATTTTTCGCGCAAACTATCTACTTCGTTTGGCGGAATATTCATGCGTTCTTGCATGTATAAACTGATGCGTGATTTTATATTTTTCCACAAGCCTGTGCTGGGCGGATACAAAGTGTCGTCGAGGTCAAAGAAAATGGTTGTGAATTTCATATAAAGATTATAATTCGTTCATGCCTATTCGATTGCTTTCAAATGAAGTTGCTTCACAAATTGCGGCGGGTGAAGTGGTGGAACGCCCGTCTTCAGTTGTTAAAGAACTGCTTGAAAATTCTTTAGACGCTGGCGCAAAAAATATTTCAGTTGCGATTGAAGATGCCGGCAAAGTTTTGATTGAAGTTGCCGATGATGGAACTGGCATTCCAGCGGATGAGTTGGAGTTGGCAACTTCGCGTCATGCCACCTCGAAATTGTTTCGCTCCGATGATTTATTTCATATCAAGACGCTTGGTTTCCGCGGTGAAGCATTAGCCTCGATCGGTTCCGTTTCACAAATGATGATGACTTCGCGTGTTGAATCTGCAAAAGAAGGCGCACGAATAAAAATTGAAGGCGGGATTGCAAGCAAAATTGAAAAAGTTGGCGCGCCTGTTGGCACAGTTGTAAGAGTTGAACATCTTTTTTATAACGTACCTGCGCGTTTGAAATTTTTGAAAACCGATGTAACTGAAAGACGCGCAATTGATTCGTTAGTGACTCGTTATGCGTTGGCATATCCAGATGTGCGCTTCAAAGTAACTGACGGAAAACAAGTCACATTGCAAACCGCAGGTGATGGTGACAGACGTGCAATTCTGGCGGCTTTATATGGTGTAGATGTCGCCAAACAAATGTTAGAAGTGATGTCTGATGAAGAATCATTTAAGTTATCTGGTTTTATTAGCCCTACTTCATTGACTCGTTCCAACCGCAGAGAGATTACATTTTTTATCAATGGACGTTGGGTACAAGATTCCGCTTTGAATGCGGCATTATTGCAGGCTTATCACACGCTATTAATGGTCGGGCGTTATCCGCTGACGACTTTGTTCTTAGAAATTTCACCAGAAGATGTAGATGTAAATGTCCACCCGACCAAAGCAGAAGTTCGATTCAGAAGCCAAGACAAAATTTTTAGTTTTGTGCAACGCTCTGTCAGAAAAGCATTATTGGCTTATACGCCTGTGCCGACAGTTTCTCCACAACTTTGGGGTTTGCGTTATGTGCCACAATCTGAGCCGCGAGAAATTGGGATTGATTGGTCTATGGCACACGACCAGACCGCAGACGATAGACCGCAGACCGAAGAAAGCCATCAGCAGTCAGCGGTCAGCGGTCAAGAATCATTAAACACAAATGTTCCACTACTTCGCCTCATCGGTCAAATCGGCGCGACGTATATTGTCGCCGAAGGACCCGACGGCTTATATCTCATAGACCAACATGCCGCGCATGAACGAGTTTTATTTGAAAAACTCATGGCACAACATGACAATAAAAATATTCCATCACAGAGTTTGTTATCACCAGAAGTTATTACATTCCCTCCACAATCAGCAAAAGCATTGACTGAACAATTACCTGCATTGAATCATTTCGGCTTTGAAGTGGAAGAGTTTGGCACAAACACTTTTCAAGTACGTGCTATGCCAGTTTTATTTTCAGGCGGCGACCCTGCTTTGGCATTAAAGGCTTTGGTCGAAGATTTTGAAGAGGACGAGAGTCCGTTACAAACTGAGATTGAAGCGAAAATCGCAGGTAGAGTCTGTAAAAGGTTAGCAGTCAAAGCCGGGCAGGTATTAACATCCGAAGAACAAAGAAGTTTATTAAATGATTTAGAAGCATGTCAAAATCCGCGCACATGCCCGCATGGCAGACCCACCATGATTCATTTATCGGTGGATATGTTGGAAAAACAATTTGGCAGAAAAGGGGCGAGATAATCTTAGCGAAATTGAAAGGTTATTCTTACTAATTTTGTAAGGTTTGAAAAAATTACAACGCGAGTACGCTACAATGCAAACATGCGTAAGTTAGCAGAAGTTCTTTCCACCGAAGAATTTGAAATGATATTTGACCATCTGAACGCCGCTGTTGCGGTTGTCGAAAAAGATGGTTCTTTTTTCGCTTGGAATTCTGCCTTTGAGCCGTTTAAAAAAATAATGCGCAATGCTTTTCCAAAAAATTTAACGGAGATGCACTGGCAAGAAATTTTTTTATTAGATGAAGATACACCCACGCTGTGTGACTGTTTCTTACTGCCCGCTTCAAACGCACGCTTCATCTTGATTGCTGAACCTGTTACATCTGATGATTCAGCCTCAGCCTATCAAATTCAAAAATTACATAAGCAAGTTAAATTATTTAAGGTGGAAAGTGAATTTTCAAAAAAATTGGCGCACAACAAACATATTGAGTTAGAAAGCGTGATTACGCAAGCCAAAGAAGTTTCTGAAACCGACGCATTAACCTTTATCCTAAATCGTCGCGCTATCATCAATGAACTTCAAAGTGAAGTTTTACGCGCTGAACGATATAACACTATGCTTTCTATTTCTATCATTGATGTTGACCATTTCAAATCAATCAACGATTCTTTTGGTCATCCTATTGGCGATGTAGTTTTACAACAAGTGGCACATCGTTTACGCGATGGCATTCGTCACCCGGACGTAGCTGGTAGATATGGCGGTGAAGAATTTTTGATTATCCTGCCCAATTCTGATATTCACGCAGCTTCAGAGCAAGCCGCTCGTTTGGGGAAAATCATGCGTGAGAAACCGGCACTTGTGAAAGAGCATGTCATTCAAGTGACATTAAGTATTGGCATTGCTCAATTAAAAATTGGCAAAGACACATGGGAAACTTTACTCAACCGTGCGGATAATGCTATGTACGAAGCCAAGAACAAAGGCAGAGATTGTTTTGTGGTGGCGGAATAAAAAAACCCTCCGCCTTCGGCACCTCCCCAAAATCCGACATTTATAATTTTATTTTTACTAAAATTTTGGTTGTAGGATTTGGGGGAGGACGGGTGGGGGCTTATCTAAACATTCCTAAGGGATTATAACTTCCAGAGAAGCCGGGAAAAACTGATTCAACATCATTATTGCCCATACGCTTTGACAATAATTCACTTAATATCTGACGATAATCCGTTGTCACTGCTAAATCGGCACTGTCGTATAACTGCTCATTGTTTAATCCAGGCCATGTGCCAAATACTTGACCGCCATTTACATTCCCACCTAATGTAAACATAACATTGCCATGACCATGATCTGTGCCATAAGAATCATTTTGTACAAGTCTTCTACCAAACTCACTGACGACAACAACGGATAATTTATCGGTGTAGCCTGAGTCGAGGTCGAGGTAAAAGTTTGCCAGTCCAGAAGCGAGGCTGTTCAATAAATCTGACATATAACCGCCGTTGCCATCGTTTTGATATTCATGTGTATCCCAACCTCCAAAATCTACAGTGGCAACTCTTAAACCTGCTTCTAACTTAATCATCTGTGCTACTGTTTTTAATTGCCTGCCAAATTCATCATCATTGTACGTTGCACCATTGGCAGGTTGATAATCTTGATTGGATAGTGGGCTGACAATGTTCAACGCCTCTAATGTTCTTGCGCCAGCATGATGTATGATGCTGTCACCTTGATATAACTGTTTTAAAGCAGTGAGATGCGATTCGGCTAAACCATTATCCCAAAGTGAAAATTCTGCTGGCGAACTTAAACTCACAGTGGGTACAAAATTCAATAATGAAGTTGGCTGACCTGCTGTAGATAAGACCGGCAAAATAGAAGTTGTTCCGCTGGTTTGTAAGTGACGAGTTAACCAACCCGAAGCAACACTTTTAGAACCCGGTGTACCCAATTCGATATATTCTTGTGCATCAAAGTGACTGCGCGTGTCCACATTTAAACCAACGGCATGAACAACACCTGCTTTGCCTTGTTGATAAAAATCATAAAGCGGACTCATAGCAGGATGTAAACCGAATTGGTCACTCAACGGTAATAAATCTGAAATCCTGATATCAGGTCTTGCTTTTTCATAAAAGCCTCTATCATCCCCCGCAATGGGTGCAACAACATTTAATGCATCCCAGCCACCGCGTAAAAATACAACCACCAATGTATCGTAAGGATTATCTTGTTTTGCAAAAGCAAGATTGGTTAATCTTGCGCCAACCATTTCAGCAATGGCGACGGAACAACCTTGTAAAAATTGTCGGCGGGGAATAATCGTTTTTGGCATTTTGTTTTCCTTTTATAAAAGACCGTCCCGCAGGTTTGATTTACAACCATAATTATTTCCTGAAACCTGCGGGACGTTTATATTTATTTCCATTGAAATTCAGGGCTCATCAAAATCACTTCGACCATAGCAGGTAACACATATTGCACATGGTCTTCGGGCAGTGTTTCATCCCAACTATACTCTTGTGCCATCACTTGAATGACAGCGTTACGGCTGGTTTCAGATAATGATTGATTCAAAATTCGTCCTATCCAAAAATCTGCTAGTGAAGTGGCAGTGCGAATTTCTGTTGGGGTTTGAGCATAAACATCTGTACGAATGACGTTGCCTTGTTCATCATCCATCCAATTTTCTGTCAAAGCCACTGCGGCATTCCAACGATATAACAATGACATGGAATTTGCCCACGCTTCACGCGAATCAGGATAACCATCTGGTGAACGACGTTCAAATAAGCCTTGCCCCATTTGACTTAACATCCAATGAAAACCACTTGGGATGCGATTGGATTCTGAATTGAGGACTCGCACCATAGAAACAACCGCTTCAAACGGACGTTTGACCTTGCCTCCCCAACTTTGCTTAAACTCGGCTGACAGTAAAATCGTCTCCACCACACGCTTCAACTGGTCTGGCGCGGAGCGAAACTCTATAAAGGTGTTTGCCGCCGCTTGAATAACAGAATCAGGTGGCACGTCAGAGATGAAGCGTTTGCATAATTTGCGAGCAATATGTCTTGCAGTTCCGGGATGATATGCAAGCAAATCCAACACATCGCGTCCATCTTGCATATCAGGTTGGTCTGATGGAATGTATTTTCCTAAAACCAATTTGTTGAATCTATCGTGCCATGGTTTGTAATAAATGAAATTGCCACTTTTGCCGATTTCATTTTCATATTCATAGATGTCATCATCTACACGCCAGCCTGTAAACGCACGCGCTGATTCATAGACATCATTATCGACATAACCAATTGAAATTCCATTTGCATCTTTAGTAACAGTGTTTGGGTCGCGCACGCCTAAATAATTTTCAGCGCCTAATGTATGCAATTCAAAAAGTTCGCGTGCAAAATTTTCGTTGGGACCCGCATCGTTGCTATTATTTTGATTCAAGTAATACAACATAGACGGGTGCGTTGCCACACCCTCTAACATTTGACGAAAATTTCCAAGTGCATGTTTTCTTAAGACATCACGGTTATATGAAACCAACAATGGCACGCCGTCATCTTGCCAGAAATAAACATTGAAATGATTGTGCCAAAAATCAGCCAAAATTTCTACGATTTGTTTTTTGCTATATACGGCGCGCAACATGGTTGCGTCCACTAATTCATAAGCGGGCTTGCTATACCAATCCCAATAGGCTTCATTATTTGAATTGTATTGATTGTTCGTAATATGGTCATAATAAAGTTGTTCATGTGTTTTATGTAAAGTTTCAAAACCCGCGGCACTATATCTTGATTCAAATTCGCTATCATCAATCGAATCGGGATTTAATTGTTGTGTAACAAAATTGATTAATCGTTCATCATCATTTGCACCAAGTGAATTAAATAAATCAACATCGCCGGGGCGAATGCCAAAGGTAAGGCGATTCAACGCGAGAATAGTAAGTGGAACGGCAGGCAGAGGCGTTTGTACTTCTGGATTGATGACAGGGTTTTCAGGTGATTCAAATGGTACGCCGATTTCATTTTCATTATTCGGCGCACACGCCGCTAATGCAGATGCCGCCGCAACCGCAGTGCTTAACTTTAGAAAATCTCTACGATTAAATTTTGTTTTCATAAAACCTCATGGTTGATTATGCAATGAATTTTTTATTCCCACATCCTGCATAAGTACCAAAGAAAATTAATATTGGCTTTGAAAAGTTGTACAAAATAGTTCTTTCACTTTTTCTTTCACATCTTGCATAGTTGGCG
>JAEURG010000143.1 GCA_016789345.1 Anaerolineales bacterium | reverse complement strand
CACAGGGCTTGTGCCAAGTGTAAATGCAAACATCAGTGCCGCGCCCATAATCACACTGCCTGTACCAAGTGCGGTTGCCATCATCGCTTGCGTTACACCACAAGGAATAAAAACGGTTAATGCGCCAAGAAAAAGCGGTGTGGCGGTATCTGTGCCTTTGGCAGTTTTACGAATATAACGGGTGATAAATTTCGGTGGTTCAATAGAAAAATAACGAAAAATAGGATGCACATTAAACATCCGTAGGGCATTGCCTATCATAAAAATTGCGATTGCAATCATTAAGATTGCACGGCTGGTTGGACTAAACGTAATATAAGAACCTAACCAGCCAAGCAATGCGCCAAGCAATGTATAGGCAATCAATTTTGCAACAAGAAAAAGAAAAATGGGAAGCCTTGAATTAAACCGCGGAGTTATTTTTGTTTTTTTACTTTTTTTATTTTCAACATAATCTTGTTCAATTTGATGAGCCAATGAACTTGCTAGTAAACCGCCTTGTACAGCCAAACAACTTAACCCGCCTGTGGTGATACCTGTAATAAATGCAACTATTAACTGGTTAGTCACATTTGAGCCTATATTTTGTGTAAATGATTCCAGATTTGGTTGAAAGTTTATTAATATAATTGAAATTGCAACCAGCACAATGCCAAGGAATATAATCATAACTGGGTCAATCGTAGGGGTTTTATTTTTAGACATATTGCCTCTTTTTATACATTAATCTTCAAGTTCTGCCGCTTTTTCAAACGACTCTTTCCCCTTTTGATATGAATAATAAATCAAGCCCAATGTTCCTAAACTATCTATGCCAAAACCAAACAATGTTAAGGCTTCATCTTGAATGCCAATATAAATAGAAATCAATCCCTCAGCCGCATTATAGAAAATTGTAAAAAATGCAAGCCATAAAGCGTACTGAAAATATTGGGTCTGCTGATTCATATTGAGAGTATAACGTAGACAAGTACACATGTGTGCATGTGTACTTGTCTATTTGCTTACCTATATACTTATTCTTCTCAATCTCAAACTATTCGTCACTACAAACACACTGCTAAATGCCATAGCACCAGCCGCAAGCATCGGATTTAAATATCCAAGTGCAGCGGCAGGGATTAGCACCACGTTATAGAAAAACGCCCAAAACAAATTTTGTTTAATCGTTGATAATGTTTTGCGTGATAAGTTAATTGCTTTTGCAACGCCTTTCAAATCACCACTCATTAAAGTTATCGGAGCCGCCGCCATAGCAACATCGGTTCCAGTACCAATCGCTAAACCAACATCTGCTTGTGCAAGTGCAGGCGCATCATTCACACCATCACCAACCATTGCAACAATATTCGAGAGTCGAGATTCGGGATTCGGGATTTGTAATTTCTTAACTTCAGAAGATTTTCCTTCTGGTAAAACTTCTGCAAGCACTTGGTCAATATCAACTTGTTTTGCAATTGCTTCGGCAGTTTTTTGATTATCGCCTGTCATCATAGCAACTTTCAAATTCATAGCGTGCAAATCTGCAATTGCAGATTTTGATGATTCTTTAATCGTGTCTGCCACTGCAATAATTCCAGCAAATTGATTATCAATCGCAACCAACATGGCAGTCTTCGCTTCTGATTGCAAACGAGATATTTCAGATTCAAAATCCGCAATTTGGATTCCTTTGTCTGCAAACATTTTCTTGTTCCCCACCATCACGCTTCTTGACTCGACTTCAGCCTGCACGCCGAACCCTGGCATCGCCTTAAACCCAACAGGTTCCGCAAGCGTTAATCCGCGAGTTGTGGCTTCTGCCCAAATCGCTTCGCCGAGAGGATGTTCACTTCCTTTTTCAACAGATGCCGCAAACTTCAATAAATCATTTTCAGAAATATCTTTCGTAATAACATCTGTAACTGCTGGCTGACCTTTTGTAATTGTGCCAGTTTTATCTAACACAACGACATTTACATTTCCTGCGCGTTCTAGGGCTTCACTGTTTTTGAATAGCACGCCAATTTCTGCACCTTTGCCGGTACCAACCATAATAGCAGTTGGGGTAGCAAGTCCCATTGCACATGGGCATGCAATCACCAAAACAGCAACCATGTTGATTAATGCAATTGTGAATGGAGAATCTGAAAATTGATAACCATTAAGTGGAACAATAAAATACCAAACCGCAAATGTAATTAATGAAATCACAATCACAATTGGCACAAACACAGCAGAGACTTGGTCTGCTAATTTTTGAATCGGGGCTTTGCTTCCTTGTGCATCTTCGACTAGTTTAATGATTCTTGCCAAAGCCGTTTCTTTGCCAACTTTGGTGGCTTCAAATTTGATTAAGCCAAGTTTATTTAATGTTGCACCGATGACAGTATCACCTTGTTTCTTTTCAACAGGCAATGATTCGCCCGTTAACATTGATTCATCCACTGTGCTTCGCCCTTCGATGACAACACCATCCACTGGAATCGTCTCGCCGGGTTTAACGAGAACAATATCCCCGACAATGACCGAGTCAATTGGAACAGAGACCTCTTCCCCGTCACGAATGAGGCGGGCGGTTTTGGCTCTGAGTCCCATCAATTTTTTAATCGCTTCTGAAGTGCGCCCTTTGGCTTTGGCTTCTAAATATTTTCCAAGTTTAATTAAAGTGATAATCACCGCGGCAGTTTCATAATAAACGTGACCACCTAACAAACCAAACGTGATGGGTATTGAATAAAAAAATGCGGCGGATGTACCCATGACAATGAGTACATCCATATTTGCGGATTTGTTACGAAGTGCTTTGAATGCGCCAACATAATATTGCCAGCCCACATAAAATTGAACAGGCAACGTAAAGAGTAGCATTAAATAGTTTGCCCAAGATTCATGCGCCCAATGACCGATGATGTTAAAGTCGCGCAACATCGAAAATGTAAAAAGTGGAATTGTAAAAATCAAACCGATGATGAGCAATCGTTTTTGTTCATTGATTTCATACTCGCGGGCTTTGGCTTCGGCATCTTCGCTTTCATTACCAAGTTCAACAACTTCAAAACTTTTATTTTTTATGGCTTGCCGAATTTCTGCTTGGGTGATGATGGTGGGGATATATTTTATTTTTGCTTTTTCATTAGCAACATTGACAGTGGCTTCTAAGACACCATCTAATTTCAATAAAGCAGATTCAAGAATGCGGGCATCATTATCATCGGATAAATTTTTGATGATGAGTTCTGCATCGCCTGTGGCAACGCCATAGCCTGCGCGATTGACTCGTGCAATAAAATCTTTGATTTCTAATTTTGCGGAATCAAAATCTACTGTGGCGCGTTCAGATGAAAGATTTACAACCGCAGAATTCACGCCATCTAATTTTTTGAGATTGCGTTCAACAGTTGCGACACAGTTTGCACAGGTCATGCCGGTAATGGGGAATGTGAGTTGTTTGGTATTAGACATTTTTTCCTATTAATTTATTAATCATCATCTAGTGGATGGTCAATCTCCCCAGCCACAAAAGCGTCAGGGTTTTGTTCAAAGACATGCAAACAAGCACGCGTACAGAAATAAATCTGCTTTAGCCCATTGATGAAGAGTGGTTATGTGAATGTTCGTCGTTATTGAGGTATTTCTCAGGGTCTTTGTCAAATGATTTCTTGCAACCAAGCGAACAGAAATAATAGGTTTTGCCATTGTATTCTGAGGTGCCCGCAGCTGTGGCGGGATCAATATCCATGTGGCAAACGGGGTCGTGTACTGTAGTTGTCATCGTATTCTCCTTATTTGTTTTGGTTATTAATTTAAATTCACGCATGGTAATGGTTGAGCATTAATCGCAAAGGTCACGGTGTTAAGAGACATCAACAGGCTCTGAAACTGTCGGAACTTGCAATTATTAACTCTTGATTCTATAGTTCCTCATCATGCCTGCATCTCCATGTTCAAGATTGTGACAATGATAAACGAAAGTCCCTGCGTAATCCTCAAAGCGAACCAGCACTTGGACCTTTTCGCCAGGCATGACTAACACGGTATCCTTCCATCCATCGTCTACAAACCCAGCGCTTAATTCATGGTAAACGGACTCGTTACCCTGCATAAACTGACGACTGAGTACCTGAAATACTAAACCGTGAATATGCATTGGATGAGGCATTTCCATATTCATCATGCCCATTCCCATGCCACCCCCGCTGCCTTCGAGATTAGCGAATTCCCAAATCTCCAAATCGCCAAGCCGCACAACCTCATCCCTCGCAACCGCATCCATTTCAAACACGCGACCATTGATGCTGTGAACCATACCCTGCATTGCCAGCGTAAACGAGCGCGGGTTGTTCTGGTTGACAGCCTCTTCCAAGCGATGACGTTCAATCGTCGAGAGATGTGTTGGGAGCGGGGAAACATCAGCGCCTTTTTCGCCGACTTTCAAACTCAAGATGTCGAATGGCACACCATTAGGCAGGCTCAAACCGCCACCCATCATTCCACCACTAGTGCTGAATTCTGAAAACGGCAAACTGACCAATCGCATCTCACTGCCCGTTCGACTACTGAAATCAGCCCACAGTTCCACTCGTTCACCAGGCGCGAGCGTGAGGTAATCGCGGGTGACGGGCGCTTCCAGCAAACCGCCGTCGGTAGCTATCACCTTTAGGGGCGTACCATCCATCCATGCTAGTTTATAAATTCGTGAGTTCGACCCATTTAATAATCGCAAGCGGTACGCGCTAGCTTTTACATCCATCGTGGCTTTAGGCATGCCATTGACCAGAATCGTATCGCCTAGAAAACCGATCATCTGATCCATCATGCCGTTTGTCAGATAGACCATCTGGTTTTGCGAGTCAAATGTGCGATCCTGGATCACCAGAGGTAGGTCGTATTCACCAGCAGGTAAACTCAGCGCGGCTTCCTCATCGTCGCTGACGATGAACACGCCCGCCATTCCGTAATAGACCTGCGGGCCAGTCAATTGGTGCGTATGCGGATGAAACCAATACATGCCTGCGCGGTTGAGTACCTGAAAATCATAATCATAATTTGCCCCGGGCGCGATGGTGTATCGAGGGTGTCCATCCATTTCTTCGGAAAGGCGCAGTCCGTGCCAATGGATGATGGTGGAATCAGGAAGCTCGTTTTTGAGACGAACCTGTATTCGTTGGCCTTTTCTTACCCTAAATATAGGACCGAGATATGAGTTCTTCAACACTTGGATCGATTCTGCATTTCCATCCTGCACCAACGCATCATACCGCCAAACGGAAGTTTCTGCTCCTGAAAAGATGGGGAGTGTGACTGGTCTAGCGGTGAGGTTAACGACAAGAGAAACAGATGCGGACATGGTCGGTGTCGAGATAATGGAATCAGTTTCAGACGGAATGAGATCGCACGCGTTGAGAATCAGCGTCCCTGCACCCGTCCCAATCAACTTGATAAAGTCCCTGCGAGTAAGTTTGTTAATGATGTAGTGCTCCTTTTACTTCTGCCACATTCAAATGGCACGGATCACGCCGGTGATGGGCAGGGTAAGTTGTTTTGTCTCAGACATTCATACTCTCTTGAAATTATTTTGCCATGTCAATCCGTCGCAATAATTGTGCATTAATTGCAACGACGATTGTACTGACTGACATTAATACGGCTCCAACTGCTGGTGAAAGCAAAATTCCTGCGGATGCCAACACACCTGCCGCCAGTGGTAAAGCAATAATGTTGTAGCCTGAAGCCCAAATTAGGTTTTGTATCATTTTGTTATAACTTGCACGGCTTAATTTAAAAATTTTGACGACATCTAGTGGATTACTTTTCACCAAAATAATTCCTGCAGACTCCACTGCAACATCTGTACCGCTTCCAATTGCAATCCCAACATCTGCACGAGTAAGAGCAGGAGCATCATTAACTCCATCGCCAACCATAGCGACTTTTTTACCTTGTTTCTGTAACTCAATCACTTTTTGGTCTTTGTGTTCAGGCAATACTTCAGCAAAATACAATTTGATTCCAAGTTCATCTGCAACGGCTTTGGCGACTTCCTTGCTGTCACCTGTTAGCATGGCAACTTGAACATTCATTTCATCTAACTTTTTAATAGCTGTATAACTTTCAGGTCGAATCACATCTGCTAAAGCAAAGGCAGAAAAAATCTTTCCGTCAACGATAAGATATACGACAGTTTGACCCTTTTTCCCTGCGGAAGAAGCGAACTCTAAAATTTCGGAATCAAGTTGTAGATTAAGCATCTCGAGCAAGCGAGGTCCGCCTACCCATAAGTCTTTCCCATTATGTTTTGCATGAATACCACGTCCTTTAATTGCTTCAAAATCAGAAACAACTGGTAAATATAAATTTCTATCTTGTGCGGCTTGACGTATCGCTCTTGCAATAATATGTTCAGAATCTGCTTCAAGAGCCGCAGTTAATCCAAGGGCATGATTTTCATCTACACCATTAGTCTTAATCGAAACTACACCTTGTTCGCCCTTCGTGAGTGTGCCAGTCTTATCAAAAATAATTACATCAATTTCACGTGCGGCTTCAAGAGACAAACGACTGCGAATCAAAATTCCGTTTTGTGCGGCTAAAGTTGTACTAATTGCAACGACAAGTGGAACTGCTAATCCCAACGCATGTGGACAGGCAATTACTAAAACTGTTACCACTCGTTCCAATGTAAAAAGATCAAAGCCTATTGCAATTGTCCATAAAATAGCAGTCAATGCGGCAATGCCAATCGCAAGATAAAAAAGCCAGCCTGCGGCTTTATCCGCTAATATTTGAGTATTCGATTTACTTTGTTGTGCATCGCGAACAAGACGCATAATGCCTGCTAATGCAGTATGTTCTCCAATTGCCGAAACTCGTACGCGTAAACTTCCATCTTGATTAATACTACCGGCAATAACCTTTGCACCAACGATTTTTTTCACTGGAAGCGATTCACCCGTAATCATCGCTTCATTTACATCCGACTCGCCATCTGCTACTACACCATCAGCAGGGATACTAGCTCCCGGGCGAACAAGAACAATGTCATTTAATTTCAATGAAGAAACAGGCATGGTATGAATACTGCCATCTGGCATCACATGTTCAGCAGTATCAGGCATTAATTTTGCTAAGGCGTTTAAGGCGCCGGAAGCCTGACGAACACTTCGCATCTCAATCCAATGCCCTAATAACATAATATCAATTAATGTAACAAGCTCCCAAAAGAAACCTTCACCTAAATTGAAAAACAAAGCGGCAAGGCTATATATGAATGAGACTGAAATCGCAAGCGAGATTAACAACATCATGCCGGGCTGACGATTACGAATCTCTGGCATAGCCATTTGAATGAAGGGTACGCCGCCATAGATAAATACAATTATTGAAAACAGAGGCGCAATCCATTGACTACCTGCAAATTGAGGCATCATAAATCCGAACCACATTTGCAACATCTCTGTATATAACAAAACGGGAATACTTAAAACTAACGAAACCCAAAATCGCTTGCGGAACATATCTTCATGTCCGCTGTGGTCTACATGACCTGCGTGTGAATCTGCATGTGACATCCCATGCATTTCATGTCCAGAATGTTCTTGGTGAGATGAAACTTTCTTCATCTCTTCCTGATGATGCCCTTGGTGCATTTCATGTGAGTCGTTCATAATGCCTCGTAATTAAACAAAAGAGGGGATTTTCATCCCCTCATACTTACAAACTTATCAAACCTTCAGCGGGGTAGTTGATTTCAGCAAGTAATGCTTTGATAGATTGCTCGCTTGCTGGAGTATCAAAAGTAATTTCGACTTTCTTGGTGGTTTCATCAGCCTTAACAGATTTCACACCTTCGAGTTCACTAACTTCCATTTCAATGGTGTGGATGCAATGTCCACAATGAATTGCGGGGACGTTATAAGTTACAGTAGTCATTTTATTTTTCTCCTTAAGTTTTATCCCCTCTCCCAAAGTGGGAGAGGGCTAGGGTGAGGGTTATTGCGAAACTACAATCAATTTGCCAATCATGCCAGCGATTTCATGTCCTTGAATAGAACAAAAGATTTTATAAGTGCCTGGTTCTGTAGCTGTGAAAGTTAATTTGCTTGTACCACCAGCGGATGTGGAGATATGCAAGTCAAAATCTACATCTGAGCCATGCGTATGATGCGCTCCACCACTATCACCTTCTTTTTCTACACCAGTGACATTGATTTCTTTGATTACAAAATCATGCTCTTGTGCACCACTGTTGGTTAATGTCAACGCCACTGGCTGACCTGCTGGAATGGTAATTTCAGCAGGTTCGTATAAAAATTCGTTCATGTCCACTGTGATTTCGGTAGCAGGTACCGCATTGCTTGAACCACATGCGGAGAGAAATAAAACAGAAATTGCTAAAACTATTTTTTTAAAAAGCATTCTTTGAACTCCTAAATAAAAGTTTTATTTTTAATATGTGGTCTCGGTGCGACATTCGATTTGATCATGTCTACTCGACCACCGACCAATTGACTTATTAGACTTGTTCGACCATTTAGACCTTATTCGACATCGCAAACACTTCAGTAATTTCTTTCAACACACGTTGACGTTCTTTCTTGTCATTGCCTTGCACAGCCGTAATGACGCAAGAATTCAAATGATTTTCCAAAATCTGCGTGCTGACTTTGTTCAATGCCGCATCAATCGCTTGGATTTGGCGAATCACGTCAATGCAATAGGCATCTTCCTCCACCATACGAATCACGCCTCGCAAATGACCTTCCACAGTTTTCAATCGTCTAAGTGTATTTTCGTTATCCATCATTACCTCTGTGTTCCTGATGCGAATCTTGATAAATCTCTTACCCCCCCCATAGGGGTAGGGATACCTTGAATATACATTCAAGCCAAAGGTTTTGTCAAGGCTGGGATAAAGTAAAATTATCAGCATGAAAATCAACCCCGCAGACTTAAATCAAGTCAACGTGCTGAAAGAAGCACCACTTGAAGATTTGAATCTATTGGTAGAAAAATCTATTCTTCGTTCAGTTGAGGAAGACAGTTTTTACTTTTTTCAAGGCGACCCAGCCAAGTATGCTTATATTTTAGTAACGGGCAGAGTGAAATTAGTACAATCGAATCCTGCTGGGCAACAAGTTAATTTGCGCACAATTAAACAATGGGAAATGTTCGCGGCATTGGGAGCAATTCGCCCAGATGCTACTTACCCCGTAGCGGCTCAGGCGTTAGAGCCAAGCTCTGCCCTAGCAATTGAAAGCAGTCTACTTCGCGAGATGATGCAAACCCGCCCATATTTGAATTTTGGATTGATGCAATTGATGACGGGTTACATTCAAGAAATGCAAGAAAGATACCGCGAACTTGCTACAGAAAAAGTGGAGCGACGCCTCGCACTGACGATACTGCGGCTTGCTTCTCAAATTGGAATTAAGTCTCAGGGACAGATTGAACTGCCACTTTCTCAACAAGATATTGCAGAAGCCTCTGGTAGCACCATTTACACCGTAAGCAGAACACTGTCAGAGTGGGAAAAGCGTGGGTTGATAGAAACAGGCAGGGGCAGAATCGTGATGCGGAATCCGCATGGGTTAGTAGAAATTGCCGAAGGGGCAGAATCCGCGTAAAATAGGAACATCCGAGTGGGGCATTTTTAATCTCAAGGTTTTTTTCCTTTTTTCCTTTCTGTTATTTGCGCTTAAGCAAAGAAGAGTTTTGCATTTGCGTGTATTGTTGGCACATGAATGAAGATGCTCAAATTCAAAGCCACTGGACAGTTGAGGAAGTGCTTAGGCGAAAACCTGAAACTGCCCACGTCTTCGTCAAAAATCGAACGCAATGTGTAGGTTGTTATGTGCAGAAATTTTGTACGATGAAGGATGTGGCAGAAATTTATCAATTGGATTTGAAAAAAATTCTGAAAGATTTAAACGATTACAAAAAAGGAGAATAATATGGAAGTACTATCTTATGTTTGGCAATATATTGTAGAAGTGTTTGGGCTGGCAATTGCTTATGTGTTTGCCGCGATTTTTCTATTCTTGGTGTTGAGACAATTTCACTCCAAGAAAATTACCGCCGCATTGATGATTGTGTTCATCGGCGTATCAATTGCGTTTTATATTCCAAATGGAACGCCAAACGCATTGGCTTATCCCGCTTCGTTACGTTCTTATGGACCAAACGAAAAACCTGATTTACCCTATGAAAATGTATTCAAATTCTTCACAAACTTTAACAAGTTTGAACGAATTGAAAACATAGCACGTGACCCGAACGATGTGCCACAAGAAATTGTCTATAACGAAAAAGGCATGATTGAAGTTCATCTCACTACAACTGAGGTGATTGCAGAAGTTGCGCCCGGTGTCACCATCAACTACTGGACGTTTGATAATGCTGTGCCCGGTCCATTCATTCGCGGGCGCGTTGGTGATACGGTTCATCTCACCATCACAAACAATGCTTCCAGCTTGCACCCACATAATGTGGACTTCCACGCAGTTACAGGTCCGGGTGGAGGCGCGGCGGCAACCATCGTTGCTCCGGGTGAAACTAAAGAAATGACCTTCAAGTTATTGAATCCCGGTTTATTCATCTATCACTGTGCATTTGGAAATCCTGGCTTACACATGACGCACGGCATGTACGGATTAATCCTCGTGGAACCTGAAGGCGGCTTACCCCCTGTTGATAAAGAATTTTACGTCGTGCAAGGTGAGTTTTATACCGAAGGTGCATTAGGCAGACAAGGTTTACAACTTTTCGATACGCAAGCCTATTTAGATGGCAAACCACAATATGTGATTTTCAATGGAAAGACTGGCGCATTGATGAATAACATGGAAGCCGAAGTTGGTGACACAGTTCGCATGTTCGTCGGCAATGGTGGCGTGAACTTGATTTCAAGTTTCCATGTGATTGGTGAAATTTTTGACCGCACCTATCGTGAAGGTGATATAGTCAGCCCACCTGCAGAAGGGTTACAAACAACATTAGTCCCTGCTGGTGGTGCAGTAATGGTCGAATTCAAACTTGAATATCCGGGCAACTTCGTTCTCGTTGACCATGCCCTTGCTCGAGTTGACCGCGGCGCGTGGGGTGTGCTCCATGTGACAGGTCCCGCAGACCCAACCATTTACAATGGCGACATTCAAACAGGTGGCGGACACTAAATAAATATAAAACAAAAAGACCTGCTCAATTGAGCAGGTCTTTTTCATATCTGGATGTCATTCTGAGCCGCGGTTTTGCTCTTTGCGGCGAAGAATCTCAAGATAATCTTAGAGACCCTTATCCCGATGTTATAATTTTTTCACAACATGCCCATTGATATTCTCGCGCTTACTGCTTTAGTCATTGTTATCATCATCTCTGCCATTCGCACAGATTTGAACACTGGTTTGTTATCCATAGCCTTTGCGTATGTCATTGGCGTATATTTTGCAGGCTTAGGCGTTGGTGAAGTTTCTAATTATTTACCGGAACAACTCGTCCTCACGCTCGTTGGTGTGACCTTGTTATTTGAAATGGCGCACGAAAACGGCACGCTCGATAAACTGGCAGGCTTAGCCATGCGCTCCGTGCGTGGACATCCAACATTTTTGCCAATTGTTTTCTTTTTATTCACATTTATATTTTCCGCCATTGGACCAGGCAACATCGCCGCAGTCGCTTTAATTGCACCAATTGGCATGGTCGTTGCCATTAATTCAGGTGTCAATCCATTAGTGATGGCAATTATGATTTGCACAGGCGCAAACGCTGGCGCATTTTCACCCGTCGCACTGACTGGTATCATCAACACAGGTCTAATGAGCGAAATCGGAATTAATGACCCCAATATCACTTTACAAATTTTCTTGCTTGTCGCAGGCTTACAATCTATTAGCGCGTTGTTGGCTTACTTTTTATTTGGCGGGTATCGTATTGCACAAACAGACACAACCAATCAAACCTTTGCACAACCAAGTATTGAAAAATTTAACAAACAACAAATCATCACATTAATTTCTATATTTGCTTTAATTATCAGCGTGATTGTTTTCAAAGTATCTGTCACTGTCGGCACATTTGTCATTGCAGGTTTACTTGGCTTATTCAAAATCGGCAATGCCGAAAAAGGTTTACAACATTTACCATGGGGAATCATTTCGTTAGTTGCAGGCATTAGCGTTTTAGTTGGCTTGCTCGAAACTACTGGTGGTTTAGATTTAGCCACCAACCTTTTAGCCGCTTATTCATCCACAAACACAATCAATGGGCTATTAGCATTTGTCACTGGGCTAATTTCAATTTATAGCAGTTCATCGGGCGTTGTCATGCCAACATTTATTCCATTATTACCTTCATTAATCCAAACGCTTGGCGGCGGAGATTTAATCAAAATGATTGTCGCCGTCAACGTTGGCTCACATTTAGTAGATGTCAGCCCGCTCTCCACACTCGGCGCATTATGCCTCGCCGCCCTACCAGAAAACTATAATAAATCCATCATGTTTCGTCGCTTACTTTTATGGGGATTATCCATGTCTGTACTTGGAGGAATATTAGCATTTATATTTTTAGATTTGCTATAATTTCAGGATGAAAAACAAAACGCCTCATTTCCTGACCTTCATCCTGATTCTGTTTCTATCAGCATCCTGCTCATCCCGAGCCACCCCAGACGCAAATCAACAAATTCAACAAGCAGTGGCATTAACCGTCGCCGCGATTCCATCATCAACGCCCGTTCCATTTTCCACGCCATTTCCATCACCTACACCGTTTAGTTTGGCAGGTTTATTTTGTGAATATCAATTCTGCATCGGTCACCCAATAGACGTTGCATTCTTCGACGTATCCGCTCAACAAAACCCCGCCTCACCCAGTTCATATAGTCAAGGCTTGCTAGCCGCGTTAAATGCCAGTTTATTTATCCAAGCCATGTGGCAAACCGCCCCCGGTGCCGCCGACCCAAAATTTTTGCTTGACACCATTTTAAACGACCAAGTTGATACCGCTTCTGGCTCTATGGATGTGTTCCTCGTCCGCAATATGAATGTGATGTACACCCCCATCACCACCATTGCCACACCTGTTTTACCTTTTGGTGGTGCAGGCGCATGGACATGTGGCGACAGAGTGTTCGCATGGAAAGTCTATGCTCCCAACGCAGAATCAGCCCGCCCCTTGTTTGATGAAGCGTTAGCCAGATTCAGATGTGAAAGATAAACGGAGAAAAAATGTCTACAGAAATTGATTTAATCCAATTACGCGCCCGCGTTAAAGAATTAGAAGACCGTTTGAAATTTATCTATGACCATTTACACATTGAATATTCTGATAACCCCGATAATAAAAATTTAAAAATAATTGAGTTGATAAAAGCAGGCAACAAAATTGGCGCGATTAAAGTGTATCGAGAAATGTACAATGTCGGTTTAGCCGAAGCCAAAGATGCAATTGATAAGATGGAAACACGCTATTTATAAAAAAATAGGACAAGAGAATCTCTTGTCCTATTTTGATTAAGCATATCCATTTGGATGTGACTTGTGCCATTCCCACGCGCTTGACAAAATATCTTGCAAGTTTGTATTTTGGGGCTTCCAACCCAATTCATTCATAATCTTTTTCGGTGATGCCACCAAACGCGCCGAGTCACCGGGGCGGCGCGGAGCGTTTATGCTGGGGATAGGATGATTTGTAACTCGGCGAGCAGTTTCAATCACGTCTCGAACCGAAAAACCATTTCCACTCCCCACGTTGTAAATTAATTTATCTTTTTTATCCAAAGCATTCAAAGCCAATGTATGTGCCGAAACCAAATCCGCAATATGAATATAATCACGAATACAAGTGCCATCAGGTGTTGGGTAATCTGTTCCATAAATCGTTGCCGATTCCGCTTGACCCAATGCAATTTGCAACACTCGCGGAATCAAATGTGACTCAGGTTGATGTGCTTCACCTCTGCCCGGCAATGCGCCACACGCATTGAAATATCTCAACGCCGCAAAATGCAAGCCATGAATACTACGATACCATTCAAGCGTTTGCTCTGTCATTAATTTTGTATGACCATAAACATTTGTTGGTCCAATCGGTGAATCTTCGGTCAATGGTTCTTCGCTAGATTGATACACCGCCGCAGTAGATGAAAACACAAATTTTTTCACACCTGCTTTTACAGCAGTTTCCATTAAACTTAATGAGTTTGTAAAATTATTTCTGAAAAATTTGCCAGGGTCTTTCATGCTTTCGCCTGCTTCAATAAATGCCGCAAAGTGCATGACTGCATCATATTTTTTAGATGTTAAAGATTCTGCCAATGCATGGCTATCATCTAATGATGCATGGATAAATTCCGCTTCTTTCGGCACTGCGGCTTGATGACCGGTCACCAACGAGTCATACACTGTGACATTGTTTCCCGCTTTGACTAATGCTTCGGCTGTGGCAGAGCCAATATAGCCCGCACCACCTGTTACAAAGATATTCATTCAATCTCCTATAAATTTTCTTTTATAAAATTATATCTTATTGATTTTCAACCCAACCGCTCACATACCACCTTATATATTCTTCCACATGCGCCGACCAATATGTTTCCGAATGGTCGCCAGAGTAAAAATGAAATTCATGTTGATAAAACGTTTTGGTTAAGATATTTTCAAAAACCAAAATGCTTGCTAGTTCTCTATCATTATCGCCCACATCCAACCACAAGCGCGGACGAGATTCTTCAGGAATGTTTTGAATCATTTTC
>JAEURG010000130.1 GCA_016789345.1 Anaerolineales bacterium | reverse complement strand
GTTTTATAAGGATGTATTTCGAACTGCTATTAATTACGGCGACTCATTAGAAGCAGTTATCAAAAAAATTCGTAGCGATTCGAAATCAAAAAGTAAGTGATACATTTGAAAAACAAATCTTCCTATTCCACCAATCAATTCACATGGATTCCTTTTTATCAGGAATTGGCAAAGGAACTTGTCAATTGGGAGAATAGACAGGATGAATTAATTTCATTTCTTGAAACGCTTCGCAAAGATGGTCACGTCGTTACTCCATTAAATGACAAAGATAAAAACGGTTCACGATTTTTATTGAAAGAAATTGACCCTTTTACTTTTTTCGGCGTGTTCAATCGTGGTATTGGATTTGAACAAAGAGTTAACATTCTTTCTAAAATAAAACAATTCTTCAAACTGAAAAGTGATTTACCTGAAGATTTTAACGGTATACCTATTTTGAACAACTTGAAATCATGGTTCTTTTCATACAAAGTATCCCGAACAAAAAATGATGTTTCAAAACTATGGCAAGTTTTTCAATTGAGTTTTGAGAAAAATCCGTTAAAAAATAAAAAATTCGTGAAAGCCTTTGATGAAGCGTTAAAAATCAAAGGGACGAGTGTCAACTTAACAATGGGTTTGTTTTGGATAAATCCATATACTTTCTTAAGTTTAGATTCAACCAATTGCAGACATTTGAAAATCTCAGTGAAAAGAGTAAATGCAAAGTTTTACGTAGAGACAATTGAACAAGTCACTGCACTCAAAAAATCTTTTCCCGAAATTTCACTCGAAGCATGGGGCTATGAAAATGAAAGGTCAAGGATGATTGCTGAAACCAAACGTGCTTATAAAACTCAAAAAGCAAAAACACCCTATGGAATTGAAAACTTAATTTCAGATGGAGTCTTTTTAACCGAATCTGAAATTACAGAAATTCTTGAACGATTGAAAACCAAAAAGGCTTTGATTCTACAAGGCTCGCCTGGCGTTGGCAAAACTTTCCTTGCCAAAAAATTGGGGTATGCTCTCATGCAAGAAATTGACTTAGAACGACTTGAAATGGTGCAGTTTCATCAATCTTATTCTTATGATGACTTCGTGCGTGGCTATCGTCCAGACGGAAATGGTTCTTTCAATTTGAAAAACGGGGTGTTTTATGAGTTTTGCCAAAAAGCAGTGGATAACCCAGACCAAGAATATGTCTTCATTATTGACGAAATCAATCGCGGAAATTTGAGTCAAATCTTTGGCGAGTTGCTGATGTTAATTGAAAGCGATAAGCGCGGATTAGAACATTCAATTTCGCTGGTATATCACAATAAAAACGAAAATAAATTTTATATTCCATCAAATTTATACATCATCGGATTAATGAATCTAGCAGATCGTTCACTGGCAATGGTAGATTATGCTTTGAGAAGAAGATTTGCTTTCTGCACGTTACATCCGCAATACGAAAGCCAAATTTTCAAAAATTGGTTAATAGAAAGAAAAATGAATCCGCAACTGGTAGATTTGATAATCAAAAGATTATCTTCGCTCAATCAAAAAATCAAAGAAGATAATTTGCTTGGTGAAAATTATCAAATTGGTCACAGTTTCTTTTGCCCCAAAGGCGATGATTTCTCAAGCTTGAATGAAGATTGGTACAAAAGTATTATCAAAACAGAAATTATTCCGTTATTAAAAGAATATTGGTTTGATAACCCAAAGAAAGCAGAAGATATTGAAAGAGAATTACTTAGTTAGCGTCATTGCGAGCCACGCCTTTGGTTTTTGTGGCGAAGCAATCTCTAACATTGAACATGAGATTGCTTCGTCGGGAAGAGCGCCCTCCTCGCAATGACATATCAAATCCCCATCCGCAACCTCTGGCACATGCTGTTATACGCATGGAACGAATCACCAGATATAAAACTTTCCGTATTGGGTGATGTAGAAGATGCGCCAACATTTGACGCATTATTAAAGTTAATGCTGGCAAAATTAATTCGTCAGCGATTAAGAATTGGGCTAGGACGCGACTACACTAACGAATCAGGATTGATAAAAAGCATTCGCGGCAGAATCAACTTCACGCAAAGTCTGAAGCGAAATTCTTTTGAACAAGGTCAAGCGTATTGCGAGTATCAAACTTACAATATCAACGTTCTAAAAAATCAAATCATTCGTGGTACGTTGCATCATGTTGGTTTACATGATTTGACAAAAGCGTTAGATGGAATTGATTTCATCGAATTAAAACCTGATTTGATTCGACGCATACAATTGGAATGCAAAGATAAAGATTATCGCGTGATGTTGGGAATTTGTGAATTGATTGTGCGGCACGAAATGCCAACTGATTTTGCTGGCGACTATTTACAACCTGTGATTGAGCGTGATGCGTTGACGTTACATTCGATTTACGAAAGATTTGTAGCAAATTTTTATCGCCTCAATCTTAAGGGTTGGGTTGTGACTGCACAAAAGCATTTGCATTGGCATGAAACTTTTTCTAACAACCTCCTGCCCATCATGCGACCTGACTTGATGTTGGAAGAAAAATTGACGGGAAAGATTTTGATCATTGATACAAAATTTACGGCAAAAAGTTTAATTGAAAATCAATGGGGCAAGCAAGGTTTTGATTCTTCGCATTTGTATCAACTATATGCTTATGTCAAAACTCAAGAACATCTTTCAGAAAAACATCGTCAAGCCAATGGAATTTTGTTATATCCGACTGTGCATGGAAAAAATTTATTCGAGGTTGTGCAGTTGCAAGAAATGTCTCTGCGCGTTGAAAGTGTGGATTTGGGTGCAGAGTGGCAAGAAATTGAAAATAGATTAATTGAGGTTATACATGCAAAAAATTAAACCATTTGAACGAACTGCAAAAATTTTTCAAATCTCAAACGAAAGCGCGAAATATTTGCTCAATCATGTGCAGAAAAGTTTTAAAGTTGAAAAACCAAACCATGCTTTGATTTTGGAATTTATCGAATCGCAAAGTTATGAATTTGTCCCCACACCTTATGATATTGCCTCAGCCATGAAAGAAAATAAAGTTTGGGATTATGAAATCAAATCTCCCCCAGCAAAACTTGAGGATGAGGAAGATTTGTATTCGTAATTAAGAATCATCCAACGGTATAATTCGCTTGGTGACAACTTTGCCAGTTAATCAAATCCTGCACGGAGATTGTATTGAGATTCTCGAAACACTGCCTGAGAACTCAGTGGATTTGATTTTTGCCGATCCCCCCTACAATTTGCAATTACAAAATGATTTGTATCGTCCCAACTTGTCTAAAGTGGATGCGGTTAATAATCAATGGGATAAGTTTTCAAGTTTTGAAAAATATGATGAGTTTTCGCTAAATTGGCTACGCGCAAGCCAAAGAGTGTTGAAAGAAACTGGCACAATTTGGGTCATTGGTTCGTATCACAACATTTTTCGAGTTGGCTCCATTATGCAAGATTTAGGCTTTTGGATTTTGAATGATGTGATTTGGTTGAAAACAAATCCAATGCCAAATTTTCGTGGCGTGCGATTTACGAATGCACACGAAACTTTGATTTGGGCGCAAAAGAAAAAAGGCGCGAAGTATTTTTTCAATCACAAAGCTATGAAGGCTTTGAATGATGATTTGCAAATGCGGAGTGATTGGACGATTCCGATTGCAAATGGAAAAGAGCGTTTGAAATCAAATGGTACAAAAGACCATCCAACCCAAAAGCCAGAAGCACTCTTACATAGAATTTTGCTCTCCACTACAAATGTCGGTGATATTGTCCTCGACCCATTTTTTGGAAGTGGCACAACAGGTGCAGTTGCGAAAAGACTCAAACGAAATTTCATCGGCATTGAAGAAGATAAAGAATATATCCAAGTTGCCGAGAAAAGAATCGCATCCATCAAACCAGCAGATGATGAAAGCCTTAGCATCTCCCCTGCTAAAGAGAAACGAATCCCTTTCGGAAGTTTGATAGAAAATGGTTATCTCAAAATCGGCGAAACACTTTATTTTGAAAACAAAAAAACAAAAGCAAAAATTTTAGCCAATGGACACATTCAATGCGGCAAAATTACTGGTTCGATTCATGCGGTTGCGAAATCATTATTAAAAAATGCGCCAGCCAACGGCTGGAATGTCTGGTATTACAAAGAACGCGGTACACTTAAGTCTATTGATACGTTGAGAGAGAAAATTAGAAAGTTGTCAGGTTGAAGGTTAATAACTTGATAACTTTCCAACATTAAACTTGTAAGGAATTATTTATGAATCTATCTTTAAAAATCAACGGCACTGAACATCAAATTGATGTTCCCCCATCTACAACATTGTTAGCCGCATTGCGCGGGCTTGGGTTTTATGGAATCAAGTTTGGTGATGAAAATGGTTTGAGTGGTTCGGATACAGTTTTGTTAAACGGCAAGCCAGTCAATGCTGGGTCGTTGTTAGCGGCTCAGGTTGAGAATCAGGCTGTCGTCACAATTGAAGCGTTGGGTGAACATCCAGAACAAGGTTGGCGAAAAACGGATGGCTTACATCCGCTTCAAAAAGCGTTTGTCGAATCAGGTGCTATTCAATGTGGATATTGCACGCCTGCTCAAATTCTCGCGGCAAAAAGTTTGTTAGAAAAAAATCCAAACCCAAGTGAAGATGAAGTGCGTGAGGCGATTTCGGGTGTGTTGTGTCGTTGCACGGGCTATCTTAAACCTGTGCAAGCCGTGATGACCGCCGCCGCTGAATTGCGTGGCGATGAGCCGATTGATATTACATCGGTCAATTGGGATTTTGGAACACCACCATCTGATTCACCTGCTGATAATTCTTCCGCTTCACCCTTGACCTCAACCTTGTTGACTCGACCCAAAGTTGTGGTTACACCTGAATCAAAAACATGGCAAACCGTTGGTAAGCCTGAAAAAAAAGTTGATGCAATAAAACTTGTGCAAGGCAAACCTGCTTTCACAGCCGATATGGATATTCGCGGCATGTTATATGCCAAAGTTTTACATTCGCCACATGCACATGCTTTGATTAAAAAAATTGATACAAGCAAAGCCAAAGAATTACAAGGTGTTGTGGCTGTGCTCACTTGGCAAGATATTCCGCGCGTGGTGTATTCAACCGCAGGGCAATCTGACCCGATTCCTGGTCCGTTGGATTCGTTTTCATTAGATAAAAAAGTTCGCTTCGTCGGTGATAGAGTTGCTTTTGTTGCGGCAGAGACTCCTGAAATTGCAGAAAAAGCATTGGCATTAATTGACGTTGAATATGAAATTTTGCCCGCCATTTTAGATTCACGCAAGGCGATGGATAGCAAAATAAAAATTCACGACGAACCTGAATATGTTAACTTTGCAGATTCAAACCCAGATAAAAATTTAGCGGCACACATTCGTATTGATATTGGTGATGTAAACAAAGGTTTTGCCGAAGCCGATGAAATTTTTGAGGCGGAGTATGAAGTTCCAAAAGTGCAACAAGTATCAATTGAACCACATGTCTGCGTCACTTATTGGGATGAAGATGATAGATTGGTGATTCGCACATCTACACAAGTGCCGTTTCATGTCAGAAGAATGCTCGCACCTGTGTTGGATTTGCCAGTGAAAAGAATTCGCGTTATCAAACCTAGAATCGGTGGTGGATTCGGTGGCAAGCAAGAAGTGTTGATGGAAGATGTTCCAGCGCATTTAACAATTGCTACCAAACGACCTGTGATTTACGAATACACCCGCGAAGAAGAGTTTATCGCGGCGAGGTCAAGGCATCCGATGAGAATCAAGATGAAGACGGGCGTGAAGCGCGATGGAACTATCACAGCCAATGAAATGTATGCTTTATCCGATACTGGCGCGTATGGATGTCATGCTTTGACTGTTACTGGAAATACAGGTCATAAATCTATGGCTTTGTATGTTGGTGATGGCGAATATCGAAAATCACCAAACATCCGTTTTTATGCCGATATTGTTTATACCAACACGCCACCTGCGGGCGCATTTCGTGGTTATGGCGTGCCACAAGGCTATTGGCCCCTTGACCGTCACTTAGAAAAAATTGCACGCGCGATGAATTTTGACCCAATTGATTTTCGTTTGAAAAATACAATTCGACCTGGCGAATATCATCCATTTTCAACAGCATGGAATGAAGGTCGTGAGCCTCGCCCT
>JAEURG010000120.1 GCA_016789345.1 Anaerolineales bacterium | reverse complement strand
TACAGGTAAACAAGTAAACAGGTAGGTGAATGTTGATGAAACAGAATTAAGAATCAGGTCAAGAGAGAAGCGGAAATTTGTCAGGGTGATATAATCCAGCCGAAAATTATTTATCAAACAAAAAAGGAAAGTTAGCATGAGCTATCAAAATGTAAAAGTGCCAGCCGAGGGTGCAAAAATTTCAATTCAAAATGGGAAGTTGAATGTTCCCGATAATCCTGTCATTCCATATGTAGAAGGCGATGGGATTGGGCGCGATATTTGGCGTGCTTCGCAACGTGTGTTTGATGCGGCTGTGGAAAAAGCATACGGTGGTAAAAGAAAAATTCATTGGATGGAAGTGTATGCCGGTGAAAAATCTTTTAAGTTGTTTCAAACTTGGTTGCCTGATGAAACTGTGGAAGCCTTTACTGAATTTTTGGTCGGGATTAAAGGTCCGCTTACAACACCCATTGGTGGTGGCATTCGTTCATTAAATGTGCAGCTCCGCAAAATGTTGGATTTGTATGTTTGTTTAAGACCTGTGCGTTATTACAATGGCGTGCCTTCACCGGTACATCATCCTGAATTAGTAGATATGGTTATCTTCCGTGAAAATACAGAAGATATTTATGCTGGTGTTGAATTTGCAAACGGGTCTGAAGATAATGTGAAGTTTAAAAATTTGTTGAAGGAATCTTTTCCGAAAGAATATGCGAAGATTCGTTTTCCTGATTCTTCTGGCATTGGTTTCAAGCCTGTCTCAAAAGAAGGTAGTGAGCGATTAATCCGTGCGGCGATTGAATATGCTTTGTTGCACAAACGTCGTTCTGTGAATTTGGTTCATAAAGGCAATATTATGAAATTCACTGAAGGTGCTTTCAAAGATTGGGGCTATGGGCTTGCCAAACGTGAATTTAGAAATGAGATTGTGACTGAACGTGAATCATGGATTTTAGGAAATAAAGAAAAAGATTCTTCTTTGACAATTGAAGGCAATGCCAAACTTATTGACCCCGGCTTTGACATGATGAGTCCTGCGCAACAGGATGAAATCAAAAAAGAAGTGGAAACGGCTTTGGCTTTATGGTCAACACATGGCGATGGAAAATGGAAATCCAAATTGATGATTAAAGATACGATTGCAGATGTTACTTTGCAATATGTATTAATCCGCCCGCAAGATTATGATGTGATTGCCACCATGAATCTCAACGGTGATTATTTATCCGATGCTCTCGCTGCTCAAGTAGGTGGAATCGGAATTGCTCCGGGTGCAAACATCAATTACCTAACTGGTCATGCTATTTTTGAAGCGACTCATGGAACTGCTCCCAAATATGCAGATTTAGATAAGATGAATCCCGGCTCTGTGATTCTCTCTGGCGAAATGATGCTTCGTTATATGGGTTGGGGTGAAGCCGCAGATTTAATCGTCAAAGGCATGGAAGGCGCGATTACAGCAAAAACTGTCACATACGATTTTGCTCGCAACATGAAAGGCGCGAAAGAAGTCAAATGTTCAGAGTTTGGTTCAGCTGTGATTAAGTGGATGGAAGATAAAAAGAAGCCTGTCAAGAAAATAGTTAAGAAAGCTGTTGCGAAAAAGAAAGTTGTAAAAAAGACAACAAAGAAAAAGAAGAAGTAAATAAAAAAGTCGGGATTTTTCATCCCGACTTTTTGTTTATACAATTATAATCAGCAAAATTTTGTCAACGAGGGTAGCATTATGAAACACAAATGGATTATTGTCTTACTGATTGCAAGCATATTTATTTCGTCTTGTGGTGGCTCGCCTACTGAAAGTGCAAATAAATATGAAACCATTCCGCCAGCCATTCCCGGCGAAGTCGTTTATATTCCTTTCCCTGTCAACATCACAGTAGATGGTGATTTGAGTGATTGGGCTGGACTTCCCTCTCAAACAGTGGATACAGGTTCGATGCTTTCTCCTGACCCAGAAGAAAACGGTTCTTTCTCCTTTTCAGTTGCTTCTGATGCTGATAATTTTTACATCACCATGCAGATGGCTGATAAAAATATTGTGGCTGGGCAACATGGCACTGATTTTTGGAACGAAGACTCGATGGAGTTTTACATCAATGCTTCGGATAATCTCAATGCTGGTGAATATGGGCTCAAAATTTTCCAAGTCAATATCAATGCGGCGGATATTGGCAACACAGCCCCAACTGCTTTGACGATCACTGGCGTATTTAGTTCAGATGCAAAAGCAACAGGGTTTGTTTTCAAAACAGAAACTGGTTGGGGATTTGAAGCCTCTGTTCCTTTACAAGATTTACTTACAGTTGAACATGGAAAAGAAATTGGATTCCAATCTCAAATTAATGGAGCCACCACATTAGACCGTGATGTAAAACTAATTTGGTCAAAATATGATACAGCTGATACATCATGGCAAAACCCGTCATTGTTTGGTCGCGGCATATTTTTTGAATTAGGTCGCACAGATATTCCTCAAGCGAGTGCTAGAGTCGAGGTACAGCCAACAGCTATCCCTGAGAAAGAAGCGTTTATGATTCCAAATGTGATTAGTCTCAATCAAATCGGTTATTTTGTTAATGCGAAAAAAATTGCATCGCTTGTATCTGATTCAACCAGTGAATTAGATTGGCAATTGCAAAATAATAATGGTGAAATAATTTTGAGTGGCAAAACAATTGTTAAAGGATTCGATGCCGCTTCTGGCGATTCGATTCATTTTATTGATTTTTCTGCTTTCAATACAGTGGGTGATGGCTATAAACTTGTTGCCAATGATTTAGAAAGTCCATCGTTTATTATTTCAGATGAAATTTATAGCCAATTGAAATTTGATGCGATGGCATATTATTATCACAATCGCAGTGGGATTCCGATTGAAGCGAAATTTGTAGGTGATGATTGGTCTCGCGCGGCGGGGCATGTAACGGATAATAATGTCACTTGCTTTAAAGGGAAAGATGCAGATGGAAAAACTTGGCTAGATTGCCCGTATACTTTGGATGTTGCCGGTGGTTGGTATGATGCCGGTGATTTTGGAAAGTATGTAGTCAATGGTGGTATTTCAGCTTGGACCTTACAAAATTTATATGAACGTTTTCCAAATGTTTATGCAGATGGTTCATTAAATATCCCAGAAAATAATAATGGCGTTTCTGATTTGTTAGATGAATCAAGATGGGAAATGGAATTTTTGCTTTCAATGCAAATTCCACAAGGACAAGATGGTGCGGGATTGGCACATCATAAAATCCATGACCGTAAATGGGAGCCGATTCCTGTTTTACCGCCGACAGAAATGAATAACAATAATGACCATGCCATAGAAGGTGAAGGTCGTTATTTATTTCCACCTAGCACTGCGGCAACTTTGAATCTCGCGGCGAGTGCGGCTCAATGTGCCAGA
>JAEURG010000111.1 GCA_016789345.1 Anaerolineales bacterium | reverse complement strand
ATGCAATTTTCTGTGGCTGGCAAAACAGGTACTGCTGAATCTGGAAGTGGTTTGCCACATGCTTGGTTTGCTGGTTATACCAATAACGCCGCAAACACAGGCTTGCCAGATATTGCCATTGCAGTAATTGTTGAAAATATTGGTCAAGGCTCAGATTATGGCGTTCCATTGTTTAGAGCAATGGTCGAAGCATATTATTATGGAAGCCCTCAAAGACCATTCTATGAATGGGGTCAAATTGGCTTGCCACCTTACACGCCTACACCTCCAGGCGGCGGAATTTTTGCACCATAAATAGAGATTTATTTTTGACAAACTCAAATAATACAAGAGGTTTAATCATCAAAGCCCAATCCGGTTTCTTTTGGGTAGAAACCGGGGCGGGCATTATTATTTGTCAACTACGTGGAAAATTAAAACAAGGCAAAGCCACAGGTGATATTGCCGCATTGGGTGACCATGTTGAAATCACTATTTTGCCAGATGGAAGCGGGGCGATAGAAAATGTTGAAGAGCGGAAACAAGCCTTAGTCAGATTAGACCCGCGCCCACAGGGAGAATATCAACAAATTTTATTAGCCAATGCCGACCAAGCAATATTTGTTTTCGCATGTGCAAATCCAGACCCGAAATTAAAAATGCTAGACCGTTTTCTTGTGATTGCTGAAAAACAAAAAATTCCACCAATTATTGTCGCCAACAAAATTGATTTAGTAGAAACCCCAAAAGAAATTTTTGGTTTATATGAAACCATTGGCTATCGTGTCATTTATACATCTATCAAAAATAATGTTGGCATAGATGAATTAAAAAAACAATTGCAAAATAAAATCAGTGCATTGGCGGGTCCGAGCGGTGTTGGAAAATCAAGTTTATTAAATGAAATTCAAAGCGAACTGGGTTTAAGAGTTAACGAAATTAGCAAATCAATGAACAAAGGTAAACATACAACGGTCACGCGCGAAATGTTTAAATTAAATAATGGTGGTTATGTCGCCGATACACCAGGCTGGAAAAGTTTGGCATTGTGGGATACTGAACCCGAAGAAATAGAAGAATATTTTCCCGAACTTCGCCAACTTGTGGCGGCATGTCAGTTTAGTGATTGCACACACACGCACGAACCTGATTGTGCAATTCTGACCGCTTTGAAAGAAAATAAAATTCATCAAGCACGATATGATTCATATATTCGATTGCGCGCCGGGCAAGAATGATTCAACTTACGATTTACAATCGCTTCATTCTTAATCTGACACTTGACACTTGTTCCCTGACACCTGATACTTAACCTCAAATGGATAACTGGAACTTACTCGGGCATGAATGGGCAGTGGACATGCTTCGTCAGCACGTTGCTCGCAATGAAATTCGTCATGCCTATCTTTTTTCTGGTGCACCGGGCTTAGGAAAAAGAACATTAGCATTGCGTCTTGCACAAGCATTAAATTGTGAAAAACCAATTGGGGCTGGAATTCCATGCTTTACTTGTAGAACTTGCAAACAAATTGACTCAATGGCACATCCAGACTTGTCTGTGATACAAGCTGAAACCGAAGGCGGGACTTTGAAAGTTGACCAAATCCGTGAATTGCAACGGACAATCAATCTCAGACCTTATCAATCTCAACATCGGGTATCTTTATTTTTACGTTTTCATGAAGCAAACGATAATGCGGCTAATGCCTTACTCAAAACGTTAGAAGAAGCACCTAGTCATGCAGTTTTGATTCTCACTGCTGAATCTCCCGAACAATTATTACCCACCATTAATTCACGTTGTGAAATATTACGATTGAGACCTTTACCCATTGAAGCAGTGACTTCTGACTTAATGCAAAAAGGAATTGAAGAAGAACAAGCACGTTTGTTAGCGCATATTTCTGGCGGGAGACCAGGTTTTGCTAGAAAACTTGTAGATGATGTCAGTTTGCTAGAAAAGCGCGAAGAAAGATTAAATGATTTACAAACTTTACTCCCTGCCCCACGAGTAGAAAAATTTTCTTATGCTGATAAATTATCAAAAGATAAAGACGTGATGCGTCAGACAATTTTAGTTTGGCTATCCTATTGGCGGGATGTGATGTTAAGAGTTGCTGGTGCTGAAACCGCCTTGATAAACATTGACCGAAACATGGAAATTGAATTTTTAGCAGGCAGATTAGATTTACCTTCCGCTAGAAAAGTTGTTAGTAATTTAGAAAATACGTTAGAAAAAATGGATAGAAATGTTAATTCGAGATTGTTAGCCGAAGTTTTATTATTAGATTTGCCGAAAGTGTAAATAATTATATAATTAGGATATTACAAATTGAGGAGGAAGGATGAATTCAGCAACTTTGTTAGATTGGTTTCAAGCTATAACAAGTTTTGGCGTTTTGATAATTGCTATATGGGCAGCTCGTACGGCACTTACCCAATTAAGGGTATCAGCAAAAACAGATTTATTTCATCGTTTTAATGACCATGATGTCAGAAAGCACAGAAGATGGGTTTATGAACATTGTCGTCAATTGACTGATGTAACAAAACTATCTGTATGGGCTAAAGATATGGAAAGTCTTAGACAATTGGAAGCTGTATGTAATTCTTTGGATTGGGCAGGATTGCTTGTAAAAAACGGGTTGTTAAGGAAAAGTGATGCAATAGATCTATACGGCGATTCTTTAATTAGAAGTTGGGTAGCTTTGCGTCCTTGGGTACACCATACAAGAGATCGAAGAAATAGCCCAAAGTGGCTTTGGAGCAATTTTGAAGAACTTGCTGAAGAAGCATCTAAAGATAAGCGTTTTGAGTCTTGGATGAGTGATGGCGTTTCTATTTATACCCCATCTGAAATCGTAACTTTTAATTTCAAAGATTCAACTATTAAGAGTATTGATCCAATTGCATAAATGTTTGCTAACAAAATCAAAATTTTTTCTAATGAGTATTAGGGCAAAAAACTAAAAAACACAAGGTTTTGAAAACCTCCGAGTTCGTTTTACTCAATTGCACTTCTCAATTTTTTCGCCAACTTCCCAAATTGACTCGTATAACGAATATCATCTTTTCGTGGACGTGGCAAATCCACTGGCATATCTAATTTTATTTTGCCGGGGCGTTGCGTTAAAACGAAAACTCTATCTGCTAGAAATAATGATTCGTTGATGGAATGTGTCACCATGATGACTGTTTTTTGTTTGGCTTGCCAAATGTTAGATAACTCCGTCCACATTCTTTCGCGGGTTAATGCGTCTAACGAGGCGAAGGGTTCGTCGAGTAAAAGAAGGTCGGGGTCATGAATCAAGCCGCGCGCGAGTCCGACGCGCTGTGCCATGCCACCGGATAAATCTCGCGGAAGAGAATCTTCAAAGCCAGTTAATCCTACTAATCGAATCATATCTAATGCTTTTTCGTGTGCATGGACATCGTTTTCCAATTCAAGCGGAAGTTTGATATTGTCTAGCACGCTTCGCCACGGCATGAGATTTGGTTGCTGAAACACCATGCCAATTTTTGGCGGATGACCAAACATAAAATTGACTTCACCTGTTGTTGGCTTGATTAAATTTGCGATGAGACGAAGCAAAGTTGTTTTACCCGAACCCGACGGACCGAGAAAACAAACAAACTCACGCGCACGAATATTGAATGAAATGTTTTCAAGCGCGTGAATCGAATTGTTTTCATCATCGAAAACAACAGATAAATCTTTTACGGAAAGAGCTGTTTTTTTAGACATAGGTTTTCCGATTCCCAATTCACGAATTCCAAATCCCGTGAATCGGGAATCGAACATTGGCAATCGGGTTATGGTACAAACTCATTCGTAAATGCTTTGTTCAAATCAATCGGTTCAGGAATCAATTCCATTTTCACCAACAACTCATTCATATTTTCCCATGCTTGCGAGTCAGAAAAACCGATTCGTTCGGCTTCCCAAAATTCAATTGATGTGGTTAATACTTGCATTTGCACATCTTTATCTTGGTCTTTCAAATTTTCAACAAACTTCAAACTGATTTCATAAGCCTCATCAGGGTTTGCAATTGTATCGGCAATGCCTTTTGCAAATGCACGCGCAAATGATTTAATTAATTCAGGGTTATTAGCAATTGTGTTTTCACTCGTAATAATCCCATTGGCAATCAATTGCACATAATCTGCCACGCGCAATTCATTAAATTCAAAACCTTGTGAACGCAACACAATCGGCTCATTGGCTGTATAAACGACAACAATATCACTTTGTCCGCTTGCAAAAGATTCAACTTGATTAAAACCAATTGCATTAAAAGTTACATCAGTAGCTGGGTTAACTTCATCCGCAAATAACATAGCTTGCACGCCAATATAATTTGCACCAAACAAACCTGGCAAACCAATTGTATCGCCACGAAAATCTCTTGGCTCGTTTACATTCAATTCAACAGCACTAATCACCGAAATTGGAAATTGTTGATACCACGCAAACGCATATACCACTGGCACATCTTGCGCGCGCGCCAACAACACTTGCTCACCCGAAGCCACTGCAAACGGCAACTCACCTGCACCAACTAATTTGACTCCATCCGTTTCAAACGAATAATCAAATTCAATTTCGATTCCTTCATCGGCAAAATAGCCTTTATCCACTGCGACATAAAATGGCGCATATTGGATATTTGGGATGTAACCCATCGGCAATTTGATTTTTTGAATCTCGCCCGCTTCATTCGTGACCTGTGAACTGGTGCAAGCAGTCAGCATAATCATTAATCCCAGCATGAGTGAAAATATTTTTTTATACATAAGTTTCTCCTATTTTTTATCAGACCTGACAGGTTTTAAGAAACCTGTCAGGTCTTGTATTTTTATTTCATCCATCTCAAAAATCTTCTTTCTAACAATGTGACCATGCCATATAAAAGCAAAGCCAATGCAATCAGCATAAACACAGCCACAAACACCATAGACGTGTCATATTGAAAATCACCGAGTTGTAATAAAAAGCCTAAGCCGCGGTCAGCGCTGACCAATTCCCCGACAATTGCACCAATGACTGAAAGTGTTGCGCCGATTCGTAATCCGCCAAGTAGAACAGGCAATGAAGCAGGGATTTCCAGTTTGAGTAAAATTTGTAAACGATTAGCACCTAACGAATTCATCAAATCATATAAAGGGGATGAAACGGCACGCACGCCAACGATTGTATTGATTAGCACTGGAAAAAACACAATCAATGCACAAATCACAACTTTAGAGAGAATTCCATCTCCAAGCCAAATGACTAAAAGTGGAGCAATGGCTACAACTGGAATCGCCTGACTTGCAACAAGATAAGGTGAAAGAATTTTTTCAAGCGTTTTTGATTTTGCAAGCATGTAACCAACGATGGTTGCAAATAATGTTCCTGCTAATAGACCAAGCAAAACTTCAAAAAAAGTAATGCTGGTGTGATACAACAAACTTCCATCATTTAATGATTTGAGGAAACGAGTCCATACATCCATTGGAGATGGCAATATAAATTTCGGCAAGTTGCTGGCGCGCACAATTAACTCCCATAGTGGGATGAATAATAAGATGGAGAGTATTCCGAGTAAACGAGATAAAGATGTTTTCATAATTTTTTCGTAGGGGCGAGGCATGCCTCGCCCCTACATATAATAAAAAAGCCTCAAACAAAAATAATGTTCGAGGCGTAGAAACAGGCTGACGTTAAGTCTGAAGCGATGTATCTTAGGAAAATAAAACCCGAAAACAGGAATCATTTTCGGGGATACATCAAATCAGACTCACATGAGTCTAATCACCTTCTTCTATCCAGACTATACTGTCGGCTTTGGAATTTCACCAAATCATGCGCAAGCGCTCGTGGGCTGTACCACCGATCGGGAATTGCACCCTGCCCCGAAGGTTATTATTTAATTGTGAGTATTATAACGCAAACTTGTTACGGGTGCGACGCACTTTTATTTTCTTAACCTTGCCATAGCATAGACATCTACAAACACACCATCACGATATGCAAATTGATGATGTGTGCCTTCGGTGACAAAACCAAATTTTTTATAAAGATGAATCGCGGCTTCGTTATCGGTATAGACTTCAAGTTCAAGGCGTGAAAGATTTAACCATTTATCGGCAAGGTCAAGCATGGCTTGCATGAGTGCCGAGCCAACACCTTTGCCGTGCCAATCTTCGTGGACTCCCATGCCAATTTGACCGACATGCCTGCGGCGTGGATTGTGTGGAAACGTATGTAAGCCTAATTGCCCAACTGCTTCATCATTTATAAGCGCAATTAAACTATATGTGCCATCTGGTGGTTGAGCAAGACCCTTACGCCAGTTTTCTGTGGATGGGAATGGAAGTTGAAGTGTGCCGTAAATGACTTTTGGTGATTCAAATATTTTCTTCATCGCTTCTGCGTCAGAAGGTTCGGCACGACGGATTTTGATTTCAGGTTTCATAACAATCTCCATTGTCGTAGGGGCGCGGTCATCGCGCCCAATAAAAAGGGGCAGGGAAACCCCGCCCCTACAAATTCATTTCAACTGCGCTTTGATTTTTTCAGCAGTATCTTTATAGCCTGCCAATTTATCTTTTTCTTTTTGTACCAACGCGGCAGGAGCTTTGTTTGCAAAATCACCATTCAAAAGATTTTCCAAACGTGTAATATGTGACTCAGCTTCCCTAAGTTCTTTTTCAAGGCGAGCTTTTTCGTTGGCTAAATCTACCATGCCTGCGAGTGGAAGATAAATTTCTATTGAACCAACTACAAGTGCAGTGGAGTCAGCGGGTTTTTCTTTTAGCGATTTTTGAATAGTGAGTAGTGAATGGTCAAGCCCTGCTAATGATGCAATTGTAGAAGTTTGATTTTGAATCAAATCAAGTTTATCACCTGCAGAAATTATTGCAGAAAGTTTTTTGGATGGAGCCACGCCTTTTTCTGCACGGAGATTACGAATCGAACGCACGATTTCTTGAATCAATTCAAAGTCTGCAATTGATTTTGCTTCCCAAGATTCTTCATCCGTTGGTTCTGGGAATTTAGCGATAATCAAAGCATCAGGCCAACCTTTGACCATATCTTTCAAAGCAGATTCACGCAAAGCAGAATGTAAGTGACCCCAAATTTCTTCGGTCACAAACGGGGTAAATGGATGTAACAAACGTAAACAAGTGTCAAAAGTTTTTGCAAGCGTGATAACTGTCTGTTCTCTGCTCTCTTCTCTCTTCATCTGCTCTTTTGCAATTTCTACATACCAATCGGCAAAGTCAGACCAAATGAATTCGTAAATTTCGCCACCAGCCTGACCGTATTGGAAATTCTGGAATTGACGTTCCACATTGCGAACTAATTTATTTAATTTTGCTTCAATCCATAAATCAGCCAAGGTCTTTTCTGCTTTGTTGCTAACTGCTGATTGCTGATTGCTAATCGCTGAAAGAACAAACTTACCAACATTCCAAATCTTATTTGCAAAATTACGATTCGACTCCACTTTCTTAACTCCAACGTTGGTATCATTTCCAGGTGTAGAACCAACTAGAAGCGTAAAGCGAAGCGCATCTGTACCAAATTCATCCATCACGATTAATGGGTCAATCACATTGCCTGTGGTCTTAGACATTTTTCGTCCTTGCTCATCACGCACGAGCCCGTGTAAATACACAGTATGAAATGGTGCTTCGCCAGTAAATTCAAGCCCCATCATAATCATGCGCGCCACCCAGAAAAATAAAATATCGTAACCCGTTTCCATATAAGAAGTTGGATAAAAATATTTTAAGTCTGGTGTTTGTTGGGGCCAGCCCAAAGTTGAAAAGGGCCATAAGCCAGATGAAAACCAAGTATCCAACACATCTTCATCTTGACGAATATTTTTTGAAGCGCATGTGCTACATTGTGTTGGGTCTTCACGAGTCACGGTCATGTGTCCATCATCACAATACCAAACGGGAATGCGATGCCCCCACCACAACTGGCGGCTAATGCACCAATCTTTTATATTTTCAAGCCAATTGAAATATGTTTTTTCAAAACGCTCCGGCACAATTTTGATTCGTCCATCGCGCACAGCATCTAAACCAGCATTGGCAAGCGATTCCATTTTGACAAACCATTGTTCAGAAATCATCGGCTCGACAATTTCTCCGCCGCGTTGTGAACGTGGAATAGTCGTGCGATAATTTTCTGTTTTGATAGTTAGATTCGCGGCTTTCATATCAGCCCACATATTTTTTCGCGCTTCAAACCTATCTTGAAGTTGGTACTTGCCTCCGTTGGCATTGACCTTCGCCTCAACATCCAAAACCGAAATA
>JAEURG010000088.1 GCA_016789345.1 Anaerolineales bacterium | reverse complement strand
CAAGTTTGAATGTCTAACTTTTCAACCTTAAAACTTGTAAACTTTTTAACTCAAAGACCTTCAAACTCCGAAATCTTCTTCCGCCATTCACTTGGAACTGGAATCGGTTTCAAACCTTCATAATCAAATGTGACCAAAACTATTTTTGCAGTGGCGGATGCTTTTCCAGTTTGCGTATTAATTAATGCTTGTTCCGTTGTAAAAGACTTGTTTCCAATTTTTACAGTTTTTACCCCTACATGAATCGGGTCACCATAATGAGTAGTGGCATGATACGTGATGTGAATGTCTGCCACAATCACGCCCACTTCCATAAATGATTGGTCTTTGCTAAATAGACCCAATTGAATTAAATAATAGATACGCGCCTGCTCGAAATAAGTCAGGTATTTGGCGTTGTTCACATGTCCCTGCGGATCCAAATCTCCGTAGCGGACTTCGGTTGGGTGGAAGAATTTGTAATCGCTCATAGCGAAATTATATCGCAGAGAATAGTGAGGTTATGGCTGTAAAGGCGAAAGGGCATATAAAATTCCATCTGCAGATACAACATACAAAGTGCCATCCACAAGTGCGCCGCCAATTGGGCGTGAGGCGTTTTCAATAAACACTTCCCATTGCGCTTTTTCAACGCCAGGGATAGCAAATACACATTTGATTCGTGCGCCTGTTGGTCCACATAAATAAGCACCGCCATTTTCGTCAATTGCTATAAGACGTGAATTGGTAAACGGAAATTCAAAGTTGCCGACCAGCCGCCCACCTTTATCTAGCCAAACGACTCGTCCATCGCTATAACCAGAACTGTAAAACAACCATGCTAGTTGATTTGGTAAAACCCCTTGGTTAATTGGATTAAACAAAACGAAGCTTTCATATTTCCATGTACGTGGAGTTTCTGTTTGCAAGCCCGAATCATTTTGATACCAGCGAATCACTTGATGTCCGTTACGGTAATAATTACGTCCATCACTGCCTGTAAAGAAAGCAGGTTCGGTGAAAAGCACCTCTGCTTTCGAGCGGATGGGAATTTCTTGTATTACACCTGTCATGGAATCCAAAGCAGTATCTTTGAGATACACAAGGCGTTCATCCGCACTGAGGCGTGGAGGGGAATCTACATATACTGTGGCGGCGGTTTTACGCCAAACCAAAACGCCATCAGATGAAATGCCTACTACCGCATCAATCATTGTGACGTAAATCATGCCATTTGAAGCGACAATAGGTCCTGATGTCGCTTCTCGTGTGGAAGAGGCTTCTACTCTCCACAATAAATTTCCTTGTTTATCAAACGCGCTGACGTATCCTTCAACATCTGCAACATAAATTTGACCTTGCTCACCTAAGGCTGGAGTCCCAACTGGTTTTGCTAATAATGCAGTTTCCCAAATCACCTCACCTTGTGGTGAAAGGGCAAGCAAAATATTTTCTTTTCCAGCAATGATGATGGTACCGTCGGCATAGATAGCAATTCCACCTGATGCGCCACCAGAGATTTCTTTTTGCCATCTTAATTCTGGTTGTGTATTTATATTGTAAGGTGTGTATAACGTGCCGTACGCATCGCGCAATTCGGTAGCCCAAAGATGCTCACCTGCTATGGTTAAAGTTGTTGGAGATGTATCAAATAAAAATTGATTGCGTTGATAATATAGCAATGCGCCTATTACTATAAAAAAGATTGTTAAAGTAATGCTAACTTTTCTGCTATTTAATTCTAGCCAATAACGAAACGGTACAAAGATACGTTCATCTACCCATTCAACCACAGGGCGTGGCAATAAACCAATCGCTCCGCCAAATTCTCTCCGACCAAATTCAATTCGCAAACCTTCTCCGAGCAAATTAAAACCAAGCAACCCTATCAGAATGACAAACCCTGTAATGAGCAAAGCGCTAGGTTCGCTAGCCCTTACAAGGGCTGTTGAAAGAATTTGCCCAAGCTCGGGCAAGCCCGCTACATTCACTGCTTGAAAATCAGAGACTTCAATCCAAATACCGCCGCCAATGAAAATACCCAAAAAGCCTAACTCTGCCACAATGAGTAATGTGCTACTCACTTCAAATGCGAGTAACATCCAAACCAGAGATGTAATTTGAGGGAGGATGTGTTGAAACAAAATAAGACGTTTGCTTGCCCCAAGCGCATGTGCGGCTTCGACAAATGTTTGCTTTTTGATAATGCGCGTCTGTTCGCTGACAATGCGAGCGGTTTCTGCCCATCCAGTGATGCCTAGCCCGAACATAAATGCCCACAAACCTTTGTCTGTGCCAATGGCATAGATGCCGATTAAAGCCACAATTAATACAGGGATTGAAAGTAGGGATGAGAGAATCGAATCAAGTCTATGAGCAGAACGACCCTCTGCCCAGCCAATGATTAAACCTAGAATCATGCCTACAATAAGACGAAATGCCGCTACCACAGTGACCATAATGAGCGTAGGGCGTACACCCCATAAAATGCGGCTGAGTAAATCTCTCCCAAAACGGTCTGTGCCTAATGGGTATCCATCAACCTTAAAGGCTGGGTAAGGCGGGGATTGAATCCTGTCATTCACTCGAAGCGTATAATTTTCTTGCATTGGGTCTTGTGGGGCTAGCATGGGACCAAAAATGGCAAGCAGAATCATCAAGCCGACTAGCACTGAACCAATGATGAGCGTCCAATTGAGATGATGGGTTTTTTGATTAGGCGTTGTCAGCGTGAACCTCCTGCCGAAGTCGAGGGTCAACTATCCGCGCGATGAGAAGCGTTATAAAATCAATTAATAAAAATGCGAGGGTTAATACAGTCAACAAAGCCGCCATGGTGGAAGGAGTCATAACGACTGCATCAAAAAAAGTTGCAGGGCGTAATACTGAACCGATAAATTTGCCTAAGCCAGGCCAGTTGAATAATCGTTCAATCACAATTAATTCGGCTATCATCAAACGCGCCGAGTAAGCAATCGATTGTAAAATTGGTACAAGCGCGTTGCGAAATGCGAAACGTTTTTTCATATTCACAAACGAATGTCCCAAACCGATTGCGGCTTTGACATAAGGTTTTTGAAGTTCTTCTATCAATGTTGCGCCAGTGACTTGTGCAATTTTGACGGTGGGTTGAATCATTAATACCAATACGGGCAATATTAAATGTGAATCCCAACCAAAGCCTTGAAATGGAATGACTACGCCTGGTCCATAAATTGTGAGTAATAAAAAGAATGAAATTAGTAAGACAGCAATATAAAAGCCTGGCGAGGCTAGCCCAATGGATGCCAGAATGGTGAGCCAAGTGGCGACCTTTGTCCCTTCGCGCCGCACTGCCAGCCTGCCAAAAAAAATTCCTAAAACAATACTGAAAGTAAGAGCAAGTGCTACCAGCCCAAAACTGTTGATGCTGAAGCGTGTAATGGCACTAAGCACAGGCTCGCCATTAAATGTTTTGCCGAAATCTAATTCTGCAAAACCTGAGAGATAACGCCAATATTCTGGGAACAATGGTGGCAAAACAAATTCCCCGCTGGCGTAAGGGTTATTAGAAGAAACAACGGGCTCAAAGTAAAATGCAAATGCAAAGCCAATGAAGTTTACAAACAGAAGAATAAATGGAAATGTTGCCAGGCGGCGGAGAGCGAAACGAAGAATCATGGTTTATAAGATTTATGGCATTCATTATAACTATTTTAAGTAAATAGCATTTTTTTCTTTTGCTACCTAATCACAAAACTTCGCCAAGCCTACTTTATCTTGAATCACAATTCGATTATCAGAATCAGTATCAATCAAATTTTGTTCTTTGAAAAACACAATCGTCTGATTGACTCGTTTTCTCGAAGCACCGACTAAATCTGCAATATCACTTTGAGTGAGTGCAATTCTAATTTTCAAAACGCCATTACTTTCATGACCATATCTTTCAGCAAATGCCAACAACTGACGTGCTACTCTTCCATTCACATCTAATGTGGATAACGCCTGAATCATTTGGTCTGATAGCCGTACACGCGCTGAAAGAATCTTAACTAAATTTCTAGCAATCGGTGGGAAGTTATCGAGCATGTGATTAAAAGAAACTTTATCCATCCATAACATCAAAGAATCTTCTAATGTCACCACACTAGCAGAACGCCCTACACTATCAATCAGACTCATTTCACCAATCACATCACCGCTTCCAAGAATTGACAAAATTGCATCACGTCCGCCTTGCTCGGTATACACTTTTACAGTCCCATGCAAAATCACATACACCGCTTCACCGGGTTGTTCAATAATCATCACATTTTTGCCAGCCGCAAACATACGGCGATGTGCATGTTGAGCAACCCAATCAAATTGAGCAGGTGTCAATCCTTCAAACAATTTGATGTCTGAAAGAATATTGCGTGTGTCATCTTTTTTTGTTTCAACCATTCTTAACATATTGTACTCCTTCCCTCACCCCTGCCCCTCTCCCAAAAACGGGAGAGGGATTTAATGAAATCTCTAAACCTTCATACGCCGCACGCGAATCTAAAAATATTTTCTTAGCACGTTCTTCTTGCGCCGCAACCCATGCATCAGAGTAAGCAGGGTCATGATGAAACAGAATCAATTGTCCCGTCTCAGCTGAAGCGGCAACTTCACCAGCCATCGTAGCAGTTGAATGTCCATATCCTTGTGTGGCAGGAAATCCATTCAAACTTCCAAAATAATGTTCCTCACGATATTGTGCATCGTGAATCAACACGTCAGCATCGCGCGAAAAACTTACTAATTTTCTATCAGTTCCGATATAACCTTCAGTATCAGTTGCATACACAATAGATTTATTTTGATATGTGATTCGATAGACATACACGCCACCGGGATGTGCATAAGATTTATGAATTTTGATAACAACCGCTTCACTACTTGACTTTGAATTTGGTTCTGCAACTCGAACTCCATCTTCATCCCAAACAATGACTTGCGACTCGCGCAACGATTGAATATCTTTGAACGATGCCATCTCGCGCAATGAAATCGGAAATGTTTCAGATGATTGATTATGTTCCAACACATGCTTCACCGTTTCAGCAGTTCCACCCGGACCATAAATATGCAATTTTGCTTTTGATAAATAAGCAGGCACAAAAAATGGAAAGCCTTGTGTATGGTCGTGATGCAAATGACTAAATAACAACAGCAATTCAATTTCTCTTTTTTCTTGCATGGCTTTTTTCACCAACTCACGCCCCAATGGAATGATGCCTGTACCAGCATCTAAGATGATTGTTTTTCCGCCAGCATTAATTTCAACACAAGATGTGTTACCACCATACTTAATAGTATTTGCACCCGGTGTTGGATAACTCCCACGCACACCCCAAAATTTGATTTTGATTTCGTTACTCATCGCATACCTCCGATTTCATTCTGTTGGGCGAGATAACCTCGCCCCTACAACCTTTATTATGTTTGGAATGAAACTTTCTTCAAGGAAAGTTGTCACAATAGATGTGAGAAATATTTCTCATATGGTCGAATGGTCTAAAAGTCTTATTGGTCTAACTAGTCAATCCTGTAGGATTTATTAGACTAATCAGACCAATCAGACTAGTGTGGGTATAATTTGACTCATGCTTCCTGATTTACAAATGAACGACCATTTGAAATTACGAAAACCACATCCATGCGGCTCATACGAATGGACAGTTGTCCGTTTGGGAGCAGATATTGGCTTGGAATGTAAAGGCTGTAAACATAAAGTGATGCTCACGCGCCGTGAATTAATGAAACGCATGAAAACGAATCTTTCTGAAAAAGAACGTCAATCTGCATCGATACCTTCATCAGACTCGTAAACAAATCAACCTTTTGACTTGTAAGACCAATAAGACTAATTAGACCTTTTCGACCACTTGGAGATTTTTATGGAACAAACAGATCAAATCGGCTCACTCCGCATCGGATTATTTACAGACACCTATGCTCCGCAAGTAAATGGCGTGTCTATTTCTTTGCAATTAATTTCTGAGGGATTAAAAAATCGTGGTCATCAAGTCACTATTTTTGCACCAAAATTCCCCGGCTATAAAGATGACCAACCCAATGTCATGCGTTTGCCTTCACTAAAATATTTGAATAACCCACCTATTTACGTCGCTGTATTAGGCACGCCACGCTCAACATGGTCATTGACCAGAAAACATTTTGATGTATTACATGCACACAGTCCATTGAGTGTTGGCTTGCTTGCTTATCTCACTGCTTCTACAAAACGGCTTCCATTAATTTATACCTATCACACGTCTATTACTGATTACACTCATTATTTGAAATTTATAGGCGGCACACGCTTGATTAAGTATGGCGCAGGCTGGTTCAGTTCCACCACCACAAACTTAGGTGACCAAATTGTCGTGCCGTCTCCAAAGTTTTATCGTTTGCTGATGCAACAAAAAGTTCGCAAGCCCATTCATGTCATACCGAATGGTATTGACTTGTCTAGGTTCAAAACGGCAAAAAATGCTGGGGCTTTAAGAAACAGGTTGAAGGTCAGTGCGGATGCGCCGATTCTTTTAACCGTCGGAAGAATGGACCCAGAAAAACGTCTTGATTTTATTGTGGATGCGTTTGTTCAAATCTCAAAACAAATCCCAAATGTTCAATTAGTTTTTGCTGGTGATGGTAGTGCTAGAAAAGGTTTAGAAGAAAAAGTTTCTACCCTTGAAGTGAAAAATAATATTCACTTTTTGGGTATGGTGAATAGAAATGATTTGCCCGATGTGTTCCACGATGCGACATTATTTTTATCCGCTTCAACTACTGAGGTGCATCCGATTTCTGTCATTGAAGCAATTGCTTCGGGCTTGCCACTTGTTGCCGTACAAGATGAAGCCTTTGAAGGCATGATTGAAAACGATATGAATGGATATTTAACGCCATTAGATGTAAATGTGTATGCCGAAACAATTATCAACTTATTGCAAGATAATAAAAAAATAGAATCG
>JAEURG010000023.1 GCA_016789345.1 Anaerolineales bacterium | reverse complement strand
ATGACGAATAATAAAATACCAAGCGGGTCGAAAAAACCTAAATAATTAGAAAAACAAAAGACACAACTATAACTTTCATATTGACTAGCCAGTGATGCCCAAGCATGTAAAAGCCATAAGCTAAAGTATGAAACCGAAAGGAAAACAAAAGCGCGGAGTGAATCTTTTGATTGTTTTATTTCACGCCAGAAAAATAAAGCGAAGACACTTCCGATAATTGGGATGAAGTGATAGCGAATGCCTTGATAGAAAGCATTAACACGATTTGGAAAATCTATTAAAGGGTCCCAAACTGCTTGCGCATCTTTAGGTAAACGAAATGGGTCTAAAAATGGGGTGAGGTTTTCGGGAAACCATGGCGCCCAAATTTGTAAGATATGGGGCCAATAATAGGCATGAACCGCTAAGAAAAATAATCCGCCAACTAATAGGGCTAAAATTCCTTTTTCTTTTCCATGTTGCCAAAAAACGTATAAAACAACAAATAAAAGAATGAGCGCCATATTTTGGCGGGTCATTACTGCTAAGGCGGCTAACAATGCGCCAGCGATAATGTGCCAAGGTTTGCTATATTTTTGCACAACAAAAACGCAGACCCACACTAACATACAGGCAATTAAAACTTGCGATACAGTGCGAACATGCAACTTGATAATCATTGGGCTGAGCGCAAACACCCATACTGCGCCTGTGGCGTACCAAGCATTTCCCCAACGGCGAACAACAATCCATGTGCCGAGTAAAGTTAATAAGCCAATGAATAAAAAGAAATATCTGCCTGTTCGTAAGCCTGCCCCAAAAATATATTCAGCAAAGCCAGGAATCAAAAACGCAAATGGGGCTTTATTGGTGAGCGGACCATAAGGCTCAAATGGCTCATACACGCCACGCGCAAATAAAATTCCCTTTAGCAAATACGCGCCTTCATCTAAACTGGTGACAGTGGTGTGTGCATATATCAAGCCTTGTATTAAATAGAAAAGACCTCCTAAGCCTGCCAGCCAAAATGGAACAGCAGGATGAGATATTTTTTCTTGAACTTTTTCTATAATACGATTCATGCTTAAGGGAAAATTGGTTTTAGCTTTTTTGGTGACGTGCTACATCCGCATCCACCATCATCGTCACAAGCTCTTTGAATGAAACTTGTGGCTCCCATTTCAACTGGTTTCGGGCTTTGGCTGGGTTTGAAATTAACAAATCCACTTCGGCGGGGCGATAAAATTTTTCATCCATCACCACAAATTCTTTATAGTCTAAGCCCACATGTTCAAAAGCAATGTCACAGAATTCTTTTACAGAATGGGTTTCACCTGTGCCAACCACATAATCATCTGGTTTTTCTTGTTGAAGCATGAGCCACATCGCTTCTACATAATCACCAGCAAAGCCCCAATCACGTTGTGCTTCTAAATTTCCTAAACGTAATTCTTTTGCTTTGCCTGTTTTGATTTTCGCTACACCATCTGTAATTTTGCGGGTAACAAACTCAATACCGCGGCGCGGGCTTTCATGATTAAACAAAATCCCTGAAACGGCAAAAATATCAAACGATTCGCGATAGTTAACCGTAATCCAATGACCATACACTTTTGCCACCCCATACGGGCTACGCGGATAAAAAGGAGTCTCTTCGCTTTGTGGCACTTCCATCACCTTACCAAACATTTCACTAGAAGATGCTTGATAAAAACGAATCTTCGGATTCACAAAACGAATCGCCTCTAACATGCGGGTTACGCCAATGGCGGTAATATCGCCTGTGAGCGCGGGTTGATTCCATGAAGTTGGCACAAAGGATTGCGCCGCCAAGTTATACACTTCAGTCGGCTTATATTCTTCGAGCATTGCTAGTAATGAGCCTTGGTCTTGCAAATCGCCTTGTACCACCGTAATGTTATCTAATAAATGATGAATGCGCTCATAATTTACTGTGCTAGAACGGCGGGCAACGCCAATCACACGATAGCCTTTTTTGATTAATAATTCAGCAAGATACGAACCATCTTGCCCGGTAATTCCTGTTAACAAAGCAGTGGGCATGAAAACTCCTGTTCAAAATTCAGTCGCTGAATTATACACGATGTTGCACACGGTCTCGCCAAATGCCCCAAGCCAAAATCAAAACCCATGCGCCCAAAATAATCGCCACCATTTGTTGAAACGGCAATTCAAAACCAATATATATATATCTTTCCAAATACCAATTCCCAAAAACTAAAACTAAAATCAATTCCATCAAAATCATGCGCGGCAACCAAGCGCTTTTCGCCTCCCGCCACCACACCCACACATGCCCCGCCAAAATGGCTTGCCACAAAAACAAAATTGAACGATAACGCGGATTATCCCATTGGTCGCCGCCGCCACGTAAGGCTGTGAATAGAATCCAAGCCCAAACAATAAAACTTAACCACAAGATGACTTTCCGCTTCTTTTCTTGACTGATACCTGCTCCTGCTAAAGGAGACAGAATCATTAACGGAATCAGCGCATACCACCCGACAGAACGCAATATGCCGATGATTTTCCAAACAATGGTAGTTGGGTAAATCAAAATAGCGGGTAAGACAGGTTGAAGAAAACCATACACCATTACAAACGGCAACTGCATCCAAGCGGGCATTTCTTCAAATAATTTTTGTACCCAGCCAGAGCCTGCTTCTATTTTGAATACATTCCACTTCAACGATTCGCGAATGAAATTGTTAATCACTGCTAATGGAGAATCGCCTGTTAAATTTCCGCGTGTTAATGCAGAAGACAGGATAAACAAACCGAGTAAAAATATAATGATAACGATAAGAATCATCCACCACGAAACTTGACCACGCCCGCTATCGAAATAATACCAACCTGCCAAGATGATTAAAGTCACTAATGCAATTGAGGGTGAAACGAGCAACATGCCTGCAATTCCAATAACAAGCCATATTAAAAGTTTTTTATTTTTATTCTCTTGCCAATTGGCAAATCCCCATAATGCAAAGGCACTAAACGCTAGCAGATACGGTTCGCGCATGGCGCTTCCAGCGAGTAAAATGTTTTCGGGATACAGCGCCAAGATGAAGGTCGAAGCTGAAGCGATTTTTTCATCCCATAACAGATTTGCAGATTTATATAAAAATGGAATCGCTAATGTTCCCATCAAAGCAGAAATCAAAACAAGTAATAACACACGATGTTCATCAGGTGAAAGATAGCGATAGATAAACGCGCTAAACGCAAGAAGTCCGCCGTATTGGTCGTAAGCAAATTTTTCGTTGAAGGCGTTAAGAATTGGTTGTGTTGATTTTGCAAGTTCCCATGCTTGTGTATCACGGCGATGGGCATCGGTGTAAACGAAACCTGCACTTTGGTCTTCATCATCTGGATAACCATAAATTGGGAGTGTGAGATAGGTTGCAACTCCGCCACCAAAACGTAAGATGAACGCGAATGCAATGATGATAGCAAGTGTTTTATGATTGCTTGCCCAACGAGTTGTGATAGTTAAGAGAACAAAGGAAAGAAGAAAGAGAAAAGAAAAACTTAGCCAGCCGCCATTTTGAATTAATGATAGTAATGCGCCACTTAGTAGCGCGGATGGAATCATCCAATAAAAATCTTTGATGTTAATGTATTTCATTAATAAAAAACCTCTCGTTATTATACCCATGAAGAGTACAAGACAAACGAGAGGTTTTTATTTGTAGCACACTTACATTTAGTCAGTGAGCGTTAAATTGCCTGCGCCCATATCAATGATGATTGTAAGTGTGGGACCTTCGCCATCTTGACGATAAACGCTTCCATTTTGACTCCAACCTGAATCTGCATTGACGTTTAATGCGCCACCTTCCACAGTGACAATGGCATTGACACCTTCGGGAACAATCACAATCACATTGCTAAGCCCAGATGAAATTGTGACGGTGGCATCGCGTTGCAGTTCACCAGAAAAATCTAAGGTGTAATCACCTGCGCCCGATGAAAAATCGAAGACTCTAAAGTTGGCATTGGCAAGCCCAGTGAGTTTGACGTTGCTTGCACCTGTTGAGTAATTGAATTGAGTCATTTCCACTTTGTTTAACTCAGAGAAAGATAATTCAACATCTGCCGCGCCGTCATTAATATCGAGATTGGTTAATGAAAGACCACCGAGTTCAAATCTGCCTTGATAAGCTCCTGAATCAATGCGTAGGTTCATTGGTTCATCACCAAGCTTGAAATCCCAAGTGTTTTCGATTTCATCAAAGGTTGGGAAGACATTAAAGTCACTATCACCCATATTGATTTCGATATTGCCTTCATCTGTGACAACTTCGGGTTCAAATTCTGCATAGTTGTATATGGCTGTTCCATCTACAAGGTCGCTGGCACCGGGCGAAAGATTTAATTCACCTGCTCCGAAAGAAAGTTTGAGATTCACTTCTTCTGACGAAGAGGGGTATGGGACGTTGATGTCTTTGGTTTCGGTGGGAATTGGCTCGGATTGTCTGGGTAGGTTAATGTCGAATCCACAAGCCATGCTTACGAGTGCAAGCACTAAAAATGCTGAGATAAATTTGGTATTCATGGTATTGCTCCTTCTGCCAAACATACGCCCCAAGTGGAAAAAAGGTTGCAAAAAAGCCTTAGCCACAGAGGTCACAGAGCTCACTGAGATTTTTTGAAGGTTTTCTCAAAGTTCTCGGTGTTCTCTGTGGCTAAAGAATTTTATTTCTTTAATGCCATCTCGACTTCATCCAAATGCTCATTTCTATGCAAAGCACGGACAACGAGTCTTTTGTTATGGTTATAGATTTCTTCTAACAAATCTTTTGGAAAATTTTCAAGTTGATTATCTAACTCTTCGGCAGTTTCAATTGCAAGCTTGACCGCTTCTTTGGCAGGGATAGTTTCCCAAATCGGCAGTGATACATCATTAACAACCGTTTCAATTTCTACCACTGACAATTTTTTATTCTTTGCAGTTTCTTCCAAAGTGGCTAACACACGCCTATCCCAAAAAGCCAAGTGGACAAGTGCAATCGCAACCGTCCAATGCTCACCAACACGGGTTTGGAATTGTTCATCTGTGAGATTTGATGCTATCTTTTTGATTCGTTCTGTGGATTGGCGATTGAGTTGGTTGTAGTTTGGGTCGAGGGGCATGATTACTTACTCCTAAATTTTTGATTGTTTGATTTCATCAAGTTGACTAGCTACATTTGAATACATATTGGCTAGTTGGAATGCTTCTGGTCTATCCATACAAGCAATTTTCGCAGTATCAAATAAATTACTATATGCTAGTATCATTTTTGACATAACTATCATAGATATATTCATAAAACCATCAATATTTTTTTCTTGACTTTCTCTTGTTTTTAAATCCATAAGTTGAATCGCACTCAAACCATCTGAATGAATGTAACTTGAAAGATATTGATACATTTTTTGTGTAGTTAGAGGTGCAAAGCCAGCTTTTTTCAGTCGTGTTTCAAGTTCTCTAGGAACACTTTTACCTTGAAGAACTCTCTTTTTGTTTTTATCACTTAAATATCTATATACTTTTGTATCTTGGATTCTTTCTCGCAATTTTTTAATCTGTATTTGAGAATTTTTTATCTTGTTATTATGTTCAGGATTGATTGGAGTAAAATTTTCTCGAATAACCAAGCCGTTTAAAAGCCAACAGGCATGGCGAAACTCTCGTTCATCATCTGAAATTGTCTCAAAAAAAAGTTCAAACATTGTTAGGTATGTTTCAAGTATAGAGCGAGTAATAACCGCTACTGATGCAGAGTCAAAAAAAGAAGTTCCTGATGGGTTAGGAAAAGGTGCACTCGTACCTTGCCTTAACCAGTAAATGGTAGCAGCGTGTGAAAATAATTTGAAAGCTAGTTTATTACAATCATAAAATCTTTTATCTGGATACTTAGTGCCTTCTAAAGATTGAGTAACATGATAAGTTAAATCAAAAAGCTTTAAGTATTCTTTTTGGTCAATCATATTATTTTATGCTACTTGTTTCTGTATCAAATTTTCCAATATCTTTCTTGTTGCCTCAGCAACTTCTTCAATCGCTTTATTAAATGCTTCTTCATTGACCTTTGACGGTTTTCTATACCCACTCACTTTTCTTACATATTGCAAAGCCGCTTCTTGAATCTCTTGTTCGGTAACGGGATGATCCATATTTCGTAAGGGTTTAATACTTCTGCACATAATTTACCTCTTTCAACTTGTGGTCTCGATACGACTTCGCAAAAATCGCTCAGTCTACTCGACCACCGGCTGAATACTGATTACTGTCAACTACCAACCACCAACTGTTCTCTGTTCTCTACTCTCTTAACTCTTCTTCAACGCCGCATCTAATGCTTGATCCAATGAACGAACTTCAATAATCTCAATTCCTTTTGGATATTCTTCGCCTTTGCGAATCGCTTTGGGGACAATTGCAGTTTTGAATCCTAACTTTTGTGCTTCTCGTAATCGTGCCACCATTTGACTCGGCATACGCAACTCACCTGCTAAACCGATTTCACCGATGAAAACAACATCTGCTTTGACAGGTAAATCTTTCCATGAAGATGCAATTGCGGCGGCGATGGCTAAGTCTGCGGCGGGTTCATCAATTTGAATACCACCGACCACGTTTACAAATACATCTTGTTCAGCAAGTTTTAATCCAACTCGACGAGTCAATACGGCTGTGATTAATAACAAACGATTGAAGTCCACACCATTGGCTGTGCGACGTGCATTTCCAAATTGAGTCGGTGAAGTTAATCCTTGAATTTCAACGAGGATAGGTCGTGTGCCTTCCATTGTCACTGCAATGGATGAACCTGCCGCATTGATTAATCTCTCCGCTAAAAATGCTTCAGATGGATTCGTTACTTCAATCATGCCACCTTCACGCATTTCAAATACGCCTACTTCAGATGTAGCACCAAAACGATTCTTCACTGAACGCAACAAACGATACGCTTGGAAACGGTCACCTTCTAAATATAAAACGGTATCCACAATATGTTCCAACACACGCGGACCCGCAATATTGCCTTCTTTGGTCACGTGCCCAATCATAAAAACAGAAACGCCAGTTGATTTTGCTAGTTCTCTTAATTGTGATGAACATTCACGAACTTGCGAAACTGAACCCGCCGATGAATCTAATGAAGATAAATAAGTAGTTTGGATGGAGTCAACAATTAACAGGTCAGGTTTTGAAGCGTGTACATGACTCAAAATAATTTCAAGATTCGTTTCAGTCACCAATAATAAATTTTCTGGTAAGGGCACAGCGGAATCTTTTGATGACTTTGATGATGAATCGTTTTGCTGTGCCCCTACATTTTTCAATCGCACCGCGCGCATTTTGATTTGCCGTTCAGACTCTTCGCCCGAAACATACAACACGCGTTGCACCTTCGCCATCTCCATCGCCATTTGCAACATCAAAGTTGATTTTCCGATTCCAGGGTCGCCACCCACTAAGACGATTGAGCCTGAG
>JAEURG010000245.1 GCA_016789345.1 Anaerolineales bacterium | reverse complement strand
TATTCATCAGGCTTTTTGCGTGGAATCATGGTGAAGGCTTTGTAAATAATCACGCCACCCATCACCAAAAGGTATACGGCGATATAAGGTTTGATGATGTCGCCATCTATTGAAGTTAATACATACGCACCAATGACACCGCCGATTACGCCGGGAACAAGTAAGCGGCGGACGAGTTTCCAATCTACATTGCCGAGCCGCCAATGTGAGGCACCTGAGATTCCAGTAGTGACCACTTCCGCCATATGTACAGAAGCAGAAGCGGCGGCAGGTGGAATGCCCAAACTAAGTAAAAATGTATTGGAACTAACGCCATACGCCATGCCCAATGCACCGTCTATCATTTGTGCTAAAAACCCCACAACAATAAACAGAATAATGTTTGTTTCCATGAAGATGTGCCCTTCTCAAATTAAGATTCGACTCTACAATCGGGAAGAACACAGGTGTGTTCAACAATATAATTATAACTGTTATGAAAAATATCGCTTTAAGCAAAGAAGACAGCCCTTCGGCTGTCTCTTTGCTTAAAATAAACCTTCGAGATATTGTTTTGTTCTTTCGTGTTTCGGGTTGGAGAATACTTCTTTGGCGGGTCCTGCTTCAATCAATTCACCTAAGTACATGAAGATGACATAATCTGCTAGGCGTTTGGCTTGGCGAAGTGTATGTGTGACAATAATAGTCGTGTATTGTTTTTTCAAATCTAGTAGACGGCTTTCAATGTGTTGTGAAGAGATAGGGTCAAGTGCGGAAGTAGGTTCGTCGCCAAGAATAATTTCAGGTTCAACTGCCAAGCCGCGCGCAAGACAGAGGCGTTGTTGTTGTCCAATCGAAAGGCTGGTGGCAGGTTCATTTAATCGATTCTGGACTTCTTCCCACAAGCCTGCGATTTCAAGATAATGCTTGACTCCATCTTTATATTCTTCACGGTTCTTTCGCATGTGATGAATGTGCATTCCATAGGCGACATTATCATAAATTGACATGGGCAACGGCGATGGGCGTTGTGCGAGCAAGCCAACTATTTTACGAACTTCGGTTACATCAATATCTTTGTTATAAATATTTTCTCCATCTACTAATACTTCACCCGTGAGTTGTGTATTTTCGGTTAATTCAAAAAAGCGATTGAATGTTTTTAATAAAGTTGTTTTGCCACAACCAGAAGGTCCCATAATCACTGTGATTTGATTTTTGGGAATTTCAATGTTGATATCTTTTAATGCAAGTTGCTTACCATAGTAAGCATTAAGATTTTTTACTTGAATATGTGCATCCATAATTTTTTCCTTATAACGTGTCACCCTGAGCATAGCGGAGGGTCTCTAATATAGTCGCAGAGATTCTTCGCTCAGAATGACAAATTGTTACTTAACTGAATATTTACTTAATCTTGAAGCCAGCCAGCGTGAAGCAAAACTAACAAACAATACAATAATTGTTAATATCAATGCGGCGGCATAGCCACGTTCGCGAACTTCGGGATAGGGTGAACCCAATTGAAAAAATACTGCCAAGGGTAATGATGCAGTTGGATTCATTAATGAAGTTGGGATTCGGTCTGTATAACCTGCTGTAAATAAAACGGAAGCCACATCACCGATGCCACGACCAAAGGCAAGTAAAACGCCAGTGATAATACCCGGCAACATTTGACGTGTTACAACTCGTACTGCCACTTCAAATTTTGTGGAACCCAATGCTAATGCGGCATGTTCTAAATCTTTTGGCATGCGGCGAATGACTTCATCCATGGCGCGGGTCATAATTGGGAGTTCAACTAAGGCTAAGGCAATGATGCCTGCTAGTAGTGAAGCACGCATTCCTAACATAATCATCAATGCAAAACCAAATGCACCATAAACGATAGATGGGATACCCCACAATACATCTAATGAGAGGCGAACGTAATCACCCCATTTTGAATCTTGTGCATAGGCTTGGAGGTATAAAGCAATTGGTAAGCTTAGAATAATGGCTATCAATGTTCCGCCGCTGGCTAAGTAAATAGAACCAATGATGGCATTGAGAATACCGCCTTCTTTGCCCATGTAATATCCGCCTTTGGGAATTTGTGTGACCATATCCCAAGTTAAAGATGGAAGTCCGCGTGAGATGATTGTCCACAAAATTAATCCAAGCGAACTGGCTACAATGATTAAAGCAATTCGCATGATTGTTTTCATCAATAATTCGACGAGATGTCTTCGTTCAAAATGTTTTTTCTTCATCATTTGCGCCTCAACATTCTTTGTAAAACCAAAGTTGAGAGAATATTGAAAATTAAAATCACTACTAACAAAACAAGTGCGGCACCGAGTAAAGCCGCATCGTATAACGGGATGGACATCATTTCACCATAGTTGTTTGCAATCAATGCTGGGAGTGGATAAGCAGTATCAAAGATAGATGTTGGAATTTTTGGAACATTACCGACAACCATTAACACTGCAATTGTTTCCCCTAAAGCACGAGATGCTCCTAAAACAACTGCGGCAATGATGCCCGGTAGTGTTTGTGGAATCACAATATTGCGAATCGTTTGCCATTGTGTGGCACCGACTCCAAGAGAAGCATGTCTTAAATCATTTGAAACTGTGGATAACACTTCAAACGTAACAGAAATAATTAAGGGGGCAATCATCACTGCTAAAACAATTCCACCAGCGAGGATGCCGAATCCAGTTGGTTGAGTAACTGAAAGTATAGGTATAGAATCAAGCCGCCCCTTAGAAAGAGGCGCGAGCACGTCATCTACAAATGGGACGATGGAAAGTAATCCCCACACACCGTAAACAACAGGAGGTATCGCGGCGAGTAAATCTAAGATTGGTTTTGCAATGGTACGCGTGCGGGCGTGAGCATACTCTGCAAGATAAATTGAAACGAGTATACATGCGGGGACGGAAAGAATCACGCCAACGGCTGTGACCCAAATTGTGCCAAGGATAAATGGACGAAAACCAAATAAACCTTGATTGGGCTTCCAGATTTCACCATACAGTAAATCGGTAAGTGCATATTCACTTAATATAGGTTGTGCACGTAGATAAAGTGCAACTGTAATAATTACAATTAGCAAAACGGGGAAGACCGTGAGTACAAAAAAAGTTCGGCTTGCAAATAAATCTTGTTTTGTACGGTGACTTTTTATATCTTCCGAAATTTTTGAAAGAGTTTGATTCATGATTTTATAACTCGGAGTGCGGATACTTAAATATCCGCACTCCATTTTTTAATTACTTCAACTTCTCTAACGATTCGGCTTGTTGCGCTGGTGTAAGTGGAACAAACCCAGCGGCTTCAAGATATTGTTGACCATCAGTCAAAATCCATTCGATAAAGATAAGTTCTAAACCTTCTGGTTTGCCTAATGTTGCTAAGTTTTCAAAACGTGCTGGAGGTGATGGATATGTTCCATTTGCCACTGCGCCAAAGGCATCTTCTTTGACTGTATAAATTTCTTCTGCATCTGCGACACCGTTTTCATTAATGTCAATCGGCGGAATGACGATGCCCGGTACAAGATTGCCACTGCTCAAATCAAAGATGCTGTTTAAGTTACCAAAGCCAATGCCAAGTGGGTCTTTGAGAACCGTATCCAACATAGCAGGTTCACCGTTTACGCCAATGCCTAACAAATCATCTTGTGCTTCGCCACCGGTATATTTTGACCATTGCTCTGCCGCACCGGAAGCATCTGAACGAGTGAAAACGTTAATCAGGTCTGTATTAGATGGGTCGCCGACAACTTCACCCCAAGTAGTAATTTCACCAGTGATATAAATTTTGTTGAAGACTTCTTGAGAAATTCCTTTTTCAAGGATTTGTGCCGCAACTGGGTTTTCTGAATTGATGATTGGGAAAACCGCATCTTTCGTGACAGATACCCAGAAGATGCCCTGAGCAGTTTCTTCTTCTCGAATCGTGCGAGAAATCATACCAATATCTACTGCGCCGGCAATTGTGTCAGTCATGCCTTTGCCTGCGCCACCACCTTGCACATCAAAAGTAACGCCGGGGTGAATCTTGCTAAATTCATCTGCCCAAACGGTCATCATCGGATACAAAGCAAAAGCACCAGAGACGGAAATGGTTCCGCTGAGGGGTTCTTCAGTTGAAACCGCTTCGGTGATTTCAGGTGAAACTTGCGCTTCTTCCGTCGGGACAGTTGTTTCAGCAGGGGAAGCAGTTCCACAAGCCGACACAATCACTGCCAATGTCAGTAATACAGATAATAAAGTGAAAGTTTGTTTTTTCATGGTTTAACTCCTAGGTTTATATACAAAGCCTATTAGTTTAGTGGGATTTGACTGTAAAAAAATAAGCGCTTATTCTTTTTTTTGTTAAATCCTAGTAAATCAATAGGAATTATTGACAAAATCATAATTCAGTGGCTGAATTATGTCAAGGGGTGAAATAAGAGGCTTTGTGACTGTTTAAGGTGAGTTACAATATACAACCAATAGGATAAATCAGAAATGAAACTAACCACCCGCAGTGAATACGGATTGCTTGCCCTCATCTACCTTGCCCGCCATCAAGACGAAGGTTTTATTTCCATTGATGTAATTGCAAAAGCGCAAGGCATTCCGCCAAAATTTCTTGAACAATTAATGCTTGCATTAAAACGTGCCCACTTTTTACGCAGTGCTAAAGGTCAAAAAGGCGGATATCAACTTGCCAAAAAACCGAATCAAATTTCCCTTGCCGAAGTGATTCGCCTTTTCGATGGTGCACTTGCCCCCACGGAATCCGTCAGCGAAAATTTTTACGAATCAACTCCCATCGAAAAAGAGAAGCGTTTATCCAAAGTTTTTAAAGAAATTCGCGACCATGTATCTAACAAGTTAGAAAAAACAACTATTGCCGATGTAGCATAATTAGATAGGGTTATGAAAAAAATTTTTGTCATCATCATCCTATTTCTTGGCGTTATTGTCGTTGCGCTTAGTTTCAGCGAACTTGAAACGATTCTGCTTACATTACAAAAAGCACATCTCGGATACTTTCTGCTATCGATTCTCATTCAAATAATTTGGTTCATCACCACCGGTCGAATGTATCAATCTATTTTTCATTTGTTAGGAATTCACGATAACGTTCTTACCTTAACCCGCATTGCAACAGCCGCAACATTTATCAACATTGTTGCACCCACAGGTGGCGCAGGCGGAGTTGCATTATTTGCATCTGAAGCACGCCGCCGCGGACATCCCACCGGTAAAGCCACCGTCGCCGCGGCGTTGTTTCTTCTACTCGACCAAGCCGCTTTTTTAGTCATCTTAGCAGTAGGTTTATTTATTCTCTTTCGCCGCAACGACTTAAATGCAGGCGAAATTTCTGCCTCCTTATTTTTATTTGTCATTGCAGTTGGCTATGCTTTTATTTTATATCTCGGTTATCGTTCTGCCGAACGGCTTGGAAATTTTTTAGCAAAAATTGCACGCGGCATTAATCAAATTGTAAAATTTTTCGGCAAAGAAAATTATCTTAGCGAAGCACGCGCCCACGAGTTTGCCCATGAAATTGCAAACGGCTTTTCAGGTTTAACCGAAAAACCATCCAGCCTAATCAGACCAATCTTATGGGGCATTCTCGACAAAGGTCTGCTCATGCTCATTTTGATTTGCTCATTTATGTCATTCGAAGTTCCATTTTCAGCAGGTACAATCATTGCTGGTTTTTCAATGGCATATCTTTTCTTAATCGTTTCGCCCACGCCCTCCGGCATTGGCATTGTAGAAGGCATTATGCCCATTGCACTCACTTCATTAAACGTCAATTGGAGTCAAGCAGTCGTCATCACTTTAATTTACCGTGCCGTCACATTTTGGTTTCCACTTGCAGTTGGCGCATGGGCTTTTCGCACCTTAAATCAAGATTCATAATACATGATTTCCGATTTATTAAATTTTTGGAAACAAGATTCAGATACATCCCCCAACATTTCGGCATGGAAAACGACTCCGCCACGCCCATCACAAACGCTTCCCTTACCTGACCTGATACCTGTTTCTCTCCGAGAAGCATTATCTTCACTGGGAATTAATTCCCTGTACGCTCATCAACATTCCGCATGGACTCACGCTCAACAAAATAAAAACATTATCCTTTCCACAAGTACAGCCAGTGGAAAAACACTTGCTTACAACTTACCTGTTTTATCTTCAATCATAAATAACAATCAAACACGTGCTTTATATTTATTCCCAACCAAAGCCTTAGCACAAGACCAACTTTCCAATTTACAAAACCTGATACCTGAAACTTGGAACTTGAAACTTGCAATCTATGACGGCGATACACCCCAATCTCAAAGGCAAACCATTCGCAAAACAGCCAATATCGTTTTATCCAATCCAGACATGCTTCATACTGGAATTCTTCCGCATCACGCCAACTGGAATGAATTTTTCACCAACCTAAAATTCATCGTCATAGACGAAGCGCATACCTATCGTGGAGTCTTCGGCTCACATGTTGCCAATGTGATTCGTAGACTCAAACGCGTGGCAAAATTTTACGGAGCAAATCCACAATTTATTTTGGCGTCTGCAACCATTGGCAACCCAAAAGAATTAGCAGAAAAATTAATCGAAGAGCCCGTTGAATTAATTGATAACGACGGTTCATCCAAAGGCGAACGTCATTTCATTATTTACAATCCACCAGTCACAGATGAAAGTTTGGGATTAAGAAAAAGCGCCATCCTTGAAAGTGTGAGGTTAGCGACAAATTTACTAAGACATGATATTCAATCAGTTGTTTTTGCTAGAACAAGAAGAACGGTTGAAATAATTTTGACGTACTTGCAAGGGAGTCGGGAATCGGAAATTGGGAACGGGAAGACTATTCCCGACTCCCGACTCCCGAATTCCATTTCTCCCATTCGCGGCTATCGAAGTGGCTATCTCCCAACTCAAAGACGTGAAATCGAACAGGGATTAAGAGATGGCAGCGTCAAAACTGTTGTTGCAACTACTGCACTTGAACTCGGCATTGACATTGGCGGACTCGGCGCGGCGATTTTAGTGGGTTATCCAGGTACGATTGCGAGTGCAAGGCAACAAGCGGGTCGTGCAGGTCGTGGAGATGACCCAGCGGTTTCAATTTTGGTTGCATCCCCAAACCCGCTTGACCAATTCCTTGCACATCACCCCGAATATTTTTTTGGACGTTCTCCTGAACAAGCATTGGTGAATCCAAATCATTTGTTGATTTTGTTAGAGCATTTAAGATGCGCCATGTTTGAATTGCCCTTTCAAACACAAGAATCATTTGGTTCATTATCTTGGGAGTTGATTGAAGAATATTTACAATTTTTAGTTTCTAATCAAGAATCACATTTATCCAATGAAAAATATTATTGGATGAAAGACCAATATCCCGCCGCGAATATTTCTTTGCGGTCTGCTTCGCCACAAAGTTTTGTTTTGACATCCACTGATTTAGATGGAAAACCTATAACCATAGGAACTGTGGACGGTGAATCTGCTCATTGGATGATTCATCCTGGCGCGATTTATATGCACGAAGCCCAACAGTATTTTGTGCAAGAATTGAATCTTGAGAATCACAATGCTCAACTTGTGCCCGTTGGTTTGGATTATTACACCGAAGCACAACAACAATCTGAAATTCAAGTATTATCTGACCTCACCCCTAGCCCCTCTCCTGAAAGGAGAGGGGGACAAGTAGGTTATGGCGAAATTCAAGTTACAACGCAAGTGGTTGGCTTTAGAAAAATAAGATGGTTTACGAATGAAAATCTCGATCAAGAACCGTTAGATTTACCTCCATCCGAATTGCAGACAACTGGATATTGGTTAACTTTATCTGAACAAACATTAAATCATTTGAGAGAATCTGGTGTTTGGACAAATGACCCAAACGACTATGGACCAAACTGGCAAAAGATAAGAGAAACTGTCAGAACCAGAGACCAATTTACATGTCAGGTATGCGGCGCGAAAGAAATTAATCGCCAACATGATGTGCATCACAAAACTCCATTTCGCGCATTCACATCTGTTGAAGAAGCAAATCGTTTAGAAAATTTAACAACACTTTGTCATAGTTGTCATCATAAAGTGGAACAAAATGTTCGCATGCGAAGTGGATTGGCTGGATTGGGATTTGTGTTGGGAAATCTCGCGCCATTATTTTTGATGTGTGATAACCGTGATTTAGGAACTCATACAGACCCCGCTGGTACGGTCAACGGTCTACCGTCTATCGTTCTTTATGATTTGGTTCCCGCAGGCATTGGCTTCAGCCAAAAACTTTTTGAAATACATGACGAGTTAATTGCTCGTGCTTATGAATTAGTAACTCAATGTGAATGTAAAGATGGTTGCCCATCATGTGTGGGACCTGGTGGTGAAAATGGCGGCGGCGGAAAAAATGAAACGATTGAAATCTTAAAACAGTTGATGATGCTATAATTAATTTAGGAAACAATGGCTGGTAGATTTTTACACATCTATTGTGATGAGTCACGCCAAACCGCAGATCGCTATATGGTGATTGGTGGTTTAATTACTGTGCGTGAAAATGAAGAGTTGTTTCTTCAAACTATGAATTTATATCGTCAAAGCAATAAAATGCTTAGTGAATTAAAATGGACAAAAGTTTCTGACCAAAAACTAAATGAATACTCTGCACTGATTGATTTGTTTTTTAGTGTCAATCGTGCTTTTCATTTCAAATCAATTGTGGTGGATACTCAAGAAATAGATAATCGCCGATATAATAAAAGTGATTCCGAGTTAGGCTTTTACAAAATGATGTATCAATTTTTATTACATAGTTTTGGAGATTACCTTAAACCCGATGACCAAGCTATTATTTATTTGGATTATCGGAATACTTCAAAATATAAATTATCTACTTTAGCCGCAATACTAAATAATGGTTTAAAGAAAAAATATAACCTTCCTACTGCACCGATTAAAAATGTTCAAGCATTAGATTCAAAATCTAGTAATTTTATTCAAGTAGCCGATGTACTAATGGGTGCAATTGGCTATCAAATGAATGGCGCACATACTAGGACTGTTGCCAAAAGGAGTAAAGTTTTATTAGCTGAGTATATTGCAAAAAAAGCAGGTTTGATAAATCTTCAACAGCCTACGCCCCGAAGTCAACGCCATTTTTCAATTTGGCATTTTCATTTTCGAAATCCTGCTAAAAAATAAAACGCCTCAAACCCTACGCCCTTGCGGGCTACTCTTAAAGAGTTTCCGTAACATCATTACGGTTTTCAGGTTTGATGGCGTTCTAGAATAATTATATAACAAGATTCACTGAATTTCCTTAGAATTTGCCTAGAAATGCCTATAAAACCTTGCAAATCTCCCTCCTCCAACTCTTCTTAAAATTTCTTCGCTTTGGATTCCTCGCATGGGGCGGACCTGTTTCACAAATCGCGATGATTCGCCAAGAACTCGTTGAAGATGAAAAATGGATTTCATCAGAAAAATTTAATCGCGTGCTTGCAGTGTATCAAGCCTTGCCTGGACCCGAAGCGCATGAACTTTGTGTTTACTTTGGCATGATTGCACGCGGTCGCATTGGCGCATTGCTGGCTGGTCTTGGCTTCATGCTTCCGGGCTTCACGCTCATGTTCGCGCTTTCATGGTTTTATGTCAGTTATGGAATTACATCTCAACTTTTTCAATCCGCTTTTCTTGGCATGCAACCCGCTGTTGCCGCATTGATTATTCGCGCGGTTCATCGCATCGGAAGCCATGCACTTCATGAAAACAAATGGCTTTGGACGATTGCGATTCTTGCATTCATTGCTCAATTGTTAGATGTAAATTTCTTAATCACACTTTTGATTTCAGGATTCATTTTTACATTTGCAACACGACAAAATCATCGCCTCGCTTTCATACTAATACTTGTTTCTGTTTCAATCAACATTTATTTTCTCTTGAACATTTCTCCCGAATCACAAACGACTCCCGATTCCCAATTCACATCAACCAATTCTCCCAATCTACTAATTCTCCTTTTCTCTGGTCTTCGTGCTGGACTATTAACTTTCGGCGGCGCATACACAGCCATTCCATTTATTCAACATGATGCTGTTGAAGTTGGACGTTGGATGACCAATGCTCAATTTTTAGATGGGTTGGCACTATCAGGGTTATTACCTGCACCATTGATTATTTTCTCAACTTTCGTCGGTTACATTGGCGGTGGTGCATTTGGAGCGATTGCAATGACCATCGGAGTCTTCGCCCCAGCCTTTTCCTTCACCATGATTGGGCATGAATATTTAGAGAAATTAACAGAAAACAAATCCATTCATGCCTTCTTAGATGGAATCACAGCGGGTGTGATTGGTTTAATTTCTGTCACCGCTTTAGGCATTTTGAACGAAACCATTTTAGAAATGAATTCTTTCACTATATTTTCCCTTGCCCTTATCATTCTATTTGCTTCCAAATCAAAATGGTCAACTGCTTGGGTTGTTTTGGGGGCAGGCTTGTTAGGGTTAATATTTTTCTAAAATGTCCAGAGATATTTATCTCCTCTTCGCAACCCGCATCATCCGCATGTTTTGTTATGGGTTCCTTTCCATTATTCTTGTTCTCTACCTTACTGAAGCAGGGTTTTCAGAAAAACAAATCGGTTTGTTATTTACATTGACGTTAGCAGGGGATGCTTTCATTTCGCTATGGTTAACGACTCGCGCAGACCGCTTCGGTAGAAAAAAAACATTAATCATCGGCGCATTGTTGATGTTTTTTGCAGGACTTGTTTTTATTTTTACAAGCATTTTATTTTTTTTGACACTCGCCGCTATTATCGGAGTCATCAGCCCAAGTGATAAAGAGATTGGACCATTTCTAGCAGTGGAGCAATCCTCTCTCACACAATTAATCTCAGATGGTTCACGTACAAATATTTTTGCTTGGTA
>JAEURG010000221.1 GCA_016789345.1 Anaerolineales bacterium | reverse complement strand
CATGCCACAATTTTTACAAATTGTTTCTTATGCAATTCCACTTCGATATTTTCTCGTCGTCATTCGTTCATTGCTTTTGAAAGGCGTGGGTATTGAAGCCATTCAAGGCGAAGTCATCGCACTCACAATTTTCGGTTTGGTCATTATGACTCTTGCCGCATTACGTTTTAGAAAAAGATTAGATTAACGGAGATATAAAATGCAACATAAACTTCCCCCAATTCCTGTTCGTATCTTAATTCTCGCCATCGTTGGCGCACTTATCTTTTTTGGATTTCGTTCGCTCAATCAAAATGAAACGGATTCAATCACTGCATCTGGTTCTATCGAAGCTGTGATTGTAAACATCTCGCCTGAAATTGCTGGCAAAGTTGTTGATGTAAATGTCAGCGAAGGCGATGAGATAACAAAAGATTCAACGCTTCTTTCGCTTGACCCAAACTTGTTGACTGCCCAATATGCCGTTGCTCAATCCCAACTTGATTCTGCCAACGCCGCCCTTGCTTCTGCTCAACTGAAATATAACCAAACTGTTGAAGCCGCTATTGCATTTGAATTTATTCAATACCCACAAATTTGGCAAACAAATTCATCTACTGAGTTTAATCAGCCGAATTGGTATTTTGATCATGACGAATTAATGAATGCTACCAGAGCAGATATGGAGAATGCTCTTACTGAATCTTTAGAAGCAGGAGCGAACTTAAATGAAGTTTTAGAAAACCGCTCTAATGATGAACTTAATAATGCAATATATATACTTGCTTTGAGGCAGGCTGCATTTTTAACAGCGCAAGATGTAAAAGAACAAGCCGAGAGAACACCAAGCAGTGGCGAGTTTTTAGAAGCTGCTAATGACCAATATGAAATTGCAAAAACTGAATTAGAAGATGCTCAAGAAGTATTCGATAATCTAATTGATGAAGAAATGGCAGAAGATATTGAATATGCACGCGCACAAGTAACAGTGGCAAGGCAAAGATATAATGCTGCATATACACGTTTACTAGCCTTACAAACTGGTACTTATTCTCCGACAATCGATTCCGCCGCGCAAGCATTGAATCAAGCCAAGACAACTGTTGAACAAGCAGAAGCAAATCTAAGTCTAATTGAAGCGCAAATGTCAAAATTAAATATCGTCGCACCAATAGATGGAGTCATCTTGACTCGCAATGTCGAGCCTGGTGAATTTATCCAAACAGGTGGCACAGCATTGACGATGGCTGATTTGAGTCAAATCACAATTACAGTTTATGTGCCAGAAAATCTTTATGGAAAAATTTCTTTGGGGCAAACCGCAACGGTGAAAGTTGATTCTTTTCCTGATGAAACATTTACCGCCACTGTGATTTGGATTTCAAACCAAGCAGAATTTACACCACGCAATGTGCAAACTGTAGAAGGACGCAGTTCTACTTTTTATGCCATCAAATTAAAAGTTGACAATATTGATGGAAAATTAAAAATCGGTATGCCAGCAGATGTTGTTTTTAGTGAATAGTGAATGGTAGGGGCGAGGTTTCCTCGCCCTCAAGTTATAGGCAAACAAAAAATTATGAATGAATACTTAGTTCATGCAGAAAATTTACACAAATCATTTAATGATGTTCATGCCGTAAACGGTGTGACATTAAAAATAAAATCTGGCGAAATTTATGGACTTGTTGGTTCAGATGGCGCAGGCAAAACGACAACAATGCGAATGTTAGTAGGTGCATTATTGCCAACCGAAGGAACAATTAATGTTTGTGGATATGATGTATTAAAAGAAGTTGAGAATGCGCGTTCACAAATTGGATATTTATCACAACGATTTTCTTTATACGAAGATTTAACTGTGCTAGAAAATATTCGTTTCTTCGCCGAAATTCGCGGATTATCTTCATCCGAATGGCTTCCTCGTTCAATGGAAATTTTAGAATTCGTTGGCTTAGATAAATTCAAAGACAGACGAGCAGGTCAACTTTCTGGCGGCATGAAACAAAAATTAGGCTTAGCATCTGCATTAGTCACTCGTCCACGATTGTTATTGCTTGATGAACCAACAACAGGCGTTGACCCCGTCACTCGTCAAGATTTTTGGCAATTGGTTATTAAGTTGGTTTCATCCCCCTCTCCCGATTCTGGGAGAGGGGCTAGGGGTGAGGGAGTCTCTGTAATTATTTCCACACCATACATGGACGAAGCATCACGTTGTCATCGAGTTGGATTTATGAAAGCAGGAAAAATTATTGCTGAGGATACGCCATCGAATTTGCGCAAGCAACTCAATGACCGAATTCTTGAACTACGTGGTGAACCCTTGCATGAATTAAAAAATATTTCTATGCAAGATGCTGATATTGAAGAAGTTGCCGCATTTGGAGATAAATTACATTTGCGTGTGAAAGATGGAACATCGCAAAAAGTGATTTCAAGATTAGGAAAACAAATCGAATCTCAAAATGCAAAATTAACTAGTTTGAGAGTCATTCCGCCGAATTTAGAAGATATATTTATTTTGTTGACTGAGTTTAATCATGAATGAGCCTGTCATTTCTGTTCAAAATTTAACACGTCGCTTCGGTGATTTCATTGCCGTTGACCATATCAACTTTGATGTTCGTGCTGGCGAAATTGTTGGTTATCTTGGTCCCAACGGTTCGGGTAAAACAACAACCATTCGCATGTTGCTTGGTTTGTTAAAACCATCTGATGGCAAAGCAACAGTGTTGGGTTATGACATTGCCAAACAAAGTGAAGAGATTCGTTTGCGGGTGGGGTATATGTCTCAAAAGTTTGCGATTTATGATGATTTAACCACGCTTGAAAACTTGACATTTTATGCTGGTGTATACGGTATTCATGATAAAGAACGCATCAAACATACCCTCAACTTGGTTGGTCTTAATGGGCATGAACATACACTGACAAAATCTCTCTCCACTGGTTGGCGACAAAGATTATCTTTAGCCATTGCATTAGTCCATGAACCGAAATTATTATTTTTGGATGAACCCACTTCAGGTGTTGACCCCACTGCTCGCCGTGCATTCTGGGATTTAATTTATAGTCTTGCAGAACAAGGTGTGACAATCTTAGTCACGACACATTACATGGATGAAGCCGAATATTGTGAACGAGTCGCTGTGATGAGTGATGGAAAATTATTGGCAATGGATACTCCAACCAATTTGAAACAAAAAATTATCACAGGTGATGTTTGGGAAGTGTATGCGCATCCACTTGAACAGGGATTAGATATTTTGAATGAAATAGATGGCGTCGAAAGAGTCGGGTTAGCAGGCGACCATTTGAGAGTCATCAGTTCTCAGGCTCGCACTGAGCGCAGTCGAAGTGTCAAGAAAGAAGCGTTGCAAAATCTATTAATCGAAAAAAATATTCAAGTCGAAAAAATTGAGAGGGGAGAGGCGACTCTCGAAGATGTCTTTTTATCGTTGGCACGATGAAACCATGTTTAAAAGTTTACAGGTTTAAACGTTTGAACGTTCAAACCTGTAAACTTGATAACGTATTTTTATCCTTCTGGCGTAACAATTGCCATGATGAGATACACCAATAACATCGCACCGTTGAAGGTGAAGAACCCCAGCACAAATAACAAGCGGACAATGGTTGGGTCAATGTTGAGATAATCGCCCAGCCCAGCACATACACCTGCAATCATGCGGTTGGATTTACTGCGTGTGAGAGTTTTATATTCAGTCATTTTGACTCCTTTCGTTTTATCTACTTGCTTTACGCAAGCAAACGAAAAGGGTTGCAGATTAGCTACTTTAAACAATAAATTTTACAGAAAATATAGGAATTTCCTTCTTGATTTTAAGATTTACAGAACTATTTTCTATAAGCCAAGGAATAATAAAATCCTTAAATTTTATTGCTGATTCGTAAAGAGGGTCAAAATTTAGGGATAGGTTTTCAACTCCAAGAGTAACTTTACTAACCCATCTTTTTTCTAAATTGTCATAAACACAAGAACTATAATTGATACCTTTATTTATTGCTCCAAAAACCGCAATGAAGCAGTTTGAACTATCATTTGGATCTACCCAAGAAAGAGAACCCCAAACTGGAAATAAGCTAGGAGGTGATTTTGATAATTCTTCGCGTAAATGTTGAATATAGTGTCTACAATCTTCTATTGATTTTGTTTGAAAAATAAATTCTTGTAACTCATTATTCTTTTTATTCAAGCTTGGAATTGACTGTGAAATTTCTCTTACTCTATGTATCATGTCAACTATTAACCAACATTGAGATAAGACTCTAATAATGTTCTCTTGGTTTTCTTGTATTTGGATACATCTATCATAAAGATCGATATAATTTAATTTCATTATCTCAAAAGAATAATGTAATCCATCTAAGCATTTTAATTTTCTACTTTCAAGATATTCGTTCATTTATACTTTCTCGCTTCAAAATAATTAGCACCTGCCGCATATAAAAGAAAGACACCAAGCACAATGAACAACACCGCTTGCAGACCTAGCCATTGCAACGTCCACCACCCGAAGCCGATAAACGCCACGCTGACCAAGCCATAAAAAACAGCATTTCTCATATAGTTTCCGCCAACCCGTTTGGATTGAAATAAATTTCTAGCAGTGAGTTGTTCTAGTTGATGAACTTCACTTTCATGACGATTTTTGCAAGCAATGACATCATCAATCACAGTTGCACATTCTGAGCATAATCCGCGATTGCAGTATTTACAAATTCCAATGGCAGATTTTTCAGCATGATAAAAACAATTCATTATTTCCTCTTTCTTCTTTCCATGTCTACCTGTTTACTTATCTACACTTTCAATTTCCCAACAGGATGTCTCAATACCGTTTTCATCTTTTCAGGCTTTGCTTTACGTGGGTCACTGATATAAATTTCATGATGCAAACCATTCGGACCAACATTATCAAACAAAGCATTGTCTTGCATAAATGCTTTCATTCGTTCCATTGTAGCAGGCTCAGTAGCATAAGGTCCGATGTGCATGGTTTGCACACATAAACCTTCTTCAAAATATTCAAGTCTCACTTTATTAAGCAATTCACTATCGCCTTTTTTCTTTCTAACATTTTCGCGTGCTTCTTCAAAGATTTCTTTCGTCACAACTTCTGGTTGCATAATCATCAATGTATATGTCCAATTGTCTTTTATGGTGATGTCAAATTTTTCATCGGTTACTCCCCATAAACCTTCTAACGGCATGACTGGATAATCAATTGCATTTTTCTCACGTTTCTTAAACATAAATTTCAACGTGTAACATAGGCTATATAAAGTTTGTGTTGCTTGTGCAAAACGTGGAGATTTCCCAGGCTCAGACCCTTTTTCAATTTGACCATCAATCATCGCAAATTGTAGATTTGGAACTTGCACCGCCTCAATCTTCTTTGCGGATGGTTGGTACAAATGTTTGAATTGTTTTTTAAGTTCAAGAGTTTTCATTTTTCCTCGTTTACTATTTACTTAATCACTAATATCCCACAAACCCAATTGACGAATCGGTGCGCCAATTCCGCTTACGCCAACCCCAATCAACCTCACAGCCTGATTTGGTTTTCGCACGGCTTTCATCAATTTTACTGCCGCTTGATAAATTTCATCACCATCATTGGTTGAAGTTGGTAAAGTGAGTTGTCTTGTCAATGTTGTGAAATCAGTCCAACGAATTTTTATTTTGACAGTTTTGCCAGCTAAATCACTTTTCTTTAATTGTTTTGCAACATCAAATGACTGTTCATGCAAAGTTTTCTCCAAACTTTTTTCATCACTAATATCCACATTGAAGGTCGTTTCTTGACTTACTGATTTTGTTTCGTATTCTGTCACAATCGGGCGGTCATCAATGCCTTGCGCATGTAACCATAAATCTTTTCCATGTTCACCAAATAAATTGATTAATTCTTTTTGGGGCCATTGTGCAATATCACCAATCGTTTTGATTCCAAGTTCAGATAATCTCGCAAATGTTTTTGGACCGACTCCCCAAAGCATATCTGCTGATAAAGAAGATAAAAACTCCGCTTCTTTTCCATGCCTGACAATTGTGAATCCAAACGGAGGCATATCTTTTATCTTGTTACTTTTTTTGCCAACCTCGGTTGCAATTTTAGCAACGAGTTTGTTGGATGCAATGCCAATGCTGGAGGGAAGTTGAAGTTCCACTCGTATATCCGCTTGCAGGTCAAGCGCGAGGCGGGTTGGCTCTTCATCTAAATTTGAAATATCAAGAAAGGCTTCGTCTATAGAAATTTGTTCTACCAGTGGAGTCAAATTTCTTAACTTATTCATCACTCGTTCTGAATATTCACCATACAATCTATGTCGCCCTGAAACGATAATTAAATCTCTGCAAAGTTGAATTGCTTTAGACATCGGCATTGCACTACGAACGCCCATCGCCCGCGCCGCATACGAACACGAAGCCACCACGCCGCGTTCATTAGGTTTTCCACCAACGGCAAATGGCTTACCTTTTAATTCAGGATTTTCAACTTCTTCTACTGAACAGTAAAAGGCATCAAGGTCAAGGTGCAAAATGGTGCGGGGCATATTTTTAATTATAGTGGTTAAATAAAAAAGCCAGTTTTGATTTCAAAACTGGCTTTTTGTTTTTTTATGAAGCTTCAATAGATTTAGGGTCTTCTGGCTCAGTGAGGGTATAAGCATACCAACAAGCAATGCTCATTGCAATCATTTCGCCACCGTCTTCTATTAATCTTGTGAGTTCATAAATGACTTTATTTCCTTCTTCAGGAAAAAGGCGGTTTGCAAAATCATTAACCACACCAAAGAACGCAATTAAAAGAAGACAACCGAATAGATAATGAAATATTGTCCTTACTTCTTTTGTGCTACGCCAATAGGCGATACCTATCATTGAAATTAGGATAATTCCAAAAAATACAGAAACACCTAATTCTCCATAATCCTGATAACGCAGTTCTCCAGCAATAATATAAAATGGGTCAATATTGAAGGATTGCAAGACAAAGGTTGCCAAGCCTTCATGGAAACTTAGCATGTCGTCTAATAAGAAATATAAAAATAATAAAGCCCAACCTGCAAAGAAATACTTTTTATGCTTGAAAATTAACCACACAAAAATGAGAAGAATCCAATACTCTTTAAGATATTGAAAAGATTCGCCTAAACTTAAATCCACATACAACGCAAAGGCTAAATTTTCTCGTATCAATGTAAATAAATCAAAATGCCTTGCCCCTTTATGGATAAGATGTAACAAAATATAAAATAAGTCCCCTGCTAGTAAGAAGATTAAGAATTTAATAGCTTTATTTGGCAAATTTATTTTTTTGAGTATATTCATCATGCGCTGTGCTCCTCTTTTGAATAAAATATTATACACCTCTTCTATTTATAGTTAAAATTTTATTTATTTTGATTAATATCTTGTTATCCTAATCGAAATAGACATCCGTTACAATCAAGTAGATATGAGTACAATCACAATTTTACAAGCGGTTATATTAGGGACTATTCAAGGGCTAACTGAATTTATCCCTGTTTCATCCACAGCTCACTTGTTTATTGCAAGTGACTTATTAGGTGTTTCGGATGAAAAAAGACTATTTGCTTTTACTGTCATCATCCAACTTGGCACTGTGCTTGCCATGCTGGCTTTCTTTTGGAAAGATATTTGGCAAATTATTAAAGCATTTTTGTTGGGCATAAAAAATAGAAAGCCATTTGAGAATTTTTATTCACGTCTCGGCTGGTTAATCATTGTCGCTACCATCCCCGCTTTGGTTGCTGGATTTTTATTACAAAACTTTGTCAAGCAAATGTCTGCTGATTCTTTGCTGTGGGCTGGGATACGTTTACTTTTTACAGCATTATTGCTTGCATTTGTAGAATATTTTGATAAAAAGAATCGCACGCTTGAATCCGCGACTTGGTTAGATGCGTTGACTGTTGGATTATTTCAAGTACTAGCCATTTTCCCCGGTGCATCTCGTTCTGGCTCTACGATGGCTGGTGGCATGTTCCGCGGCTTTGACAGACCTTCTGCGGCGCGGTTTGCATTTTTAATGTCCGCACCGATTTTGTTAGCGGCTGGTGTTTATGAATCAATTGAAGTGATATTATTGCCAAACACCACAGAGTTTATGCCCATATTAGTGACGGGTTTTATTACATCCGCAATTGTCGGGTGGATATCTATTAAGTGGTTGTTGAATTATTTACGAAACAACTCGCTTTATCTTTTTTCAGTTTATTGTTTAATTGTAGGTGTCATTGTTTTATTAATTCGTTAAACCGATTACTGCTCACTGATTACTATTCACTAATTATTATTCACTATTCCCTATGAACTTAAAACACCTCCTCAAACTTCTTGTCGAAACAGAATCTCCGTCACATGATAAAGATGCAGTAAATCGAGTCGCATCAATTGTTATGGAAGAAGCGAAAAAACTTGGCGCGAATGTTGAAGCGATAAAAAATGCCGAAACAGGGAATCATGTCATTGCTCGCTTTCAACCTTCAACATTAACCATGCAACCCATCTTATTTTTATGTCATTTGGATACAGTCTTTCCATTAGATACAATCCATAAAATGCCATATCGTGAAGCGGACGGTAAAATTTTCGGTCCAGGCACATTGGATATGAAGGCAGGCATTGTAATTGCCTTAGGCGCGATTGAAGATGCAATTAAAAACGGAATGAAGCGACCTGTCACTTTACTATGCACATCCGATGAAGAGATTGCTAGTGAAACATCACGAGAGCTAATTGAAAAACTTTCTAAAGAATCTGAATTGGTATTGGTGATGGAATCCGCTTTGGTGGATGGCTCGCTGAAAACATGGCGTAAAGGTGTTGGCGAATTTTGGGTGAAGACAAAAGGCATTGCTTCCCATGCAGGCGGTGACCATGAAAAGGGTCGCAATGCAATTGAAGAAATGGCGCATCAAGTTATTGCAATTCAAAAGTTAACTGATTATTCAAAACAAACTACGTTAAATGTTGGTGTCATTAATGGTGGTACAGTTTCAAATGTTGTGCCTGAAGAATGTACGATTCAAGTAGATGTGCGTGTGATGCAACCGGGTGAATGGGAGCGACTCGAATCTGAAATGAATAAACTAAAACCAGTTTTAAATGGAACATCGCTTCATATTACGGGCGGCTTGAATCGTCCACCCATGCCTTTTGATTCAACAATGGAAAAAACATTTGCAAAAGCAAAAGTAATTGCAAAAGAAATTGGCATGGACTTGAAAGCAGGCGGTTCAGGTGGTGGCTCGGATGGAAATTTTGTTGCGCCGTTAGGAATCCCTGTATTGGATGGCATGGGAGCAGTGGGTGAAGGCTATCATTCAGAACGAGAATTTATTTTTGAAAATAGTTTGGATGAAAGAATTAAATTGATTTCGAAATTATTAAGAAAATGGTAATTGCGATGAAAGAGGAAAGAGGAAAGAAGTTTGGAAAGTAGAAAGTGGCGAGTAGAAAAGAAAAAACTCCGAAGGAGTGAAATGATTATAGACTCCACAATTAAAAAAACAACCAAACCGCGAAGGGGTGATATATTCCTTTTTTTCTTTCTTCTTTCCTCTTTCCTTATCTCTTGCTCTCCACCACAACCAACATCACAAACACAGATTGTCACTATTAACTATTCTCCATTTATAGAATTTCAAATGAATGAAGTGTATGCTTGTGCAAATGACTTGTCCATTATTTTGAAAGTCACTGACCAAGAACCTGAAACCCGTTTTCAATTTGGTGAGCCAGATATTTTATTGGATTTTGCTTATCAAATCGGTGAAGAAGAGATTATTGTTGCCACAAACTCACAAGGCGAATTACAAACGCTTTCATTAAGTGAAGCACAGAATCTCTTTGCAAGCGGAGAAAATATTTGGGTTTATTCGTCAGATAGCGAGATGCAGAGGGTATTTGACCAAACTGCAATGCAAGGAAGAAGCGTCTCATCGTTTGCAAAAGTAGCACCGAATCCAAACATCATGATTCAGATGCTGGAAGAAAATCCAAATGCAATTGGATTCATCCCCAAAAGTTTGCTGAATCAAAATTTGAAAGTTGTTTATTCTGTTGGCATTTTCCCCATTTTGGCATTGACCGAAATAGAGCCACAAGGGGCTGTGAAAAGTTTGATTGGCTGTTTGCAGTAAACTGAAAGTAAGTTGTAAATAAGTCCTTTGCGCCAAATTGCACAAAAGGGGTAAAATATTTTTATATGACCATTCTCGAATTGCGAAATGTTAACAAGACATATTCCACTGCGGCGGGGGATTTTATCGCATTAAAAAATATCAACTTGCAAGTGCAGGCTGGTGAATTTTTAGGCGTAGTCGGAAAATCTGGTGCGGGAAAATCAACTTTGTTAAATATGATAAATGGTGTTGATACGTTATCAAGTGGCGATGTATTTGTAAAAAATATTTCTGTGCATGATATGACCGAAGACCAACGCGCGCATTGGCGAGGCAAAACAATGGGCGTGGTGTATCAATCGTTTCAATTGTTGCCGATGTTAACTTTGATTGAAAATATTACTTTACCGATGGACTTAGCAGAAAATTTCAAACCGCGTGAATCAAAAGAACGTGCTATGGAATTGTTGAAAATGGTTGAACTCGAAGAACATGCCAATAAATTGCCTGCGTTTATTTCGGGTGGTCAACAACAGCGTGTTGCCATCGCGCGCGCACTTGCCAATGACCCTGAAGTTTTAGTAGCCGATGAACCAACAGGCAGTTTAGATTCTGTCACTGCCGATATTATTTTTGATTTATTTTCAAAACTTGTTTACGAAAAAAATAAAACTATCATCATGGTTACGCATGATATAAGTTTGACTGGAAAATTTTCTCGCAGTTTAACCATGCAAGATGGTGAAATCCTCGAAGCAGAACTTGAACCTGCATTTGATAAAACCATGATGCGGAGGCGCAAATGATTCAATCACCGCCTCTCACCTCGGGGATACTTGATTCTGCTTCGTCAACAGATTCTATGATTGAACTTCGTGGACTCGTCAAACGCTTCTCCAACGCGGCTGGGGAATTTACTGTATTAAAAGGAATAGACCTCACCATCAATCGTGGACAATTTGTTTCCATCGTTGGTAAATCTGGCAGTGGTAAATCTACACTATTAAACATGATTACAGGAATTGACCATCCCACCGAAGGGCAAGTCATTGTCAATGGTACAGATATTTATGATGGAGTCAATGAAAGCACGCGCTCAAAATGGCGTGGAAAAAACTTAGGCATTGTCTTTCAATTTTTTCAATTACTTCCGATGTTGACTTTGCTTGAAAACGTCATGCTCCCAATGGATTATGTGAACATGTACGATTTTGATGAACGCCCAAATCGTGCTATGGATTTATTGAAATTAGTTGGTTTAGAAAAATTTGCAAATAAATTACCAGTCTTAGTTTCCACAGGTCAACAACAATTGGCGGCGATTGCGCGTGCTATGGCATGTGACCCTCCATTATTAATCGCTGACGAACCGACAGGAAATTTAGATACCAAGTCAGCCGATACAATTATTGGATTAATTGAGCATTTTGTTGCTCAAGGCAAAACGATTGTGATGGTGACACATGACCCATCCTTAACGTCACGCACACATCGCAACATTATCATTTCAGATGGTGAATTGATTAATGAAACCATTTCAAGGTCATTGCCACAACTTAGGCATCGTCACATGCTGGAGTTTACGAAATTGGCTGAGACGAAAATCTATCAGCCGCGTGAGACAATACTATCACGTGATGAGCATGTAGATTATTTCTTTATGATTCGTTCAGGTGAAGTAGAAGTGGTTTTGCAAAATAGAAATAATGAAACCATTATTTCAAAGTTAGGCAAAGACGAATTCTTTGGTGAGATGGAATTACTGCGCGGCGGCAAAGCGATTGCGAATGTTCGTGCAGGAAATAAACCCGTAGAATTAGTTTTGCTTCCCCGAGCAGACTTTATCCGCGTGATGAACGAGTCTCCCATCACGGCAGAGGCGGTTGGTAAAATTGTCCAAAAAAGACTCGAAACGCAAAAAACTTTAGACCCAAGAGAAAATCATCAATCAAAAAATGTGGTCTCGATACGCCGCAAAAACAAGAGCACGGCTACTCGACCACCGAAATCAAAAGCATAAATTGAAATGACTGATATTCGCAAACTCCCGCAAGTTTTATATATTGAAGACAGTGAAGAATCTCGTTCGCTGGTGCGGCGTTTGTTGGCAGAAAAATATGTTGTCTTAGAGGCATCGAATCCGCTAGACGGTTTGCAATTAGCAGAAGAAACACAACCAAATTTAATTTTGCTTGACCATAACTTGCCTCAAATGACAGGTAGTGAAGTGGCAACGCGCTTGAAAAAAATGTTGCCATACACGCCGATTGTCATTATTTCAGGAGATACATCAAAAGGCGCGCGTGAGCGTGCGCTTGCGGCTGGGGCAGTGGGTTTTATTGCAAAACCAATTGATGATGATTTTGAAAAACTAATTGATGAATATTTTCATGGCAAAGTTGAAAAACTTGAACATGCTGAAAGATATTTGCAAGCCTATCAACAAGAATTAGTTGAAAGACTCGAAGGCAATATTCGTCAGTTAAGTAGTGCGCTTGAAAAAAATAAACATTTGCTTTCACAAAATGAAAAAATGTTTAGCATGTTAGACCGTCG
>JAEURG010000214.1 GCA_016789345.1 Anaerolineales bacterium | reverse complement strand
AACTTCGCGCCTTCCTCTGCACTAATTTTGCCTTCTTCAATTAACTTCAAAATTTTCATTCGTTCTTCTGTGTTCGCCATTTTTTGTAAAACTCCTTTCCATGATTGCCTGTCTTAATCTAACTACGGTGTAGCAGGTACTTTTTCTTCTTTCAATTCTTCAATAACTGGCGTATCTGAAGAATTATCTTTTGGTAATTTGAACTTTAACCAAATTGGAATAACCGAAAGCAAGATGACGCTTGCTGTAATCATAAACGGAAAGGTCGGACCAAAGTTTTCCCATAATTGAGAACCAATCCATGGAGCGGGCAACGAAACAACACCTAAACTTGTGCTAAACAAACCAAAAGCAAGTCCGCGTTGTTCTTTGGGAACTGCTTTGCTAATCAGTGATTGATATGCGGGACCTGAAATGCCTGCGCCTAAACCTGCTACCGCCCAACCGACATAATAAAGCCATTGAGACGCAACAGTTTGCGGAATATTAATCAGGATAAATAATGCCGCTGAAAGCAGAACCATGCCGAGGGCAATTGGGAAGCGTTCTCCCATCTTATCGGAAAGCCAGCCACCAGGAATCGTGCTGAGCATCATAAAAATGCCGAACATCGAAGTGACCCAGCCGATTTGTTGATACGTGAGCCCGCCGATTTCTTGCATGTAGACTGGGAATAAATTTCCAGAAAATTGGAAGGAAACATCGCGCAAGCCATCGGTGATTAACATCCAAGTGATTAATCCGCCGGAGAAAACTAATCCAGCCATTGTCCATAGATTTGATGTCAAGTTCTTAAGTGTTAATTTTTCGGTATTGGCTTTTGATGTTTTTGCCGCTTCGCGTGCCATGCTCAAACGAATAATCATGGCGATGAAATAAAATATGCCAGCAATCAGTAACATTAACTTGAAACCATACGCGCCCGTTAATAAACCGCCAAGTGGAGGACCGACTACCATCACAATCATAAATATCGCTTGTGAAATGCCATACACTTTTCCGCGATTTTGTTCGCTGGAATGTTCAGCAATGAATGCATCAAAACTTGGACCAACTAATGAACGCGCCACAGCGCCAATAGCAGTTGCTAACAATAGCCATTGCCAGGTATCTGCCAATATCAAAGGAACGAATGCTATCGTCCCAAATACACTTCCAATGGCAATGGCGCGTAAACGACCAAGCGAATCTGAAACCCAGCCGCCTAAAATTTGTAATAGCAACGGCACTACGGATGACAAGGTGAAAAATAAACCAATGTCTATGATGTTTGCATTTAATTCTTTGAGATATAACGGCAATAAACCGTCATACATACTTCCGCCGATATTGGCAAACACCATACCGACCAGAAATAAAATCAAGAGACCGCTTAATAAAGGTTGTTTTTTTACTGTTTGCATTCTTTTCCTATTTAGTATTCACCAGAGATAAACGGAGATTCACAGAGATAAAATCACCGCATCTTTGTTTATCTTTGTTCATCTCTGGTTTTAATTCTTATCCTATAAAAACTTGAACTTTCTCGCCGTCATCACTATCATCTACATGAATGATTAACGGGTCGGTCATATTTTTTGCCATCGCAATGGCTTGTATCACATCATCTACATTCGTATTTTTCAAACCGTCAATGCGGCTTCCAAATGTGCGGATAAACCAACTTGCCAAACCTAACGGAAGTGGAAATGCCAGCGAAATTTTTCGTGGTCCATCTTTATCTTTCGATTGCGAACGGTCCACATTTACATACAACCAACGCGATGATTTACTGCCTGCGCCAATAGCAATTAACAAAATTCCTAAAAACAGTGGCATGCTGAAACAGTAAAACCAAAAGTTCAAACCTGAATTTTGTTGAATACCAAACATCACCCACGCGCTCAAAATTGTGAACAAAATTCCGGTAAACAAAAACGCATTGGAAAAACGAAAGGCTCGTTTTTTGACTGCATCAATTTCTGGCGCTTCGCTTCGTTCTTGACCTCGGCTTGGTGCTGACATAATGACTTCTGGTTCATCCCCAGCAGAATCTTCATCGAGTGCGCGCATCAATGTTGCCGCTTCTTCAGCACTAATTTTTCCATCGGCAACCATTTGCAAAATTTTTCGGCGTTCTTCAGAAGACATTACCAATCTCCTTCATCAGATGAATCCCAATCTTCAGATTGTTCATGTTCATCCAATGCACGAATTAATAAGATTGCCTCGTCGGCTGTAATTTTTCCATCTTCAACCAATTGCAAAATCTTTTGGCGTTCTTCAGCAGACATTACGAGCCTCCTTCTAATGAAGCCAATAATTTTTCGGCTTCTTCGGCGGTGATTTTTTTCTCTTGTAACATTTTCAAAATTGCCAAACGTTCTTCATCCGATGCGCCAGGCTTTGGCGGCATGGGTACACCTTTTGGGTTTGAACCTAAGTCCCATTTCCAACGCCCAATTTCTAAAGCACCTTTAAAGCGACGACCTTGTCGGTCTGCATCGCGGGTTTTATGTTCAATGCGACGCGTGGCTTCATCAATTTTTCTTTGTGCGCGGGCAGTGGCTTGTTCTACTTTGCGTGAGATTCTTTCACCAAAGCCAGACCAATCCATGCCAATACCGGCAAAGTTGCCAAAGTCTTCGGCGGAGTCACCTGCATCTGAACGATTTGAAATGCGAATGTCGCCACCTGCACTGATGGTCATGTCGGCAGAGCCATCACCTAATGTGATTACACGACTGGTGGCATCTTTATCATCTTCTACACCTTGCCAATCCACATGGATTCGGTCGGCGGTCAAAGTTAAAGTTGCATTTGCTTTCGGCGGCATGACCAATAAAACATCATCCCCAGCATTGATGGCATACGAATTGCCTGCTTGCGGATTGATGTATAAAACTGCATCCTCGCCTACGTTTACTTTCACATTGCCTTTGGCATCGCGCAGTGCTAAATCGTCAGCAATAGAATCAATCGAGACGCTTCCATCTACATCACGGATAGAAACATCGCTCTCCGCTTTCTTGATAGATAAACTTCCTCGCGCACCACGCAGGCTAAAGTCAGCATGAACCGTACCCACAGCAACTGAGTTGACATCTCGAATCGAAAAGTCACCATCAATTTCTTTTACTTCAATATTGCCCATCACACCACGAATGGATGCATCACCAGCAATTTTTTCAATTAAAATACTAGAGCCTTTCGGCGCGCGCAGTGAAAGGTCATCTTTACAAGAAAGCGTCACTTCATCACCATCTTGTTTGAGATTCAATTCTTCGTCATCGGCTTTGATTAAAATATCATCGCCTTCCCAACCGACCAGACTCAAATCGCCGTCAATTTGGGTAATGTGAATTTTGGGCGTGCGCCCGGCTGAAATCGTTTTAGACATGGCTTACTCCTCCTCACCGCGTAACATGCGCATGGCTTGGTCAGGGCTGATTTTGCCTGATTCCAAATCTGAAATAACGGTTCTTGTATCAATTTCTGGTGTTTCATCTTTGCCGGGTTCGTAACCCAAAGCGCGGATAATTTCGTGCAAGCGGTTGCGAATGGTCGGGTATGATAAATCGAGTTCTTGTTCCATGCGGTTGAGTTTTCCTTCAACGCGCACAAAGGTAAAAATAAAATGGAGTTGCTCAGGCGTTAGGTTTGAAAAATGTCCCATTTCAAAACGCCCTTCTAAAGAGGTATCGCAAGAAGTGCAATGCAGGCGAGTCACTTCAAGGTTCGATTGGCAAATTGGGCAAATGGATGGTGCAGGTCGCATGAGTTCTCCAGTTAGTAATTGAAAATCTTAAGTTTAGTTACAGAAAATTAAGTTTTATTATAGATTATGTTAAAATTATAAGGATTTTATTGATTTTGTCAAGTACCAGTTTAGGAATTTCAAGGTCAATTTTAAGATTTTTGAGTTTTTTGTAAGTTTTATGTCATTCTGAGCCGCTTTTTGGCGAAGAATCTCTAACCCTATGGTAGAGACCCTTCGGTCGCGGTAAACCGCTTCCTCAGGGTGACACATTTCACTTTGGAGGTTCGCTTTGATTCGCTCACTCTACTATTTACCCGGCAAGCCCATCCGCACAGATATTCCCCCAGCGGAATTTCCGCGCC